>CAJUCU010000030.1:0-9452 GCA_910585335.1 uncultured Bacilli bacterium
AAGAGTTATATGATGAAGCGATGGAGTATCACAGGATAAGACATGCCAGAGAAGAAGGAATAGAAAAAGGAATAGAAAAGGGAATCAAAAAAGGGTTTGAACAAGGACAAAAAGAAGGGATGAAAAGAGAAAAGATAGAAATTGCAAAATCATTAAAAGAAGCTGGAGTTGATATAGAAATCATTATAAAATCTACTTCTCTTTCAAAAGAAGAGATAGAAAAACTGTAGAGAAATAAAAAATAAGAAAAATGGTAGAAAATTGTTTGCAATAGGCAATATAAAAAATATTTGGTATTTTATTATATCTGTGCTATAATAGGAAACAGAAAGGAGTGGGAACAAGAAAAGTCCCGCTCTTTCATTTCTTAGGAGGTGAAGAATATGACAGAAACAGTCAAAAAATTAGTCGATTCTGCTATTTGTGATTTAGGATTATTTGTAAGTGAGGCATATATTAGCAAGGAAGAGAATATAACATCTTTGAATATTATTTTAGATAGTGAAGACATCATAGATTTAGATTTAATTACAGAAGCGTCTCGCATTATTAATCCTATTATGGATGAAGCAGATTTGATAGAAGGAGAATATGTACTAGACATTAGTTCAAAAGAGAAGGGAGAAGATAGCAATGAATAGTAAAGAATTTTTAAATGCAGTAGATAATATTGTTAAAGAAAAAAATATTGATCCAGATGTCGTTTATGATGCTATGGAACTAGCACTTACTTCTGCTTATAAGAAAAACTTCAAATCTAAAACTAACGTGAAAGTATCTATTGATCGTGAAACAGGAGAAATTCGAGTTTATTCTTATTTAACAGTAGTGGATGATGATAAGATGACAAAAGAAGAATATGAAGACTATTTATTTGAACACTATACTGATGAAGATGAAGAAGAGGAAGAAATAGAAGAAGCAGAAGATACAGACGAAGAAGGAGAAGAAGCCAAAGAGGAAAAGAGAATCTCTTTCTTTAATCCAGAAATTGAAATTAAAGTAACTGATGCAAAAAAGATTAATAAAACATTAGAAGTCGGTGATACAATTGATACTGAAGTAACACCAAAAGACTTTGGACGTGTTGCCACTTCGACTGCCAAACAAGTAGTTGTTCAAAAAATAAGAGAAGCTGAGCGAAATAGTATTATGGATGAATTCGGTGATAAGCAAGATGAACTATTAATTGGAACTGTTGCTTTAGAAGATACAGATAATTATTTTATTGATCTTGGAAGAACGAATGGAATTTTGCCTAAAAAAGATATTATTCCTGGTGAAAAAATTGAAATGGGTAGTCAAATTAAAGTTTATGTAACAAAAGTAGATAATAACGGTAAGAACCTATTGGTTTTATTATCACGCAATCATTATGGTTTTGTAAAACGCTTATTCGAACTTGAAATCCCAGAATTATCTGATGGTACGATTCTTTTATACAGTGTTGCACGAGATGCTGGTGCTCGTAGTAAAGTAGCTGTATATTCAGAAAATCCTAATGTAGATCCAATTGGTGCTTGCATAGGTGAAAAAGGAAGCCGTATTGCTAGAATTATCGAAGAGTTGCATGGAGAGAAGATTGATGTCATAAGATATGATAAGGACCCAGCTGTGTTTATTGAAAACGCACTTTCTCCTGCTAAAGATTTATCTGTTTTAATTACAGATCCTAAAAAACAAGAGGCCATTGTAGTGGCAGATGATGATAATTTTTCTCTTGCTATTGGAAGACGTGGTCAAAATGCTCGACTTGCTAGTCGCTTGACTCATTATAAAATCGATATTAAAAACTATGAACAAGCAAGAAGTGAAGGAATTAATTTAAGACGCGAAGACTAAAATAAAAAAGGAGGAAGTAGGAATGAAAGTAAGAAAAATACCAATGAGAACTTGTGTAGTTACCAAAGAACAACTTCCTAAAAAAGACTTATTACGCATTGTTCGTACGCCAGAAGGACAAGTAGTGATAGATGAAGGTGGAAAGAAAAATGGTCGCGGTGCCTATCTTAAACTAGATCTTGAAACACTTGCAAAGGCAAAGAAGAGTAAAATTCTAGAAAGACGACTAGAATGTAGTATTGATGAAAATACTTATGAAGAAATTGAAGAAATAATAAAGAAAAAGCGAGGTGAAGAAGAATGATGACATTACTAGAATATGCAGAAGATGTGGGTAAAACAGTAGAAGAGATTAAAGCTTTATGTGATAAAATTGGAATTTCTTATGAAAATGAAGAAAGTGCTCTTAGTGATGATGATATCACTCTTTTAGATAATGAACTACAAGATCAAGTGGATTATGTAGATGGGGATATTGATGATGAAGAGGTAGCAGAAAAGCTAGAAGAGGAATTAACTTATGATAAAGCTTTGGATTTAGCACAAAAAACAAATATTGATTTGGATGAAAGTAGAAGTTTTGAAAAAGTAAAATCGAAAGCAGTAAAGAAAAATGATACTAAAAAAGACTTCTTAAAAGAACGTAAAAAGATTTATAAACATCGTGAAAAACTACAAAGTAATGAACAAGAGCAAGATGAAAATACGATTCTTTATAAAGAAGGAATGACAGTATCTGATGTTGCAGCTGCTTTAGATGTTGCTTCCTCAGAGATTATCAAAAAATTGATGCAACTAGGGATGATGGCAAATCAAAATCAGTCACTTGATTATGATACAGTAGAAGTAATCATAAGTGATTATAATAAAATATTAAAAAAAGAAGAGTCAGCAGATATTTCTAATTTTGAAGAATATGAAATTGAAGAAGCAGCAGAGAATTTAACTGAGCGTCCTCCAGTAGTGACTATTATGGGACATGTTGATCATGGAAAAACAACACTTTTAGATGCTATTCGTAAAAGTAATGTGGCTAGTGGAGAAGCTGGTGGAATTACACAAGCTATTGGTGCTTATTCTGTTACTTGCAATGATAAGAAAATAACATTTATTGATACTCCAGGTCATGAAGCATTTACTGAAATGCGAGCACGTGGTGCCTCTGTTACTGATATCGTTATTATCATTGTTGCAGCAGATGATGGAGTAATGCCACAAACTAGGGAAGCAATTGACCATGCGAAAGCAGCTAAAGTTCCAATTATTGTGGCTATTAATAAAATCGATAAAGAAAACGCAGATGTGGACCGTGTTATGGCAGGACTTGCTGAAAACGGATTAACACCAGAAGAATGGGGTGGAGATACCATTGTCAATAAGATTTCAGCAGCAACAGGAGAAGGGGTAAATGCTCTTTTAGAAAATATTTTGTTAATTGCTGAAATGGAAGAGTATAAAGCAAATCCAGCGCGTTATGCTACAGGAGCTGTGATTGAATCTCGCATGGATAAACATTTAGGAGCTGTTGTAAGCTTACTGATTCAAAATGGAACACTTCGTCTTGGAGATCCTATTGTTGTTGGGACTTCAAGTGGAAAGGTTCGAACACTTAAAAATGATTTAGGACAAAATATTGTTGAAGCACTTCCATCTACGCCAGTAGAAGTAACAGGACTTTCTTCTCTTCCTTCGGCAGGAGATAAATTTATGGCATTCGAAACAGAAAAACAAGCAAAATCTATTGCAGAAGAGAGAAAAATTCGTGCAAAAGAAAAAGATACTAACCGTAGTGGTATGACGTTAGAAGATTTATTTGGCCAAATTAAAACTGGTATTAAAGAAATCAATATAGTTTTAAAAGCCGATGTAGCAGGAAGTCTAGAAGCCGTTCGTTCTTCTCTTGCAAAAATTGAAGTAGAAGGAGTACGTATTCAAGTAATCCGAGGAGGAGTAGGTGCTATTACAGAAAGTGATGTTGTGCTTGCCCAAGCTTCTAATGCTATTATTATTGGATTCAATGTTCGTGCTTCTCTTAAAACAATGGATTTAGCGAAAGAAAAAGAAATCGAAATTCGTCATTATGATATTATTTATAAAGTTGTAGAGGAAATGGAAGCAGCGATGAAGGGAATGTTAGATCCGGAATATGAGGAAAAAGTAACTGGAACCCTAGAAATTCGTCAAATCTTTAAATTCTCAAAAGTAGGCTTAATTGCAGGATGTCATGTGACAAATGGAACTATAAAAAATAGTAGTAATGCTAGAATTATTAGAGATAACGTTGTCGTTTATACAGGAAAGATTAAAACACTACAAAGAGAAAAAGACCAAGTGAAGGAAGTTGGAAAAGGAATGGATTGTGGTCTTACTTTAGAGTCTTGTCAAGATTATAAAGAAAATGATGTTATTGAAGTGTATGACTTAGTGGAAATAAAAAGATAGTTAGAGATGGGAAGTAAAAATGCAGATTTTAAAAGAAGAATTAGTAAATGAAAACAGTTTTTTACAAGTAGTAAAGAGTGATCATGATAAAGTTTTCTTATGCTGTAGTTATATTGATATAGATGATGGTAATAATAGCAAAAAAGATATCATCTATGAATTCACAGAAGAAAATAAAAATATGAAAAGTGTGTTTCAAACAGATGAACTTATTATAGTGATGGATCGACATACAAAAGAAATTAGTAAAATATATAATATGGAGTATCATTATTTCTTAAGAGGAACACAGTGTTGTACTTCTTATTATGAAAAAATGGAGAATGGCAATCCAGTAATGCAGATTGCAGTAGAATCAAGTAATGTAACTCCAGTTTTTATAAAAACCAATTTACCAAGGAAATAAGGAGAAAGAATATGGCAAATATTAGAATTGAAAGATTAGAATCTACGTTTCAAGAAGAGTTAAGTATGATTTTAATGACTGAAATAAAAGATGAAGATATTCGTTTTGTAACTATTACTGGTTGCGATATTACAAGTGATTTAAGTTTTGCCAAAGTTTATGTTACTGTATTAGAAGAAGAAAAGAAAAAAGAGATATTAGAAAAATTAAATAATGCAGCGGCATTTATTCGTGGGAAATTAAGTGAAAGAGTAGAAATTAGGCATACACCAGAGTTGAAGTTTTTCTATGATGAATCTATTGCTTATGGTGAGAAAATTGAAAAAATAATTGATGAAATTCACGAGAAAGAGAACGACTAGTTCTTTTTTTCTTGTTCTAGTTATAGTATAATAAACATAAATGGAGGCAAGTTATGAAGAGTATTGGTAGTGTTATTGATAAAGTAAATCAAGAAAGTTTGAAAACAACATTTATGGAAGCGTGTAGTAATAAAGACTTTAAAGATTTTGTTTACTCCTTAGGGATAAACGAAGAAACTTTAATGAAATATACTTCTAGTTTAGAAGATAGTTTTTTAGAGTATGAAAATTGTAGAAATTGTAAAGGTCTTTCTTGTTGTTCTAATCAAATGAAGGGATATCGTTATACACCAGAAGAAGATGGTCGTCAGATTCTATTTTCTTATATTGCTTGCCCTCAATATAATGCATATTTAGAAAAAAACTCTTACACAAAGAATATAGAATTTTTTCGTCTTCCGAAGGAGTTACAGGAAGCATCTTTTAAGAATATATATAAAGATGATAAAGCTCGTCTTCCTATTATTAAGTATTTTAAAGAATTTATGGAGGGGTATGCAAAAGAAAAAAAGGGAAAAGGATTATATTTAACAGGATCGTTTGGGTCTGGAAAAACTTATTTAATAGCCTCTTTATTTAATGAACTAGCAAAAAAAGGGAATAAAAGTGCACTAGTATACTTTCCAGAACTTCTTCGTAGTCTCAAGTCATCTTTTGGGAGTGATTATGAAGAGCGGTTTTCTTATATTAAAAAGGTACCTCTTTTATTGTTAGATGATATTGGAGCGGAAAACGTAACTCCTTGGGGTAGAGATGAAGTTTTAGGGCCAATTTTGCAATATCGAATGGATGAGAATCTTCCTACTTTTTTTACTTCTAATTTAACACTTTTAGAATTAGAAAATAATTTAAGTGTAACCGCTAGTACAACAGATAAAGTAAAGGCAAGAAGAATAGTGGAACGAATTAAATATTTAAGTGTTGATATGAGTCTGGTTAGTGAAAACCGTCGGAAATAGTGTTTCTTACTAGAGAAAGTAGATAAATTCTATAAAAAACTTGACTATTTAAGAAAGTGTGGTAATATTTAGTTATCGGTGTTGAAATACAGTGATGAAGGATATGATAACTTAGTGTTCTTTTTAAGAGAGTTCATGGTTGGTGTAAATGAATAAAGATTTAAGTTGTTACTCCCTTTTGAGTAGAATTATTAAAAGTGATTCCGGGTAAAACCGTTATATAAGAATTAAGTGAAACAATGGATGGTACCGTGTTTATGCACTCCTACTAATATAGTAGGAGTTTTTTGTTTTAAAGGAGAGAGATTAATGAAGAAAACAGTTTCCGTAAAAAATACAATTGGAATTAGAGAATATATGAATTATTATTTAGAAGTTCCTTATTTAAATGATGAAGGACTATCTAGAAGAAAAAGGGTATCCTGTTCCGCGTTCTATTGCGTTTTCTAAGATTGCTACGGAAGATGTAGTAAGAGGAAATTATTTATTAGTAAGAGAAGAGACTAAAAAAGTCAAAGTTCTAAAGATTCTTTTAAAAAAGCCCGCATCTTGGCATATCAAAATCCACTTCGAGAGAATTTGAATTTTTTACTTACTAATGAAAATTTGACGAATGAGGGAGTACAGGTAAAGGTTTATTCTAAAACGGATGCTTTATACTATAATAGAAAAGGGTGATATAGTGGGTGTTTATAGAAAAAAATTAACAGATTTAGAAAATTATTATTTAATTGGACTTTTACATTCTTGTAACTATATGACAGATCTAGAAAAAGTTCAAAAGGAATTATCCAAGAGATTAGATACTAAAAGTTGTTTGCAGTTATTATTGATGTGGAAGGAGGCCAAGAATCAAAACCTGAAAAATATCTTAGAGGAAAAATTAGCAGTAAAGTATCGTGATTTTGATGGATGTTATGAAATGCTTCCGAATATAGCAAAAAAGTATTTTCAGGATGTAGAATCTTTAGATGCGATTGCTACTTTGACTTATGCGAAATGTGAGGAAATTAATCAGCAAGCGCTATTTAAGTATGCTGAAGTTATGGAAGTATATTTGGATATGATGCCATCTGTTGCTAAAAATAAAGATGGTGATTCGAATTGTTATAATAAAATTGTTTCTTTTTAAGCTCATAAAAATGATACATCCCAGAAAGAGCAGCCGGAACAAACAAAAATTTATCGTATAAAAGATTGGAAAGCGAGGAGAAAATAATATGATAAAAATTACAGAAGATGAAAGATTAAGCGTTTTAAATCACTCTTGTGCTCATTTGCTTGCCCAAGCAGTGAAACATTTATATCCACACGCCATGTTTTGGGTAGGTCCTGTAATAGAAGAGGGATTTTATTATGATATCGACCTAGGGGATGATGTTATTAAAGAAGAAGAGTTGGCAAAAATCGAAAAGGAAATGAAGAAAATCGCCAAAGATGGTAAGAGAATCATTCGTGAGGAATTGAGTAAAAAAGAGGCTTTGGAAAAATTTAAAAATGATCCATATAAAATAGATTTAATTGAGCGAATGAATGAGGAAGAACAAGTGATTTCTTGTTATAGCCAAGGGGATTTTACTGATCTTTGTCGTGGTCCTCATGTAGACAGTGTAAAGGAATTAAAGTATTTCCGTTTATTGAAAGTAAGTGGTGCTTATTGGAAAGCAGATGCATCTAATAAGATGTTACAACGAATTTATGGTGTGTGCTATGAAACAGAAGAGGATTTAGAAAATCATTTAAAAATGTTGGAAGAAGCAGCACAAAGAGACCACCGTAAAATAGGACGCGAACAAGAATTATTTATGACACATCAATTAGTAGGTTCAGGAATGCCTTTATGGTTACCAAATGGTGCTATTATTCGTAAAGAGTTAGAAAATTATATCTATCAGAAAGAACAATCTCTTGGATATCATCATGTTTATACTCCATGTGTTGGAACGGTAGATTTATATAAAACATCAGGACATTGGGATCATTATCAAGAAAATATGTTTCCAATGATGAAAGTGGATGAAGAAGAGTTTGTTCTTCGACCTATGAACTGTCCACATCACATGTTAGTTTATAAAAATAAAATGCATTCTTATCGTGATCTTCCTATTCGTATTGGTGAGTTTGCTACTGACTTTAGATATGAAGCGAGTGGAGCGGTGAAAGGCTTAGAACGTGTTAGATGCATGTGTCAAAACGATGCCCATTTATTTGTGACACCAGATCAAATTGGGGAAGAATTTAAGAAAGTAGTTAATTTAATCTTGGATGTTTATCGTGATTTTGGTATTACGGATTATAAATTTAGACTTTCCCTTCGTGATAAAGAAGATAAAGAGAAGTATTTTGATGATGATGAAATGTGGGATAAAGCTGAAAATAAATTACGTGAAGTATTGAATGACTTAAACGTTCCATATTTTGAGGCAACAGGAGAAGCTGCATTTTATGGACCTAAGTTAGATGTAGAAGTAAAACCAGCTGTAGGCCCAGATGTAACACTTTCTACTTGTCAATTAGATTTCCTTCTTCCTCGTAACTTTGAGTTATCTTATATTGATGCAAGTGGTAATAAGCAAACACCAGTTGTTTTACATCGAGCAATATTTGGAACATTTGACCGCTTTACTGCTTTTGTGATTGAAGAGACAAAAGGGATTTTCCCAACATGGTTATCCCCACTACAAGTAAAAGTAATCCCAGTTAATCCAGAGTTCCAAGGAGATTATGCTCAGAATGTTGTTTGTGAATTACAAAAGGAAGGTATTCGAGTAGAATTAGATAATCGTAATGAAAAATTAGGGTATCGTTTGAGAGAAGCACAAACGAGTAAAGTACCATATACTTTAATACTTGGAGATAAAGAAAAAGAAGAAGGTACAGTTAGTTATCGTCTTCATGGAGAAAAAGATACAACAACAATGAAAACAGAAGACTTTGTCCAAATGTTAAAAACAGAAATTGCTACAAAAAGTTTAAGACAGAAATCAGAAAAAGAATAGAATAAGTGACTTGAAAAAAATCTATACGAAATAAAAAGCGTGTGGATTTTTATATGTCATAAAATAGATTGTCATAAAGGTAGATATTTTATGATAGCCGAAATACTAATCTCTTTAATTTTTCAGGGTGTAATATAGATAATTTCGTTCATATGGAAATGGGAAAAATGTTTTGTTTTAATTGTATTAAAGTGTTGATATAAAAAGGCCAACACTTTTTTTGAAAAAAGTTGTTTTCTATGTTAGACTAGTAATAGGGAGAGTGAGGTTATGTTGAAGTATTTTAAGAATACAGTATTGTATAATGCTTTTATTGATAAGGGAATTGGTATTGTAACAGGGTGGAAGAAGCCTAGTTTGATTTTAGAACATCTAACGGAAGAAAGCCTTAATAAAGTAAAAACGATAGAAGCAAAGTAAAAGTGCTATCTTTGTAAGTAAA
>CAJUCU010000030.1:9462-15955 GCA_910585335.1 uncultured Bacilli bacterium
TTTATATACCAAAAATGGGATTAATTATGTGATAGCAAATCTTTTTCTAAATCCCGATATTGGTCATTTAATTTTTCTAAAAGACTCTAATATTGATAATAAAACATGTGAAAGTATTGAGGCATTTCTTAATTTTTTAGAAACAGAGCAAATACTTTTTCAAAAGAAGTTTCACTATAATGAAGCGATGATACATGAGTTTTGTTCTTACTTTAAAGAGCATATCTCTTTTGTTTCAACTGAAGATTTGAACCAAGTGATTCAAAACATTTCGGTAACCCCTTGGCGTCAAGACACACTAGATTTAGAGCCAGTGGAAATTGCGATGAATGATACTTTGGTGAGTGAACGTCAAGGATTTATGATTCGCGCCAATACAGTAAAAGAAGCTTGGGAACGTAGCTTAAAACTGATTGGAACCTATGGAAATCGGAAGCTTTCTGATTATGATGAAGAACAATTAGAGTTGATTAATTTGTCTATCATTGTGAAGAATGAAGAATTGATGAACCCTTCTATGATTGGAGAATTAGATATTACAGAAGAAGAGTTGGTAGCATATGAAGAAAGTTTATTATCCAAAGAAATGGTACCAGATATCAAATATACTTATGGAAGTCGGTTTCGTAATTTTCATGGTGTAGACCAATTAGAATATATGACTGAAACATTAAGAAAGACACCTTATTCTAGAAGAGCAGTAGCTACTCTTTGGGATCCTATTTTGGAATCTAGTAACAATGAAGGACCTTGCCTTAATTTATATCAAGCAGTAGTACAAGATAATTTTCTTTATATGACCGCTTATTTTCGTTCTAATGACTTATATAATGCTTATCCTAGAAATATTTATGGTATTTTAAAAATCCAAGATGAACTATGTAAGAGATTAAACTTAGGAAAGGGCTATGTTAATACCATCGCTGGTTCTGCTCATATATATGAACGAAATTTTGAGAGTTTAAAATATTATACGGAAGCGAATATTTTATTTTGTGAAGAGGATGAACGCGGGTCTTTTTTCATCGAGACAAATGAAGAAGGCATTCAAGTAACGCTTTATGATAAACTAGGAATGGAACAAAGAAAGTTTCAAGCAACTAGTGCTAATAATCTTCGTGATGATATTTGTTTTTATACTAGCAATAAAGAACACGCTTTCTATTTAGGACAAGAAATTACGAAAGCAGAAATTGCTTATCAAAATGGTTTTCCTTATGTTCAAGATAAGGCATTAATATTAAAAAAATAGTATACAAATTGTAGAATTTATTGTATAATGATAACTGTTCGGAAAAGGAGTAATGAAAATATGAAAAAAACAAAAATTGTTTGTAGTATTGGACCTGCAAGTAATGATGCCGATGTAATGGAGAAAATGGTACTTGCTGGAATGAATATTGCACGTATTAATTTTACACACGCTACACTAGAAGAGCGTGAAAAGGCAACTTCTTCTGTTAGAGAAGTACGTAAGAGAACAGGAAGAAATATTGCGATTCTTTGGGATACAAAAGGACCAGAATTTAGAAGTGGAATGTTAGAGAATGATTCTATTGAACTTGTTGTTGGTAAAACAATCCGTATCGTTAAAGAAGATTGTCTTGGAAATGAAGAACGTTTTACTGTTAACCATCCTGAAGCTTTAGATAGTTTAAGTATTGGTGATTTTATGTTACTTGAGAATGCTAAGATGAAAATTGAAGTAATTAGCAAAGAAGCAGATGGAGTTACATGTAAAATTATTACTGGAGGAGTTCTTGGAAACCGTAAGAGTTTAAGTGTTCCTGGTGTTTCATTAGATATTCCTTATGTAAGTGAATTAGATCGTTCTGATATTCAATATGCTTGTGAGCATGGAGGAGAATATTTGGCTATTTCTTTTGTATCATCAAAAGATGATGTATTAGAAATTAAAGAAATATTAAAAGAACATGGACGCGAAGATTTACAAATTATTTGTAAAATTGAAAGTGAACTTGGTGTTAAAAACTTAGAGTCTATTTTGGAAGTTTCTGATGGTGTTATGGTAGCTCGTGGTGATCTTGGAACAGAAATGGCTAGTGAGTTATTACCAATTGTTCAAAAAGACATGATTAGAACATGTAGAAAAATGGGTAAAATTGCGATTGTTGCTACAGAAATGTTAGAGACAATGATGGAAAATTCTCGTCCAAAACGTGCAGAGACAAGTGATATTGCCAATGCTGTATTAGATGGTTGTGATGCTGTTATGTTAAGTGGTGAGACTACAATCGGAAAACATCCAATTGAAACAGTTCAAGCTATGGCTAATATTTGTGAAACAGTAGAACCATATGCCAACTTTAATTATACTGAAAAGACTGTTCAAAATACACAAGTTGCTATTGCTAACTGTGTAGTGGAAAGTGCTAATCACTTGAATGCTAAACTAATTTGTGCTGCTTCTATTAGTGGTTATACGGCACGTCTTATTAGTAATTTAAAACCAAATGCAGAAATTATTGCATTAGTACCAGATGAGAAAACAGGACGTCGTCTTGCTCTTAACTGGGGAGTATATCCTATGATTTTACCAGTTTGTAATTCTACAGATGAAGTACTTACTAAAAGTGTGGCATGTGCTAAAGAGTATATGGAGTTAAATACGAAAGATGTTATCGTTATTACTGGAGGTTTCCCTAATAATGGATCATCTCGTGTAACAAACTTAATGAAAATAGAAGAAATTCAATAATTACCGTTTTTATAAGTCAACTTTGTTTGACTTTTTCTTTTTTCTATTTTTAAAATGCGTTATAATAAAGTTGGATAGGAGATGCATTATGAAAAGATATGTAGTTTCAAAAAATTCCTTACTTTTAGAATATTTATATGAAGTAATGGATGCACCTAAAAAGAAAGTAAAGCAATATTTGGTACATGGTAGTGTTTATGTTGATAACACTAGAACAACTCAATATGATTATCCATTACAACCTGGAATGATGATTACGATTCAGTCAAAGGAAAAATCGAATTTGCCTTTTTCTGTTCTTTATGAAGATGATTATATTATTGTAGTAGATAAGCCTAGTGGACTTTTGACGGTGGCAACAGCGAAAGAGAAAGAAAATACACTATATCATATGGTAGGAGAGTATTTGAAAGCGAAAAAAAGAGGGAGTAAAGTTTTTATTCTTCATAGATTAGATAAAGAAACAAGTGGGATTGTTATTTTGGCGAAGGACCAAAAAACACAGAAAAAATTTCAAGAGCAGTGGGATCAATATGCCAGTATACGGGAATATAAGGCAATTGTTGAAGGTGTTCCTAAGAAAAAAGAAGCTAGACTTTGTCACTATCTCAAAGAGACATCTACTCATTTGGTATATGTGGCCAAAGAAGGAAAAGAAGCGATTACTTCTTATAAAGTGGATAAAAGTAAAAATGGATTCAGTGCTCTTACTATTTTTATTGAAACGGGGCGAAAAAATCAAATACGCGTTCAACTAGCTCATATTGGTAATCCTATTTTCGGAGATAAAAAGTATCAAAAGAAAACAGAGGGGAAACGTCTTTATTTACATGCTTCGAGACTTAAAATATTTCATCCAATGCTTGGAAAAGTTATGACTTTTTGCAGTGATACGCCAAAAGAGTTTCAGAAAGTGATGCACTAAAAATGGGAACGATATGGCTTGCATTAGTTTCTTTGTTTTTGCCTATTAGTCATTCTTCTCAGGAAATAGTAGAAAAACAATTATATGATAGTTCGTTGTTTGGTAACTACTATCAGAAAGCAGAGAATCAAATGAAAGATATGAGCCTAGAAGAAATGGTTGGGCAGGTGTTTTTAGCGAGAATGAATTCTTCTTCTGTTTTTTATGAGTTAGATCAGTATCATCCAGGTGGCTATGTTTTATTTGCGCCGGATTTTTTAGAAGAAAATAAAAAATCTATTCGTGAGAAAATAGATTCCTATCAAGAAAAAAGTAAGATTCCTCTTGTTATAGCAGTAGACGAAGAAGGAGGAGAGGTCACACGAGTGAGTAAGTTTTCGAGTTTTCGAAGTAGTCGTTTTCCTTCTAATCAAAAGTTATATCAAGAAGGAGGTTTTGATTTGATTCTTCAAGTAGAAGAAGAAAAGATAGCCTTATTAAAAGAAGTTGGTGTCAATCTTAATTTGGCTCCTGTTGCCGATATTTCTCTTCAAGAACAAGATTATATGTATAAAAGAACATTGGGACAAAATGCCACTGTTACAAGTGAGTACATTCAAAAAATAGTAAAACTTTATAACGAGAGAGAATTTGCTAGTTGTTTAAAGCATTTTCCTGGTTATGGTAATAATAGAGATACTCATACAGGGATTGCAATTGATAGGAGAAGTTATGAGCATTTTCTTGATGAGGACTTTTTGCCCTTTCAAACAGGTATTAAAGAGCAAGTTCCTTCAATTTTAGTCTCACATAATATAGTGGAGTCCATGGATCATGGTCTTCCAGCTTCACTTTCGCCTAAAGTTCATGAAATACTTCGAAAAGACTTATCTTTTGATGGTCTTATTTTGACAGATGATCTTGCTATGGATGCAATTTCTAAGTATACCCATTCTCAAAATAGTGCAGTTTCAGCCATACTTTCTGGTAATGATTTTGTTATTACTTCTAATTTAGAGGAAGACTATAAAGCGGTGTTCAAGGCGGTTTCAGATAAAGTGATAGAAAAGAGTATATTAGAAAATGCAGTAAGACGTATTCTTGCTTTTAAGTATCAATATCATATTGCGTGAAGTAGGAATCTATATTATAATGAAAATAATTGTGAGGAGATGTATTGTATGAAAAAAGTTGTTTTATTTGTCGTTGTGATTAGTCTTGTTTTTTTAACTGGCTGTGGGAAAAAGATGGAAAGTGTTACTAAGGATGAGGTGAAGTTTCAAAAAGAGTATGAGAATTTGAATGGGAAAAAACAAGGAGATAAAAAAAATTTAGAGGTGTCTATTCCTGATTCTAATAAAATGAAATATGTAAATAGTGATGAAGTTATTTCTATTTTAGAAAAGAAGACAGGGGTTATTTACTTTGGTTTTCCAAACTGTCCTTGGTGTCGGAATGCAGTTCCAGTTTTAATTGATGCTGCCATTGATTCTGGTTTAGATTCTATTTATTATGCTAATTTGTTAGAAGAGCGAGATACTAAAAAGTTAGATGATGAAGGTCAAATTGTAACGGAGAAAGAGGGAAGCGAAGCTTATTACAAAATCGTTGATCTTTTAAAAGACTCCCTTGGTGTTTATGAAGGTCTTGATGATGATAGTGTGAAACGTTTGTATTTTCCAACTGTTGTTTTTGTAAAAAATGGAAAAGTAGAGGCAGTTCATATTGGTACAGTTGATTCGCAGAAAGATCCATATAAAGAATTAAATAGTAAAGAGAAAGAACAGTTAAAAGATATTTATGTAAAGGCCATTACTAAAATACAAAATTTAACTTGTGATACAGATAAGACATGTTAAGACATCAAGAGATAGAACGTAGTTTGATTACCAAGTTTCGTAAAAGTTTATGGCGGCCTTTTATGAAAGCCATAAGAGACTATGATTTGGTAAGTGAAAATGATAAAATAGCAGTTTGTATTTCTGGTGGTAAAGATTCTATGATACTAGCTAAATGTATGCAAGAGTTGCAAAGACATGGTAAAGTGAAATTTGATCTTTCTTTTATCGTAATGAATCCAGGTTATACAGAAGATGTGCGGCAAAAAATTATAGAAAATGCACAAATATTAGATATTCCAATTGAAATGTTTGAAACAGACGTTTTTGCTGTTTCTGAAAAACTAAATGGGGAAGCGCCTTGTTATATGTGTGCTAGAATGAGAAGAGGGTGTCTTTACAATAAAGCAAAGTCCCTTGGGTGCAATAAAATTGCTTTAGGTCATCACTTTGATGATGTAATCGAAACGATTTTGCTTAGTATGTTTTATGGAGGAGAATTTAAAAGTATGCCACCAAAGCTTCATAGTCTCAATTTTGATGGGATGGAGCTTATTAGACCACTTTATCTTATTAGAGAACAAGATATTATTTCTTTTTCTAAATATCATGATCTTTCTTTTATTAATTGTGCTTGTAAGTTTACAGAAAAACTAGAAGTAGATGAGAATAAATCCAAAAGATTAGAAATGAAGAAGCTCATTCAGAAACTTCGGGAAGATAATTCTCTTGTTGAGTATAATATTTTTAAATCTAGTGAAAATGTTTCACTTGATACTCTACTTGGATATAAAGAAAAAGGACAAAAGCATTCTTTTTTAGAACGATATCATAAAAAAATGTAATTGTGAGAATACTGTTTTCACAATTTTTTTTATTTATAAGGAATTTGCTCTAAGAAAAGTAAAAAAAACGTATTGACAAACAAATGTACGTATAGTATATTAATGTAAGAAGAATGGATATAAAAAAGCATAAGAAAGTATTAGTGATAGAATTATAAATGTTACTATCACAAAAGAGACAAATGGG
>CAJUCU010000031.1:0-4516 GCA_910585335.1 uncultured Bacilli bacterium
CTGCAACCGTAGTAGGTGTTGCTTTACCAAGTGGAGGCGTGTTCTCAAGCTGTTTATCATCCACATTTTCTTGTTTATCAGTAGAAACAGAAGTATCAACAGGAGTAACTTCTTCCTTTTTCGGAGATTCAACTTCCTCTTTTTGTGTGTTCTTATTGAAATGTTCATCTGTATCAATTTCAATAATCCGATAAATCTCATCAAAACTAGTAAGACCATCTAATACTTTTAAAAGCCCATCCTGTAAAAGTGTAATAACATCAGATTCATAAACTAACTTTTTAATATCTTCTTTTTCTATTTTTTCGTTTGCAAGTGCATCACGAATCGTATCACTGATTTCTAACACCTCTTGAATCGCAATACGACCTTTATAACCGTTATGACAGTTTGGACAACCTTTTTCATTAGCAGCAAATACATGGTCTACTTCTTTATCTAAAACAAGCTGAAATACTTTCTTCTCATAAGCAGTAGCCTCTCTTTCAAAACGACACTTTTCACAAAGTTTTTTTGCAAGTCGCTGCGAAATAATACCCGTTAACGCACTAGAAAGCAAGTAACGCTCTACATTCATATCCATTAATCTCTCGATAGTAGATAACGAGTTATTGGTATGGATGGTAGAAAGAACTAAATGTCCTGTAATAGAGGCACGAACCGCAATTTGTGCAGTTTCACTATCACGAATTTCTCCAATTAGAATAATATTAGGGTCTTGTCTCAAAATAGAACGAAGTACAGCTGCGAAATTAAGGCCAATCTCACTATTTACTTGTACCTGATTCATTCCCTCAATACTCATCTCTATCGGGTCTTCTACAGTAATAATATTAGTCTCTGGCTTATTAAGAGTCTGTAAAATAGAATAAACAGTGGTAGATTTTCCAGAACCAGTAGCACCAGTAATTAAAATAATGCCATTAGGAACTTGAATCATTCTTTTCAAACGAACAAAGTTTTCCTCATTAAATCCTAGACTTTCTAATCCAGATAGACTTCTAGAATAATCCAAAATACGAATAACAATTTTCTCGCCTAAATTTGTAGGCAAAGAAGAAACACGCATATCTAGATTAATGCCCCCAATTACGCCCTTAATGGCACCATCCTGAGGAAGTCTGCTCTCTGTAATATTCATATTAGCAAGAAGCTTTAATCTCGTTGTTAAATTGCGCTCGTATGCCTTAGGAATAAATGTATAATCTTGTAAATCTCCATCGATTCGAATTCGTACCATCATTCCCGTTTCTCTCGGATCAAAATGAATATCACTTGCGTTATGTTCCGAAGAATAAACAATAATATGATCAGCAATTTGTGTAATCGCAGTCTTAGCATAATCAAATGTAACCATATCTATTCAGCCCCTTTTTCTATTTTTGCTATGGTCTTTTACTATAAAATAGTATATAATATTTTCATAAGAATAGCAAGAAGGAATAGGGTGAATTTATGAAAAATGAAAAGGGTTTTGTACTAATAGAAACATTAATTGCCGCTGTTGCAGTAATGGGAATCTTCTCACTTCTTTACGCCAACTATTATCCACTAATCGGAGAGTATGAAAAAAGAGAAGTCTATGATGACATTGATGCCAAATACGCTGCTCATTGGACCAGAAAAATATTAGTTGAGAAAAAAGTGAACAACAACGCCTTTAGTATGAATAGTTGTGGTGGCAATTGTCATATCCTATACGCTGCTTATTATCAGGATGTAACAAGTGGAGGTCAAGTAACACGTGAAAAAAGAGCGATAGTAGAAAATGAAGTCAAAGATGGCAGTAGCAGTAGTGTTTTTGGCAACAACAGTCCATACATGCAAAACTATATCACTGCCAATAATATTCGGGCTATCATCATAACGCCATATAATATCACAAACTTTAAACAATACGTAAAATCACACAATACAATTAGCACTGCAACACAACAAACTAATATGAATACTCACATATTTAACCGTGGCTTTCGTGACTACATCGATTACTTACCTAAATATAAAACTGCATCTGTAAATGGAGCCCAGTGGCGTGTCTTTGTAATAGTAAATCATAATACATCAAAAGAATATGACTCCTATGGAACAATCGAGGTGAAGATATGATAAAAAAACTAAATAATAAAGGGCTTACTTCCATAGAAGTACTAATTAGTTTCATTATTGTAACAGCCATCACCATTTCTCTTTTTGATACAGTCACAAGTTACAAAACGAAACAACAAATAGAGTCATACAAAAGTACCATTACAGGTTATAAAAATTCGATTACCAAATTAATCTATGATGATATCATCAAATACAAATTAGCCGCTGTCTCTAAATCCACTAGTACAACAGATAGCGAAAAAACAACATACAAAATGACACTTTATTTCGAAAAAAATACACTAGACGGCAGTAGTTGTACTGCAAACTATAATAGAAGTGGATGCTACCGAAATCTAATGGCTGTAAAGTACTTTAAATCAAGTGGTACTTTAAATAGCAAAGTAGACCACATCATTTATCAACAAAGTGGTTCTCTAACAAAGACTACTTATCCACTTCCTGATATTGGTTCTGGTTTTGACGAAGATAGTGAGCAAGAAGTAAAAGACATCCGGTTTTCATCTGTTTCGTTCGGAAGTATTATTGATAATGCTGTGATAGATATCAGTATATTTCATCACGAACTATCCACATATTATCACATTCGCATTGTCGCCCCAACAAACTACTACAGCTTAACAAGTCCAGACATGCCAATAAAACCTTAAATAAATCCGAAAAAATGAAAAAGTAAAAAAAGTAAGATACTGATACCAGCTTGACAAATTCGCCCTAGTAAAAAATAGCGATAGCAAATACCAGTATCTTTTATAATGCTTAAAACTTGCATATGAATAGATAAAGAACCAAAAGATAAGAAGAATAAAATAGTAATAGCCTTAAATAAAACAGAAAGCTGTACTGGAATCATTTGAATTCCCTTAGTCAGTTCCAAAAGTCCTGTCACAAGGTAAGAAAATGGTCCCATATGAAAACTAGACGTAACAATACCACTAAATAAAAAGAAAATAATACTAGTTCCTAATATCAAAAACATGAGCTTAAAAGTAGCGAAAATAGAATCCGTAAACGCTACAATGAAACTCTTGCTAGGACGTCTTTCTTTCAAAGAAAAGCCTTCTTCCCACTTAGGACGAACCAAAAAAGCAATGATGAAATTAGCAAAAAAATGACAGATCAGAATAAAAATAGTCATCATACGATTTTTCGTAATCAAAAAACAAGTCCCCAAGATAAAAAGAGGATTAGAAAAATGAGTAAATGTTATTAAATAATTAGCAAGAGATAACGAAATAGATTTTTCTTGAAGCAGCGCCTTTGTATATTTAGCACCACTGGGAAATCCAGAAACCATACTCATAATAATAACAAAAGCACAATTTCCATTGCAATGGAGAACTCTCTTACAAAAACTTTCTAAAAATCGTGCCATTTTTTCAGGAAAATGATAATTAATTAACAAATCTGTGATAATATAAATAGGAAAAACGGCTGGAAAGTATTTCGTAATAAAAACAGAAAGCGCAGTTTGCACTTCATGAATAACAAAAGTAGGATAAATTAAAATAATGCCCAAGAAAACCACCAGAATAAAAATAATCACGTTAGAATAATCTTTTTTTAGCATATTTCACCTACTTTTTGTTATAATGGTAAAGAAAAGGATGATGTCATGTTTAATAGACTATATGAAAATATGAAAAAAATTATTAGAGAAAATTACAAAAGTATTCTCTTTCTCTCACTTGTTTATCTTGCATTAATGTGGCCAATGGATTATTATATTACAACGGGTGGCGGTACCATCAATATAAAAGACCGTGTAGAAATAAAAGATGCTTACAAAGCAAAAGGTAGTCTTCATTTAGCCTACGTTTCAGAATTGAAAGCCAATGTCGCCACTTATCTTTTAAGCTATATAATCCCTGATTGGGAAAGAGTAAGTAGTAGTACTTACAAAGTGGAAGAAGAAGAGGATATAGAAAGTGTAGACTTTAGAAATCGCTTACAACTAACAGAGTCCATTGACGCTGCCATTAAAGTCGCTTATCAATTAGCAGACAAAAAATTTGAAATAAAAAAAGAGCATATTTATATTATATATGTTTCATCAAAAAACAAAAAAAATCTAAAAGTAGGCGATGAAATTTTATTAGTAGCAGGCGAAAAAGTGGAAAGCACCGACCAAATAAAAGAAATCATCAACAGTCACGAAGTAGGTGATAAAATCACTTTTAAAATCAAAAGAAGCGAAAAAGAAAAAGAAGTAACCGCCAAAATATATGAAGAAAACCATCAAAAACTAGTAGGCATTAGCACAGAAAAAACAATGGAGTATCAAACAGAGCCTGAAATAAAACTAACATTTAAAAGAAGTGAATCTGGTCCTTCAGGGGGAATGATGCTAACGCTCGACATTTACAACAAACTGACAAAAAAAGACATTACAAAAGGGTATAAA
>CAJUCU010000031.1:4563-15622 GCA_910585335.1 uncultured Bacilli bacterium
GTAGGCGAAATCGGTGGTGTCAAGTATAAGTTAATGGGTGCAGTAGCAAAAAAGGCCGATATTTTCCTAGTACCAGAAGGCGAAAACTATAAAGAAGCGAAAAAAGAGGCCAAAAAGAAAAATTATGATATCGAAATAATTGGCGTTAAAAATATGGAAGACGTTCTAACAAAACTAGAAAAATTACCAGAAAAAAAAGAAAAGAGATGAAAAAAATGATTAGACTAAATCGTAATAATCCGCAAGAATTAATTATTACAATCAAAGAACTAGACGAGCTACTAGAAATAGATCAAAACTTAGAGCATTTTTTTGTAGTAGAAAAAACATTAAAAGACATTAACCAATATCAACAAGCAAACACCATAAATCTAACAGACATTCGTGTAAAAAGAGAAACACCACTTGGAGAAATACTATTTGAAAGAGCAAGAAGAGAAGTTCAAAATGATCCTGAAAGCTTAATCGACTCTTTAATATTTAATGCTGTAAATAATAAAGACGAGGACTTCTTCGATCACATTCATGAAACACTAAAAAAAGAAGAAACCGCCCCATCAGACTACATGGTGGAACAAATCTTATTAGCGAGAAAAAATAGTTTTACAAATGAAAAAGTTGCCCCATTTTGTGTAGAACCTGAAGCAAAAATAAAAGAAAAATCCCTTGTTTAAATGAAAAGAAATAGCCTATTTCTTTTTCTTTTGCTATAATAGAAAAAGACGGAGGATTAACAATATGAAAAGAAGTACAGTAGATAGAAGCAAACTTTCTCCCATGATGCTTCAATATATGGAAATAAAAGACCAGTATGATGATTCTATCATCTTTTTTCGCCTTGGAGATTTCTATGAAATGTTTTTTGAAGACGCGATTACTTGTAGTAGAGAATTAGAATTAACATTAACTGGTAAACAAGCCGGGCTAGAAGAGAAAGTCCCTATGTGTGGCGTTCCCCATCATGCATATAGTGGTTATATCGATACTTTAATTAATAGAGGTTACAAAGTAGCCATTTGCGAACAAGTAGAAGACCCCAAAGAAACAAAAGGTATGGTAAGACGTGAAGTAATACAAGTAGTAACCAAAGGAACACGCCTAGATGAACGACTAGACGCCAAAGAACACAACTTCATCGCGAGCCTTTATGATTTTGGTTATTGTTTTTCTCTAAGTTATGCTGATATTACCACAGGCGAGTTTTTTGCCGAACTATTCTCCAAAGATAGCGAAAAAGTGATGCGCGAAATAGCCAAACTTTCTCTAAAAGAAGTAATCGTAAATGATGCTATGGACCGTGAAGTAGTAAGCACCCTAAGAACTAGATATCAAATCCTAGTAACCATTCGCAAAGAAGAATTAAAAAATAACCTATATTCCTACATCTATGAAGATATAAAGGATGAGCGAATCATTGCAAGTATCAATCATCTGCTATCTTACTTACTAGATACAAAAAAGAAAGAGTTAACCCACTTACAAAAATGTCATTTCATCAAAGAACAAGATCATCTATTATTTGATAACAACACAAAGAAAAACTTAGAACTAACAGAAACTATGCGTGCAGGAGAGAGACAATACAGCCTGCTGTGGCTACTAGATAAGAACAAAACAGCAATGGGAAGTCGTTATTTAAAATATAACATCGAAAACCCACTTACCAAAAAAGAAGAAATCATAAGACGATACGATATGGTAGAAAAACTATCTACAGAGTTCATTTTAAGAGATGATTTAATAAAATGCCTAGATAAAGTCTATGACCTAGAACGTCTAGCAGGAAGAATCAGTTATGGAAACTTAAATGCCCGTGATATGCTACAATTAAAAACTTCTCTAAAGGCCCTTCCAGAACTTAAAAAAATACTAACAGAATTAAACTATGATAAAGAAATAGAACCAATTGAAGAGGTCGCTTGCCTACTAGAAAAAGCAATCAGCGAAGAGGCACCATTTACGCTTAGAGAAGGTGGCTTGTTAAAAAATGGATACAATAGTGAACTAGACGAGCTAAGAAAAATTCGTAGTGGTTCAAAAGATTTCATATTAGAATTAGAACAAAAAGAAAAAGAAAAGACTGGCATCAAAGGGCTAAAAGTAGGCTTTAATAAAGTCTTCGGTTACTATATAGAAGTAAGTAAAGCAAATAAAGATTTAATCAAAGAAGAATTTGGCTATGATAGAAAGCAAACACTAGCCAACTGTGAAAGATATATTACAAAAGAATTAAAAGAAAAAGAAAACATCATCCTAGGTGCTGAAGAAAAAATCATTAATCTAGAATACAAACTATTTATGGATATTAGAGAAGTAGTAAAAAGATATATTGATACAATTCAAAAGCAAGCTAAAATTATCAGTGAAGTCGATATGCTACAAGCTTTCTCTTTCGTCTCAGAACAAGGAAAATATGTTCGTCCAGAATTAATCGAAGATCATTCTCTAGAGCTAGTAGAATGTCGTCATCCTGTTGTAGAAAAAGTGATGAAAGATAAATATATTTGTAATGATGTTTTAATGGATCAAACTACCAATATTTTATTAATAACAGGACCTAATATGGCTGGAAAATCTACGTACATGAGACAAACTGCCATCACCGTAATCATGGCCCAAATCGGTTGCTTCGTCCCTTGTACAAAATGCAGAATGCCAATATTTAATAAGATATTTACACGAATCGGTGCTAGCGATGACTTAGTGAGTGGAGAATCTACTTTTATGGTAGAGATGAAAGAAGCCAACTATGCCTTACAAGAAGCCGATGAAAACAGTCTAATCCTATTTGATGAATTAGGTCGTGGAACAGCAACCTATGATGGTATGAGCCTAGCCCAAGCAATATTAGAATATATTCATGATAAAATAAAAGCCAAGACCCTATTTTCCACCCACTACCATGAATTGACAATTCTAGAAAAAGATTTAAAAGAACTAAAAAACGTTCATGTTTCCGCAATGGAAGAGAAGGGAAAACTAACCTTTTTACATAAAGTAAAACCAGGTGCTGTCGATAAAAGTTATGGAATCCATGTCGCAGGTCTTGCTAACCTACCAGAATCATTAGTAGCACGTGCCCTTGACATTCTAAATGTTTATGAACACAAAAATATAAAAAAGGAAACCTTTACTCAAACATCTTTATTTGAACAATTAGAAGAAGAAATAGAAAAAGAGACAAAAAAGGAAAATCCCATTGAAAAGAAAATCAAAGAATGTAATCCCTTAGAAATGACACCAATTGATGCTCTAAATTTCATCTATGAACTACAAAAGGAAAGTAAAGAAAGAAAATAATAAACTAGACGAAAAAATACAAGATAAAAACAAAGTGACAGAATAATAGAAATATGCTAAAATAAGTTAGGTGATAAAGATGAAAAACAGAAGCGAACTAAGAGAAGTAATTATGAAAGTCATATACCAAGTGTTAATTTATGATAATACCAATCTCTCTTATGATGTAAAAGACTTAATTAAAGAACAATTAGACGTAGAAAACGATTATGTAGATGTGATGGTAGCAGGCATTCTTGAAAAAAAAGCAGAACTATACCAATTAGCAAACAAATACTTAGTAGATTGGAAAATGGAAAGACTAAACAAAGTAGATCAAGTGATTATTTGTATCGGTATTTATGAACTAATCCATACAGAAACACCAGCTATCGTTGCCATCAACGAAGCAGTAGAGCTATCTAAAAAATATAGTGAAGATGCTGTCACAAAAATGATCAATGGTGTTTTAGATAATATCTACCATAGCGAGGATTATCATGAATGATAAATATATTACCGTTAGCAGCTTAACAAAATATATTAAATATAAAATTGATAATGATATAAATCTCCAAGAAGTTTTTCTAAAAGGGGAGATATCTAATTTTAAAGCTCATTCTAGAGGGCATTTCTACTTTACTTTAAAAGATGAAGAAAGCAGAATCAATGCCATTATGTTTGCATCTAGTGCCTCTAAAATACCATTTATCCCGCAAGATGGAATGAAAGTATTAGTAAGCGGAAAAATTAGTGTTTATGAGTCAACTGGTGCCTATCAAATTTATGTATCAGACATGGTAGAAGATGGCGTCGGTAATCTTTATATTGCGTATGAACAATTGAAGAAAAAACTACAAGAAGAAGGTCTTTTTCAAGATGATAAAAAGAAAAAAATACCTAAAATTCCAGAAAAAATTGGAATCATTACAGCCCCAACAGGAGCGGCAATTCGTGATATTTTATCAACCATCAACAGAAGATGGCCATATGTCACAACTTATTTATTTCCAGCCTTAGTACAAGGAATGGATGCAAAAGATGATGTTGCACGCCAAATAAAGCGCGCTGATGCTGCTTCTTGTGATGTTCTAATAATCGGTCGTGGCGGAGGTTCTATCGAGGACTTATGGTGTTTTAATGAAGAAGTAGTAGCACGCGCTATTTATGATGCTAAAACACCAATTATCAGTGCCGTTGGCCACGAAGTAGATTTTACAATCGCCGATTTTGTCGCTGATGTACGTGCGCCAACCCCAACAGGAGCCGCTGAAATGGCAGTACCAAATCAAACCGACGTAAGAACACATTTAAAGCAATTAGAAATTCGTTCTACGAAAGCAATAAATAATATGGTAAATCTGCGTCAAGAACGTCTAGACCAAATAACAAACAAATACATCTTTAAAAATCCAAGCTCTATTTATGAACCAAAAGAGCAAACTTTTAGTCATACGCTAGATAAACTAAAATTAGCAAGTACCAATCTCATAGACAAAAAACAAAAAAATCTAGATATTTTTAAAAATAGTTTCATCTTTAAAAATCCAGATTTACTACTGGACAAAAAGAAAAATAAATACTTGCAATTAATATCTAAACTAGAGCCACTGAGTCCGCTATTGACTTTAAAACGAGGATACACAATCGCAAAAAAAGACGGAGTCGCTGTAACAAGCTCTAAAAACTTAAAGAAAAAAGATAGGCTAGCAATAGACTTTTCAGACGGAAGTGTCGATGTAGAAGTATTATCATAAGAAAGGGATAACATATGGAAAAAGAAGAAAAAAATACAAAAAGTTTTGAAGAAAACTTAGAAGAACTAGCAAAAATCGTCGAGAAATTAGAAGCAGGTGAAACACCTCTAGACCATGCAATTGAAGAGTTCCAAAAAGCAATGGTACTAGCTAAAAATTGTGACGAAAAACTAAAAAATGCACAAGATGCGATTCACAAAATTGTCTCAGACGATAACGAAATTAAAAATTTTGAAATGTCAGAATAGATTAGAAGATAAATTTCTATATAGAAAAAGGAATTTATCTTTTTTTCTTGCCAATATTTATAAATAGTATTTTTTGAAGACATGTTCATACTATAAATGTAGTAATCGTTTTTAAAAGGAGCTGATTTTTATGAATTTTAAAAACAAACTACGTATTTTTACCTTCTTTCTTTTATTTATTCTGCCACTAAATGTCTGCGCTTATTCAGACTATATCATTCCAGGCGGTGCAACCGTTGGAATAGAAGTAAATTCAAAAGGAGTTTTAGTAGTTGGTTTCTATAAAGTTGACAATGCTTATATTGGACGCGATGCTGGATTTGCTATTGGAGACAAAATTATCAAAGTAGATGGAAAAGAAGTAAATACCATCGATGAAATGATTAAAGAAATCGAAGCAAACGAGAAAAAAGAAATTAATTTTATTGTAGATCGCGAAAATAAATCGATAGAAATAAAACTAAAACTATCTCTAGATACATCTGGTGTTTATAAAACTGGTCTTTATGTAAAAGATCAGATTACTGGTATCGGTACTTTAACCTATGTTGACCCAGGAACAAAGAAGTTTGGTGCATTAGGACACGAAATTATAGAAAAGACAACAGCGTTAAAGTTCGAAATGAAAAATGGAACCATCTTTAATGCCAATGTAACAGGAATAACAAAAAGTGAGCGAAATAAAGCAGGAGAGAAAAATGCAACCTATGATAAAAGCAAAGTTTATGGAAATATAGAAGAAAATGAAATCTCTGGAATATTCGGTAATTACACAGAAACACTACCTGAAGAGGCAAAATTAAAAGTTGCCTTACCAGAAGAAGTGCACACAGGAAGTGCTACTATCAGAACAGTAGTCGATGGAAGTACAATTAATGAATACACGATTAATATTTTAAGATTAGATGATAGCAATAAAACAAAAAATATCCGAAATTAACGATCCAAACCTACTAGAAAAAACAGGTGGTGTAGTGCAGGGAATGAGTGGTTCGCCAATCATTCAGGATAATAAAATTGTCGGTGCCGTTACCCATGTAATTGTAAATGACAGTACTAAAGGTTATGGAATATTTATCACGACAATGCTAAAAGAAGGAGAAAATTAATAAAAAGGGATATCAAAATCTCTTTTTATTTGATAAAAAAATATGTAAATTGAAAAAGAGTGGTTACTTTTTTGTTTATGGAAAGCAAAAATTTTTGTATAATATTGAAAAAGAGGTGATAAGATGATATACCCTGAGTTTTTAAAAGAGAAAAAACAATTAGCAGTAACAGCACCTTCTGATGGCATCGCAGAAGAATTAAAAATAAAACGCCTAGAGTCCGCTTTAAAAAATTTCAAGGACTTAGGTTACAATGTAATGGAAACAAAAAACGTTCGTTGCAGCAAAAAGGGGAGAAGTAGTAGTAGCAAAGAACAAGCGAAACAATTAGAACAGCTATTTTTAAATGATGATATTTCTGTTATATTTTGTGCAAGTGGTGGCGACTTTTTATTAGAAATGCTTCCTTTTCTAGACTTTCAAAAGATAAGCAGCAATCCCAAATGGATACAAGGTTACTCTGATCCAACTAGCCTTTTATTTATTCTAACAACAAATTACGATATCGCAACCATTTATGGCGACAACTTTAAAACTTTCGGAATGCTACCTTGGCATAGTTCCTTAAAAAATAACTTAGAAATTCTAAAAGGAAATATAATAAAACAAGAAAGTTTCGATAAATTTGAAGAAGAAAGTTATGAATTAAAAACAGGTTTAGAACCATACAATCTGACTCAAAAAGCAGTTTGGCGTACTTTAGATGGCAAGAAAAATGTAGCTTTTAAAGGAAGAATCATTGGTGGTTGTATCGATGTTTTAGCAGAAATATTTGGAACAAAATATGATAAAACAACACAATTTATAGAAAAATATAAACAAGACGGCATCATTTGGTACTTCGATAATTGTGAACTATCTTCCGAACAATTAATTAGAACTCTTTGGAAATTTCGTGAAAACGGCTGGTTTCAATATACAAAAGGGATTATTTTTGGACGTAGTGTTGCTGCCAATCACAGTTACTATGATATCAAACTAGAAGAGACACTTCATCATTCTTTAGATGAATTAAAAGTACCCATTATAATGGATGCTGACATCGGTCATATCCCACCTAGAATGACCATAATCAACGGTGCAGTAGCAAAGGTAACTTATTCTAATAACAAAGGAGAAATAGAGCTAAAACTCATTTAAAAGAAAGAAGGGATAATATGGCTTCCGCAATCATTCATATGGCAGTAGGAAAATGTATCGGTGATATCATTGGTAAAAATAGCAAAGCATTCTTCTTAGGAACTATCGCACCAGATATTAGCAAAATAGTAGGACAAGATAGAGATATTTCTCACTTTGTAGAGCCAGGCAAAAACTCCCCCAACATAAAGCGATTTATAGAAAAGTATCATAATGATTTACACCAAGATTTTGAATTTGGTTACTTAGTCCATCTATATACAGACAAATTCTGGATAGAAAAGATGATTCCAACATTTACTAGCGAAAATCAAATAAAAACACTAGATGGAACGATTATTACTTATAAAGAAGATAAAATATTGGACCTAATTTATAATGATTATACCAATATTAATATTTCAACAATTGAAGATCACGATTTAGATCTATCACTTTTTTATGAAGAGTTTTCCTATCCTAATACAGTAATTACAGAAATTCCTAAAGAATTTAGAAAGCTATTAGATAAAATGGGTATAATTATTGAAAACTCCAAAGAAGAAAAGCACTATCTTTTCAACCAAGAAACGATCAACTATTTTATTGAAGAGTGTAGTATGTATATTTTAAAGGAATTAAAAAAGAATCATATTTTAATAACGCCTTAAAATATTGGTATTTTTTTTATGTCTTTTCCCATACTAATAAGGGTGATAATATGAATATGAATCTAAATATCAATGAAGCACTAGGCATTATTCCCAGTAGCTTAATCTCACTACTTACACTTTTTATCATAACTAAAATCATTGGTAAAAAGCAGGTCTCTGAGTTGAGTCTTTTCGATTATGTAATTGGTATTTCCATCGGAAACTTCTCAGCAGAAATGATTATCAATAAAGATGTTCAATATATTAATGGAATGATGGCCATCATTGTCTTTGGATTAATCGCCTGGTTTGTAAACTTCCTTGCTAGAAAAAGTATTATAGTTCGTAGACTTTTAATGGGTGTACCAACCGTAGTAATTGAAGATGGTATGATAATAGAACAAAGTTTAAAGAGTCTCAACATGGATATTAATGATTTGCTAGAATTCCTAAGAAGCGAAGGTTATTTTCACATAGAAGAAGTTTCTTACGCTATTATGGAGGCAAATGGACAACTTAGCATCCTCCCTAAAGGAGCATATAAACCAGCAACACTGAAAGATATGAAAATAGCAGGAAGTAAAGAAGAGTTAGACGCCAACGTGATTATCGATGGAAAGTTTATGGAACAAAATATCAAAAACTCGCCTAAAGGTATGGATTGGATAAAAAAAGAACTAAAGAAAAATGGTTATAATAAACCAGATGAAATATTATTAGGAGTAATTAGCAGTAACAAACTCATTCTCTATCCAAAAAATGCAAGAGAACCAAAAGAAGTATTGGAATAATTTTATCATTATGTTATAATAATGTGATTAAGAGCACAAGTAGGTGAAAATATGAAAGTATGGACAAAAATAAGACTAAACGAACACGATAAAAACATAGATATTTTAAGTAATGCGATGACCAATTATTTATATAAATATGGACCAATTGTCGATGTTTTCAAAAAATATGGTGTAACTTTTCAAGAAAAAAAAGCCTTAGAAGAATATACAGCAAGTAGAATCGCTGGGATTTTAACCCTTTATATGGCAGATGACAAAATGAGAATACACGATATTGTCAATAAGTATTATAGTAAGGATTTCTCACTTACAACCATTACTCCAGAACTAGAAGGGTATATCGAACGAACAAGAAGCGGTGATAACAAATAAAAACTTCCACACGGGAAGTTTTTTCTTTGTCTAAATATATAAAAGGGCACTAATAAAACCAGCTACCATGGCAAGGACCATAATAATAGCAACAATACGTATTAAATTCTTATTCATATTTTCACCTCTTTAACCATTATAAAATAATTGCTGAAATTTGTAAATTGTTAATCAGTATGATTTTTTCTTATCCCTAATATAGTTTATTAGAGGTGCAATATGAAAAATCAAACCCAAAAACAAAAAAAGCTATTTATAGGACTAATCATCGGAGCAGTACTTATGATTCTAATTGGCATCCTTTTTATTGCAGTACTATCAAAAAGCAATAAAGAATTAGTAAATGACGCAATCAATCAATTCATGATACAAGTAAAAAAAGGAAACTTAGAATATCAGCATGCCTTCCTCCAAAGTATCATGAAAAATGGTTTAGAATGTGTCTTATTATTCTTTTTTGGCATGTCAATCATCGGCTTTCCAATTACAATCTTTTTATTTCTAAGCCATGCCTTCCTTCTAGGATTCTCATTTAGTAGTATCCTCTATGTTTACAAGTGGAAAGGCATTCTCTTAGCAATCGTATACACATTACCACAACTATTAAATTTAGGAATTTTCTTAATCTTTTGTTATTTCTCATTGTTGCTATCTAAATATCTATTTTACCAGCTGATTCTAAAAAAAAGTATCTCATTCAGTCGAATTATGAGACAGTATATAAAAGTCTTTCTAGTATCACTAATACTTTTGATAATAAGCAGCGCAGTAGAAGTACTCCTAGTACCTAAAATACTATCTTTTATACTATAAAAAAAGCTCCTATTAGAAGCTTTTTTCTTTGGCATTTAAAATAATTTCATTGACTTGGTCCAAATCTGTAATAGGTCTAATCTTTGTATCGTTCAATTCACACAACACTTGGTGTAATGCATCCTCTACATCTACTAAGTACAAATATTCTTTATCTTGATAGGCAAGTGCCTTTACCACAGCATATTTTTTCCCATCACTTAATGTTAGTACCACATTTTCTTGTTCCATTATTTTTTAAGCCCCTTTGTCATAGTTTTATTGTGTTCGTCGATATTCATTGTAGGTAAATTTCTACTGATTAAAGCAGCATTGGCTAGCATTGCTGAACAAAGACCAAGCGTTTGTATAGAAGAAAGATTTTGTAAACCAATTGTAGCAATTGCATGAGATGTAGTGACTATAGAAGTAACACCTCCAAGTAGTTTAGTATACTTCCAAGACTTCTTACCAAATTCAACAATTTTATTTACTTTCTCGCTTTTAGAAGTAGATATATTGGTAATCTCCATTTCTTCTTCACATACCTCCTTATTATTGCTAAGATCCATATTTTTAACCATACGAGCCCCATAAAGAGAAGTAAGTGCTGGTACTGCAAGGCCAACTTGATGATACCAACCTAAACCTTTCGCTGCCATAATAGAACCAATGGCTCCAGTAGCCAAAAGAGCAGCCCCCATAAAAATATGATTAAATTCTTGATTTGCTTTTTTCACAGCACTATGCGTTTTAGCATCATGTACTTTCTCTATTTTCACTATTTCTTTTTGATTTTCACCTTTCATAAATTATCCCCCCATATTCAAAGTAGGTACATTATAACACAAAAATAATAATTTGTCAAAAAAAATCAAAAATGTTAATTTAAATGTGAAGTGCAACACTTCACCATTGAAAAAGACATATGAATAA
>CAJUCU010000032.1 GCA_910585335.1 uncultured Bacilli bacterium
GTACGATAGCAGCGACTTATAATGGAACAGCCCAAGCGACCACTTGTAGTGTAACCTCTCCAACAATTGTTGGAAGTACAAATACCCCAACAGTAGTCGGATATAGTACAGCAGCAGGAACACATACCAGTAGTTGGAATCAAAACACAGCAAAAACAGTTAGTGCGAATGCTACTTATTATGCACAGACTACGAAGGCCGCTAAAACTATCACAATTACATTTAATAAAAACGGAGCGGCTAGTCAAACTGATGCGAATGGAACTGCCTCTACGGCAACAACAGTAACGAGATCTTGTACAATAGCAGCGACTTATAATGGAACAGCCCAAGCGACTACTTGTAGTGTAACTAGTCCTAAGATAGTAGCAAGTAGTAATACACCAACGATTACTGGCTATAGTACAGCAGCAGGGACACATTCTAATAGTTGGAGTCATAGTACAGCAAAGTCAGTTAGTGCCAATGCTACTTATTATGCTCAAACCACCAAAGCAGCGGTTACTAGAACTGTTACTTATTCAAAAGGCTCAGGAGTTAGTGCAGTAGGAAAGACAAGTGACTCATGTACAATAGCCGCGACTTATAATGGAACTGCGCAAGGAACTACTTGTAGTGTAACGCTGCCTAGCATTACTTCGCTTGCGGGATATAGTACCGGATTCTGGTCAACTTCTAGTAGTGCCACTAGTGGAACGGCAGCAGGAACAAGTATTTCTTTATCTAGTAATCCAACTTATTATGCTATTGCCAAGGATACTACTAAGCCATATTGGTCAATTAATAGTGTCACTCCATCCTATGGCTCAGTTTTATCATCTACTGGTACTATGACAGTGGTTTTGGATGGGCATGATTCGTCTGGTAGTGTCACATCAACACTTACAGCGAGTAATATTACAGTAAAAGCTGTCTTAGTGTCTGGTCAAGATACTAGTGGAGGTGGTAATAATCCAGCTACCATTACTTTTTCTTCCGCTAAGAAGAACTTGAGTGCCGCTACTTCTATTACAAACGGGAAACGATATACCTTAAGTTTAGCAGGATTATCTCAAGGTGGTAGTGCACCAACTTTAGGTTATAATATTGTAATAGAAATTACTGCTGGAACTTTAACGGATTCATCTGGAAATAAAAGTGATGCAGCTTCTCTTACGACAGGTGTTTATTATAATAAAAAACCGGCAGGTGGAGGCGGTGGAGATGGATAGAAGTATTCGTTTCCACTTTTTTTGATATAGTTATCTGAATTTTATTGTGTTAAATAAAAAAATACGATATAATATATGACATTGGAGGGATATAAATGGCAAAAGCTGAAAAAACAGAAGAAAAGAAAGACATAAATAAAAATGTTCATGAAATTGTAATTAAAATGGAAGGGGATGTTTGGGAAAAGGCATTAGATGGTGCTTTTAAGAAACGTCAAAAAGAAGCAAAAGTAGATGGATTCCGTAAAGGTAAAGTGCCAAGAGATATTTATGAAAAGCACTTTGGAAAAGAATCATTATTTATTGATGCTGCAGATGCTTTATTACAAGAGGCTTATGATAAAGCGATGGAAGAGTCTAAACTTGTTCCTGTAGTGCAACCTGGTGTTGATTTAAAATCGTTAGACGAAAATGGTGTAGAGTTTATCTTTAAAATTATTACAAAGCCTGAGTTGAAAATTAAGAAATATCAAGGTTTATCTATTAAACCAGAGAAAGTAAAAGTAGAAAAAGAAGAGATTGAACATGAACTTTCTCATGTATTAGAAAGATTTACGGAAGTTACTATTAAAGATGGTAATGTTGAAAATGGTGATATTGCCGTTATCGATTTTGAAGGATTCAAAGATGGTGTGGCATTTGATGGTGGAAAAGGCGAAAACTATTCATTAGAAATTGGAAGCAATACATTTATTCCAGGATTTGAAGAGCAACTTATTGGAATGAAAGCAGGAGAAGAGAAAGAAATTGAAGTTACTTTCCCTGAAGATTATAATGCAGAAGATCTAAAAGGTGCTAAAGCAACATTTAAAGTTAAAGTTAACGATGTTAAAGAGAAAGTTGCACGTGAGATGGATGAAGAGTTTTTCCAAGATTTAGGAATGGAAGGAATTGACTCTGAAGAGAAATTACGCAAAGAAATTGAAAATAATATTAAAACTCAAAAAGAAGCTGAGGCAGAAAACAATTATGTTGATAGATTACTAGAAGCTGTTTCTAAGAATGTAGAAGTAGATATTCCTCAAGAGATGGTAGATGAGGAAACTGATCGTTTATTAAAAAGATTTGCACAACAACTTCAAATGCAAGGAATTTCTCTTGATGTTTATTATCAATTTACTCAAACATCAGAAGTTGATTTACGTGAACAATTAGAAAAGGAAGCATATCAAAATGTGTTGTATCGTTTGATGTTAGAAGAAATTATGAATTTAGAAAAAATCGAAGTATCAGAAGAGGATGCACAAAAAGAAGCTATGGAGCTTGCTAAGAAATATGGAATCGAGAAAGAACAACTATTAAGCGAGTTTGGTGGAATCGATATGATTCAGTACGATTTAGAAATGAGAAAGACTATTGATGCTTTAAAAGAATTAAATAAATAATAAAATAATGTAGGAATATATTAGTAAAGTAATATATTTCTATTTTTTGCCTATAAAGGAAAATTACTGTAATTGCTTTCTGTTGTATTTTGTTGGTAATATGTGGGAAAGTACAGGATGATGATTTTCGTCTTTTCTTTTATTTGTTATATCTTTTATAAATAAGTGATTATTTCTCGGCTGTTTTATTCAAAAATACACTTAAAAAATCTTCACAAAAACTTGAAAATATTATATAATAGAAAGCAATATTTGCTTGAGGGAGGTGCAAAGCCGTGAACAAAGAAAACTATGCAGTACTATTAATCAACGATACGGCTTTATTCCCTAATTGTGAAATGAGATTAGAGACTGACCTGATGAAAGACAAGCAGGTTCTGTCAATCGCAGAATCTTCTTTCACTAAAAAAATTTTAATCGTCAATCCAATCGCTGATAAATGTGAAAACTTGGATATTACAGAGTTACCACAAATTGGTGTTTTGGCACAACTAAAAATGAAAATGGATGTTCCTAATGGCAAGACTAGAGCTTTACTTTTAGGACTAGAGCGAGTTTCTGTGAGCCAATATATCGAAAAAGATTACTTTTATGAAGCAGAAGTGGAGTCTTTAGCGCCCTTTGAAATTGCAGATGACGGTTCTTATCGTAATATTTTAATTAAAGCATTAAATAAGTATATTCATAAAGCTCCTTATGTTGGAAATGCTATTTTGACACAGATTAATATGGTCAATCACTTAGATGAATTAGCTGACTTAGTTATTAGTTTTTTACCTTTTCCTTATGAAAAAAAGAAACGCTATGTAGTAGAACTTGATCCAGTAAAACGGGTTCGTATGCTTATTGAAGATATGAACGAAGATTTAAAAATTATCGAATTAGAAGAAAAGATTGAACAAGATGTAGAACGAGAACTTGCTGATACTCAAAAAGAATTTTTATTACGTGAAAAAATTAGAGTTATTCAAAAAGAACTTGGTGATGTTAATACCAAAGAAGAAGAGTTAGAACGTTTAAAAAGAAAACTTTCTACTTTAAAATGCAATCCAAAAGTAAAATCTAGAATTAAACATGAAATCAAACGATATGAAACAACTCCATCTAATTCACCAGAGATTGGTATTATTCGTGATTATTTGGATTGGATGCTCAATCTTCCTTGGTGTCATTATACGAAAGATATTGCCAGCTTGCAGGAGGTTACTCGTGTATTAGATTCTACCCATTATGGTTTAGGTGATGTCAAAGAGAGAATCCTTGAATATCTAGCAGTAAAGCAGAATACCAATAATCTTCGAAGCCCCATTCTTTGTTTAGTCGGACCACCTGGTGTTGGTAAAACTTCACTTGCTTTATCCATCGCTAAAAGTATCAATCGACGTTCCACTAAAATTAGTGTAGGTGGAATTCATGATGAAGCTGAGATTGTTGGTCATCGTCGAACTTATATTGGTGCTAATCCTGGTAGAATTATTCAAGGGATTAGAAAAGCTGGAACTACCAATCCTGTTTTTATCATCGATGAGATTGATAAAATGCGAAAAGATATTAAAGGAGATCCTGCAAGTAGTTTATTAGAAGTTTTAGATCCTGAACAAAATAGTCGTTTTTCTGATCATTATATAGAAGAAGAGTTTGATCTTTCCAAAGTCATGTTTATCGCTACTGCTAATTATGTGGAACAAATTCCATTTGAACTACGTGATCGTTTAGAAATTATCGAACTTTCTAGTTATACGGAATATGAAAAACTAGATATTGCACGTAATCATTTAATTCCAAAACAACTAGAAGAACATGGACTTACTGCTATTTCTGTTCAATTTGATGATGAAGCTATCTTAACTTTAATTCGTTATTATACCAAGGAAGCAGGAGTTAGAGAATTAGAACGTGTTGTAGCTTCTCTTTTGAGAAAAATTGTAAAAGTATTTTTAACTGATCCAACTAAAGCTTCCTTTCAGTTAGATTATTCTTTAATCGAGTCCTTTTTAGGAAAACCAAAATATCATTATCAACAACCTGAATTAATTGGCTTTCCGGGTGTTGTTAACGGACTAGCTTATACTCAGTTTGGTGGGGATATTCTGCCTATGGAAGCGACTTATTATAAAGGAAACGGTGATTTAATTTTGACTGGTTCTTTAGGAGATGTGATGCAGGAGTCAGCGCGTATTGCTTTTAGTTACATTAAAGCCAATGCCAAAAAGTTTGGTATTGATCTTAAACTTCTTCGTGAGAATGATATCCATCTTCATTTTCCAGAAGGGGCAGTTAATAAAGAAGGACCTTCTGCTGGTATTGCTATTACTACAACGTTAATTAGTGTTTTAACAGGTCAAATTGTGGATACTGCAGTTGCTATGACTGGAGAAATTACGTTACAAGGAAGAGTACTTGCTATTGGTGGATTACGTGAAAAAGTGATTGGTGCCCATCGAGCAGGCATAAAAAAAATCTTTTTACCTGTTTTGAATGAAAAAGATTTAGACGATATTCCTAGTGAGGTTAGAGATACAATAGAGTTTATTTTTGTTAAGAACTATAAAGAAGTTTATAAACAACTTTTTTCATTACGGGAGCTTGTTTATGAGTCATGAATTAGAATTAATCGATTATATTAATATTATTTATTTAAAAAATCAGTTAGTATGTTTGCCAGTAGAGAAGTTATTAGAAAAATATCAAAAAGAGGATATGTATGGTTTGTTTTTAGATACCGTTTCTCTTATGATTGAGCACGATCGAGGATTTTTTCTTTTTTGTCCAGATGGAATTTCTAAAGTAGAAGATATTATCCAAAAATATCGGTTTTTATATCCTGATTCTGATTTTACATTAGTAACCAATCATATTATTTGTTATCTAAATTCTATTCGTTCTTCTACTATGATAAAAGATATCATAAAAGAGAACTATTTAGATTGGCATTCTAGAGTACGAAAGATTGAGTTTTCACAAGAAGAAGATTTCTTGTATATTACTAGTTATGATGCGGTTAGTCATTATAAGCTTTTAGGTAATCAACTGGATGAAGTGGAGGATGTACCATTTTTAAGTTCTCTTAATTATTTTATAGAAGTGATTCCTGAACTTTTTGATGAGCCTATTTTAACTGAACGAGTTTCTGCTAAATTATTAGATATTTCTTCACAAAGAGGCTTTCGAAAAAGGGCTGTTAGAGAGTTTTTGAAAGAAACCGTTCAAAATTTTCAAAAAGTGAAAAAATAACGAGAGTATAACGCATAATACTTTCGCTTTTTCATATCATTAAGTGAAAGGAAGCGATAGTTATGAAAAAAATAATCTCTTTTGATAAAGAAATTTTGTTTCCAACTATGATTGGAGAAATCACAGCAATTTCTCTAGATCAAACATTAAAATTTTTGTCTAAAAATGATATTGAAGGGGATTTTATTGTTAGTGGTCGTTATAAAATGACAGAAGCTAGTGCTATAGAAGAAGATTTTAAACATGTACTTCCTATAGAAATTACCTTACTAGAGACTTTTACTTTAGAGACTACGAAAATAGACATAAAAGATTTTTATTATGAAGTAATTGATGAAGAAATATTAAAAGTAAAGATTGATATTCAAATTGAAGGTGTAGAAGAAGTTTTATTAGAAGAAGAAAAAGAGGAAGTAGTGGAAGCAATTTCAGAAACAGAAGAAAGAAAAGTAGAAGAAAAAGAAGAATTAATTTCTGAAGTTGAGATTGTAAAACCAACTGTGATAGAAGAACAGGAAGACTTGCGTGAGTGCGATTCTGAAGAAAAAACTCGTGAAGAAAAACTGAGTGATGTAGAACCTGTTATTACTTCAACAGATGAAATCATAGAAGAGGATAAATTAGAAGTAGTAGAGCCAGTTCATAAAGAAGAAAAAGAGGAGAGTGTCGTAGATAAAAAAACAATTGTAGAGGAGTTTGCAATGAATCAAAAATTATCTGATGCTACTTTAGAAGAAGTAGAAGTGGTAGATGTTCATAAGCAAGAAAAAACAAATACCAATATTCAATCCATATTTAGAGTATTTAATGATGCCGAAGAAACGTACCGAGCATATACCGTTTATATTATGAGAAAAAATGATTCTATTAATAGTGTGTTGGACCGTTATCAAATAACCAAAGAACAATTAGAAGAATATAATGATTTATCTAAAATAGAATTAGGGTCTAAAGTTATTATTCCAACTACCAATGACTAATTTTACTAAATTAATTGAAGAGTATCAACTTTATGCGAAACGGTATGATTGTAAGAAAAAGATTAAGATTCTTACTTTAGATCAAGAGCAAGTTGTTATCAAAGAGAAAAGAAAAAATAATACAGAACTATTTTCTTATCTTGATTCTAAAGATTTTAAATATGCGTTAAAACCTATTAACTTAGGACGAGATGATGCTTATGAAATCTATCCATTCGTTTTAGAAAAAGTGAAAATAAAAGAAGAAAAAGCAGTAGACATGATGTATGTTTTGTCTCTTTTGCATAATAAAACAAGTTTTTATAAAGAACTTGTTTTAGATGATGTCAAAGCAATCTATGAAAACGTAAGTGCACAAATTGAATACTTATATTATTATTATCATGATTTACAGGATATGATAGAAAAGAAAGTTTATATGGCACCAGATGAATACTTATTCATGAGAAATATTACAATGGTTTATCGATGTTTGGATTACTCTAAAAATAGAATTAATCAATGGTATCAACAAATTAAAGATGTGAAAAGCATTCGTTATGTAATGCTACATTCCCATTTAGAAGTAGATCATTTTTTGCAAGGAGAAGAAGTTTATTTTATTTCATGGGATCATGCCAGAAGAGATATTCCTATTTATGATTTTCTTACTTTTTTTCAAAATGAATATCGAGAGTTGGACATGAATAGTTTATTTCAGATTTATTCTCATAAATTTCCCTTTACTCAAGAAGAAAAAATTCTCTTTTTTGCTTATCTTTCTATTCCACCTAAATTAATTATGAATGGTAATACCTATAACAAATATAGTGATGTTTATCAATTTGTTACTTATTTATCTAAAGTATTGGAGTTTTTGTCAAAACAAGATCAGCACTACCAGAAAGCTTATGAATAAAAATAAACTAAATAGTATAATGGCATTTAACTTTGTAGTGATAAAAATTAAAAGTAGGGCCTGATAGAATATAACAACCAAAGTAATTAATAGAAGTGCTAAATAAAATAAGCTGTTTCTTCTTTTTTGTTTGCAAGTATTACACATGCAGTAGAATGGATGTTTTGGATTTTTAAAACTCATAGACTTTCACCTAATTTATTCTATGCGTTTCTTTTTTTCTGGTGTCTTATAATTTATTTAGAAAAAAGTAGTTTCCAATATTTAAAATTTATTTTGAATTTTCTATTTTTTCTTTGTATAATAAATAATGAGGTGACTTATGAAAAATAGAGGATTTACAATGGTAGAATTGATTGTAACTATTGCTATTATGGGGATTATTTTGATGGTTACATTTCCGTCGGTTGATAAGCTGCAACGTACCAATAAGTATAAGAAAATGGTTTCTTATGGGGAGTCTATGCTTGCTTCTTCTAAACTTTATGTGGAACAATATGCTGAAGATATGTGGGGAAGTATGAATGCAGTAGGGGAAAGAGAAGTTAGTATGGCAACACTCAAAAATGCTAATTTAATGAAAGATTATCAAGATAAACAGGATACTTGCTCTAGTGGAAAAGTGATTATTAGAAGAACGGGTTCTCCCAACAATTATAAATATAGTTATTATTACACCCTTACTTGTCAAATTCGTAAGAAAACAGTGGTTTGTAATAATTCAAATGCTAGTTCTAATTATAATTCTACTTGTACAGAGGGTGGAAGAAAAGTTTATCCTTAATTAGTTGACAAGATGTAAAAAGATTTATATAATTATAACTGATAATGATTATCAATAAGAGAGTGCTTATGAAGAGAAGAAATACAAGGCAAAGACAATTAATATTAGATACATTAGTAGATAATCCTACTCATCCAACCATCCAAGAGTTATATCAAAATGTTATGAGAAAAGATAATACGATTGGGCAGGCTACTGTTTATCGTAATATCAATCAACTTGTAGAAGAGGGGAAAGTTCAGAAGTTATCCATTGCTGGAAATGTTGATCGTTATGATGGAAACTCCAGTTGTCATTATCATTTATTTTGTGAAAAGTGTGGTAAAGTATTTGATTTTTATGATGATTCTTATCTAGATTTTTTAGCTAATGTAGAAAAGAGGAATGGTGTTCAAATAAAAGATACGACACTGATACTGAAGGGAATATGTAAAGATTGTTCCTAATCGTGTTATTTTGGATTATAAGTCCTTAATATAAAAAAATATAGAAAGAAGGTAGAAAATATGGAACTAAAAGGAAGTAAAACAGAAGAAAATTTAAAAACAGCATTTGCTGGAGAGAGTCAAGCAAGAAATAAGTATACTTATTATGCTTCTCGTGCTAGAAAAGATGGTTATGAGCAAATTGCTGCTATTTTTGAAGAAACTGCAAATAATGAAAAAGAACATGCTAAGATGTGGTTTAAAGAATTAAATGGTGGTAGTGTTCCAGAGACTTTAGTAAACTTAGAAGATGCTGCTAATGGTGAAAATTATGAATGGACAGATATGTATAAAGAATTTGCTCGTGTAGCAGAAGAAGAAGGTTTTACACGTATCGCTCATTTATTTAAAGAAGTGGGAGAAATTGAAAAACATCATGAAGAAAGATATCTTACTTTACTTCAAAATGTAAAAGATGATAAAGTATTCCACAAAGATGGAGAAAAAATGTGGATTTGCCGTAATTGCGGTCATGTATATATGGGTAGTGATGCGCTTGACGTATGTCCAGTATGTGCACATCCTAGAAGTTATATGGAAGTAAAAGCAGAAAATTACCAATAGTAAAAGAAACTCTAACTCTTTTGGATTAGAGTTTTTATGTGGGAAAATTATCATTTTTCTTAACTAAAAGCAATCTCTGTATCAATATTGGTATCCGTAATTGCAATAAATAAGAAAATACAACCTGCAATTAGAATCAAGGTGGAAGCTAGAAAATTGGCTTGTGTTAAAAATATTTTTTTAGGATTATCACAAGGACTTTGTTTTTTTACATCTTTTAGGCTATCTTCAAAGAAGTAAAAGTAAACAAAAAGGGCAACAGAGAAAATAATAATCAATGACTTTCTATATTTTTCTTTGGCTTCACAACTATCCGTTTTTAAATACTCTGTTTCTAGATAATTACTATAAAAACTAAAACCAATTAAGAATAAATAGAGAATCCATATCCAGTTTTCAATTTTTATTTTTTGTAAAAGTTCTTCTTTTTCATTCATAATAAAATATATTCTATTTAGTCGAATAATATAATTTGATAGGTGATAATATGTCTCTTCCGAATGTTTCAGCAAAAACTTTTTCTCTTAGTGCTATTATTGTTGGTTACTTACTCATTGATGATTTAACCGCCAATGAGCAGAATGCACTTGGGAACTGGTTGATGTTAACTGCTCAAGTGCTTTGTACAAATGCTTTTTATAAACAAGTGCAACAGGAAAGAGGCGAAGCAGCTTCTCATACCATTTCTAATGAAGAAGGAATTAGATTACTAAAGAAAATGGTCGATGCTTTAAATGAAGAGATAGAACAATTGAAAGCTAAATATTAGAAACAGACTCTGTTTCTTCTTTTGTTACTATTTGAGAATAAAGAAAGCAAAGCGTTGCTAGTAATAAAAGTCCACTTCCAATCAGACGGACTTGTAAAGATTCATCCTCTGGATTATTTTTAAAATCACTATAGTTTCGAATAAAAAAGTAAATATTGATTAATAAAGTAATTATCAAAATAACAAGAAAAATATCTCTTGCTTTTTCATTGGCTTCTACATCTTTCTCTCTAATTGCTTTTTTGATTAATTCATCACCATAAATATTGGCTAGTGCAATGATTAAATAGATGCCCCAAATCCAGTTTTCGAAAGAAAGTCGTTTAATTAGTTCTTCGTTATTATTATTCATAATTTATTATATTATTGATGAGTCGAGATTATCAAACAAATTCATGAATTCTGTGATAGAATAGGAGTAGGTAGGAGGTGTTTTATGCATGAGTTATTGATTCCAGTAGGAGACTATCTAAGTTTAGAGTATGCTATTGCAAATGGAGCAGATGCCGTTTATTTGGGATATAAAAAATTTAATGCTAGAGCATATGCTAAAAACTTTAGTGAAGAGGAGTTAAAAGAGGCAGTAGCACTTTGTCATTTGTATGGGGTAAGACTTTATGTGACTATGAATACACTTGTCAAAGATAAGGAAGTAGATAACTTTTTAGAAACGGTTTCCTTTTTGCATCAAATAGGAGTAGATGCACTAATCATGCAAGACTTTGGGATGATTTGTCTAGTCCGAGAGACTTTTCCTAATCTTGAAATTCATGCTTCTACACAGGCCAATGTATGTACAGAAGAAGCAGTACAGCTTTATCATCAATTAGGTGTGAAGCGTGTTGTATTACCACGTGAAATGAGTCTAGAAGAGATTGAGAAGATTCCTATTCCTATTGAAAAAGAAGTCTTTATTCATGGGGCTTTATGTATGAGTTATTCTGGATGTTGTCTTATGAGCAGCATGATTGGTTCTCGAAGTGGTAATCGTGGAGAGTGTACAGGATGCTGTCGACTTTTCTATGAATTATATGAAAATGCTAAAAAAGTAAAGTCTGGTTATCTGCTTAGTACGAAAGAATTAAATACCTCTTCTAAGATGAGCGAACTTATGAAAAGTGATATTGCTTCTTTTAAAGTCGAAGGTAGAATGAAGTCTCCTTTATAATATTTTCTTATGAAGAAGAGTTGAATAAATTAAAAATTTTATTTAATCGTGATTTTACACTAGGACATCTTTTTCATGATGATATTAGAAATTCCTCTTCACCCAATCATTTAGGTTTCAAAATTGGAGATGTTTTAGCGGTTACACCAAAGAAAATAAAAATTAGATTAACTTATCCTTTATATCAAGAAGATGGTGTTCGTTTTCTGAAAGAAAAGAAAGGTTTTGTGGCTAATTTTATATATGATGAAAAAGATCGTCTTATTGCATCAGCAGAAGCAGGGCAAATCATTTTTCTCGATAATAAAATCGGACTTCAAAGAGAAGATGCTATTTATAAAACGACTAGTAAAAAATTAGAAGATGATATTTTTAGTTTAAAAAATAAAAAAATAGAAGTATCTATGCATATTATTGCTAAAATAGATGAGAAACTCACCTTAAAAATCATGGACCATGAAAACGAAATCATAGAAAAATCAGTGATAGTGGAAAAGGCTAAGACTTCTTCTATGACCGAAGAAAAAATAAAAGGACAACTAAAAAAGTTAGGGAATACGCCTTTTGTTTTAAAAGAGGTTACGTTAGATATCGATGAGAATATTTTTATCTCTATTAAAGATTTGAATGATTTAAGGCGAAGTGTTGTAGAGAAACTCATTATTTTACGCCAGAAGGGCAAAAGTAATTATCAAAAGCAGGCTGTTGATTTTTCACATTTTTCTTCCTCTTCTAATAGAGAACTTAGTTTCCAAGTGATGAGGGAAGAACAGCTTCCTATCTCTTCTTCTGTAGACCGTATTTATTTACCTGATTTTCTTTATAAAAAAATTACACCTTCTAAAAAATATTTTTTAGTAGAATCTTTTCATCATGATTCCACTCTAAATCCACAACTACGAAAATTTTATTCTATCCCAGGGGATTTTGATATTAGTGACTATACCTTTAATGTGATGAATATTTATAGTGTTTATTATTTGTTAAAGTTGGGGTATAAAAAAGTGACTATATCCGTAGAATTAAGTAACGAAGAAATAATTTATCTTTTTACACATTTTCAAGAAGTATTTCATTTTACTCCTAGTTTAGAAGTAATCGTTTATGATAGAGTAGTTGTTATGAATATCAAAGGAAATATCTTAGATATTCCACAAAATCAAATTTCTTATTATTTAAAGGATTATCAAAATAGATGTTTTCCTGTAGTTTATCGAAATGGTTTTACTTATATTTATCATTATGAAGTGAAAATGCGTGACTTAGCGCAACTTTCTTTATTACCAATTTCGCTTCGTTATCATTTTTTTAATGAAGACGCAACTGAGATACAACAACTTGTCAATCGATAAAATATTTTGTCAACTACAGTTATCAAAATAGAAAAAGTGTGTTAAAATATACTTAAGGAGTGATTAGGATGAAAAAGGCAGAAAAACTTCGCAAAGTTCCCATTGAAAACTATTTTCTTTTAGCTGTTCTTTTTGTAGGAGTTTTGTTGTTACTTTTATATTTTTCTAGGTGGTATGAGGTGTATCATGATTATGAAAAGGAGACTCCTGTTATTAGAGGAACTTTATCAGAAATTACCAATTTAGAACTGGATCATTATATCTTAGAAAACCCAACAGTTGCCATTTATATGTGTACTAGTAGTGATATGAAATGTCGTAATTTTGAAAAAAGTTTTAAATCCATGTTAGATAAGAATATTACTTTGAAGAAAAGTATTATTTATTTGAATTTGAGTGATATTGATCAAGATGCTTTCGTTCAGAATTTTAATCATACTTATTCTTCTAAAATAAAATTAAATAAAAATTATCCAGCGATTGTATTATTTGAAGATGGAAAAATTATTGGATTATTACAAGAAGAAAAAGATAAAACTTTAGATGTAAACGAAGTTCGTAGTTATTTAAAACTTCATAAAGTAGGAGAGCAAGAAGGATGAATCATATTGTCTTATTTGAACCAGAAATTCCACAAAATACAGGAAATATTATGAGAACCTGTGTGGCCACTAATACAAAACTTCATTTGATCAAGCCATTAGGATTTTCATTAGATGAGAAGTATTTAATTCGTAGTAGTGTGAATTATATCGATAAACTTCAATATGAAGTATATGAAAACTTTGATGAGTTTAAAAGTAAGAATCCAGGAGTTTATTATTATTTTACAAGATATGGAAAGAAACCACATACTAGTTTTGATTATAGTGATTCAGAACAAGAGTTATTTTTCATTTTTGGAAAAGAGTCTACAGGAATACCAAAAGAGTTGTTACAACATGATTTAGAACATTGTATGAGAATACCAATGACAGCGAATGTTCGTGCTCTTAACCTTTCTAATTGTTGCGCCATTGTGATATATGAAGTATTAAGACAACAAAACTATAATGATTTACTTAGAGAAGAGCCTCATAAAGGGGCAGATTATTTAGAAAAATAAAAAGTAGCAGCGCTACTTTTTATTTTATATATTTTAGTTTTTCTAGTTTCTTAATGACTAGAGAATCGCTTACAGCACCTTCTATTCGATAAAGCTCGCCTAGTTCTTTTCCTTTTTTGTAAAAGCATGTAATTGGTGTTGATGTGATGCCTAGTGTTTTTAAAAAGTCTTTTTCATCCTCTTTTGAAAGCGTAGACATATTTAATTGATAAGCATTTTCTACTTTATACTTTTTTATGATACGCTCTAACCTTGGGCTAAATTCTTCACAATGACTACAGCCATCTTGCATTACCTCTAAAATAAATGTCTCCTTTTCTTTTTGCAATTTCTTTAACTCTTGATAAGAAATTGGCGTTAATTTTTTTGTGCATCCTGTTAGAAAACATAATGCAATACCTAGAATTATTGTCCTTTTCCAATACTTCATATAATCACCTCAAAAAAAATTATAACAAATCTTTCCTTTTTTGCCAAAGTACGTTATAATGAAAGTATCGTAAAATAGGGAGTGGTATAGATGATTTTTAGAAAACCATATGCATTTTTAATTAAAAACTTTAAAAAAATCCACTTAGTATTAATTTTTCTTTGTGCGTATATTTTTTATAAGCATTTACAAGTTTATAATTTCGTAAAAGAATATGTTGATTTAGAGGCATATAGCGCATTTTTAGAGCCTATTGATGACTATACGAATCTTTTATCTTATCTCAGTATTTTATTGGTTATTGCTATTGCTGTATTATTACTGATTACCTTAAGACGAAAAGAAAAACCTTGGAAACTTTATCTAGTCATTATTGGGGAATACTTACTGATGTTATTTGCTTTTGGGATGACGACTAATTTCTTCCATACTTACGATGATTCTACTGCAGTTACTCAGATTTTGATGATTCGTGATTTGCTCCTTTTAGCATCTTTTGCTCAATATGT
>CAJUCU010000033.1 GCA_910585335.1 uncultured Bacilli bacterium
ATCAGACTCAGGAATTTCTAAGTCATCTAGATATATTTCGTAATTACTATCAACGTTTCCTGTGTTTTCTAAAGTAAAAGTGTAACCACTACTTGCAAGTCCTTCTTCATCACTGATAGGAACAACATCTGCCATCGTAATTCCTTCGCCCATACTATCATCCAAACTTAACTCTAGTGTTCCTGCCCTTAGCGTTAACTCTTTCTCACCTCGCAGTGTTAATTGTAACCAAGCATAAGAAAGCCCTACCAACATGATGATAGCACTTATTACAACAAATAAACTCATTTTATGCTCTCCTAAAAATGATAGGACTTTCTTGTCTTTCATACACTCCACCTATTATTAGAATATCATAACCTACATATAATTGCATTATTTTTCCGACTGATTGACAAAAAAAGTAGTGAGCACTACTCACTACTTTCCTCAGAACCTTCTAATTTTACTAAAACCTCTCGAGGTTTAGAACCATTTTGTGGACCTATAATTCCCCGTTCTTCTAATAAATCAACAATACGTGCTGCCCGATTATAGCCAAGTTTGAATCGACGTTGTAACAACGAAGCCGATGCCTTTTGCGTTTCAATCACAAACTCAACAATTTCATTATAAAGTGGATCATCATAATCATCCCCTGAATCAGCACCTGCATGTCCACCACCAACATCTCCAGTAGGCTCCATGTCTAACTTCATCATACTATCGTCATATTGGGCTTGTTGCTGTTCTGTTGTATAATCAATAATTCTTTTAATTTCATCATCTGTAATAAAAGACCCTTGAATTCGAAGCGGTGAATTAACACCAATTGGTAAAAATAACATATCTCCTTTACCCAACAACTGTTCTGCTCCTGTTTGATCAAGAATCGTTCTAGAATCAATTCCAGATCCAACAGAAAAGGCAATACGCGATGGAATATTCGCTTTAATTAAACCAGTAATAACTTCAGTCGATGGTCTTTGCGTAGCCACAATCAAATGCATTCCAGCAGCACGAGCCTTTTGCGTAATTCGAAGAATAGAATCTTCTACTTCTTTGGCTGCTACCATCATAAGATCGGCAAGCTCGTCGATAATAATAACAATATAAGGCATTTTTTGAAGTTTCCCTTCAGGATCCCTAATACGAGCATTTTCTTTTTCTACATAAGCATTATATCCTTCAATATTCTTAGTCTTAGAATCACTAAAAACAGAATAACGCCGCTCCATCTCATCTACCATTTTTTTAAGCGCAATCGCTGCCTGTTTTGGATCCGTAACAACTGGTCGAAGCAAATGAGGAATCCCATTATAAACAGAAAGCTCTACTACTTTAGGATCCACCATAATCAGTTTTACTTCATCTGGCTTTGCTCGCATTAAAATAGAACAGATAATACCGTTTACACAAACAGATTTACCAGAACCAGTAGTACCAGCAACTAATAAATGGGGCATCTTGTTAACTTCACAAACACCAATATCACCCATAATACTTTTTCCAAGTGGAACCATCAATTTTTTATCCATTGCACTCTTCATTTTATTACTATTAATAATTTCATAAAAACTAACTGGTGTTGGTGTATCATTGGCAAACTCAATTCCAACTGTATTTTTTCCTGGAATTGGTGCCTCGATTCTTACATCTTTTTTAGCCAGTGCCAAAGAAATTTCCCGATTAATACTCGTAATCTTATTTACACGTGTACCACTAGCAATTTCTAACTCATACTGAACAACCGTCGGACCAATATGAACTTCCACTACTTTTCCAATAATTTTAAAATCTTTTAATACTTTTTCTAATATTTCAATATTCTTCTCAATCACACTTTGATCAGTACCCTTTGCCTTTTTCTTTGGCTTATCTAATAAATCAATTGGTGGTAACTTATATTCTTTTTGTGGTAATCGTGCAGGAGTAGAGACATTTTCTACCACTTCACTTTGTTCTCCCACTTCTTTCATATCACCAATTTTACGTACTTCATCAATACTAGAAATAGTAATCTTTTTATCTTCTTCTTTATTTTCTATAGCCTCTTCATTACCATCATTAATAATAACAGAAGAAGTATGCTCGGCTTTTTCTTTTTTGGCATCTTTTCTTTCTTTAGCACTTTCTTTATAGCCACTAACACGCTCGCGAATAATATCAAAAATAGAAACTCCTGTAAAAAGTACAAATCCAAGTGCTACCATCATCCAAGCTACAATATTCATCCCTGTATAAGAGAATAATTTATCAAAAACAATCGCAAAGGCACCACCAATGACTCCTCCACCAACAGAAAACAAATCCTGTACAGAGCCTGTGTGCATAATGCTATTAAAACCAGAAATAAGTTCATTCATCGTCTCTTGAAAAATAAGAGCCATATTCCCATCATTTTCTACTACATATTCACGGTGCATAATAATCAAAAGTCCTAAAACTACCACATATAGTCCAATTAACTTGGTTGTAAAAAAATCAGGCCATTCTCGTTTAACCACTAAAAAACACCCAACTACAAAAAGTGTCAGTAAAAAAAGACCATAACCTGTTCCAACTAAGAAAAGCCCAAAAGAGGCAATCAACTTTCCAACTGGTCCATATTTTCCAATTCCTAAGATCGCAGCAAGTACTAACAAAACACCATAAAGTTCTTCGCTATGTTCAAATTTTTTTGCCACTACTTTCTTTTTCTTCTTCTTCGCCATCTTAACTACACCTCACTATTAAAATTATAACACGATACTATTTCTTTCGCAAAGAACAAAATAAAAAATAAATATGAAGTTATTTTTTTAGACGAGATATTTAGAATAATATATTTTTAACAAAAAAAAACGCATTTTTGCGTTAGTAATTATGCACGAGATGAATATTTACCATCTGATGTTGTAACAAGAATTTTTTCTCCTTGTTCAATAAATAAAGGAACTTTTACAATCATACCAGTATCTACTTTTGCATCTTTCATAGCATTATTGGTAGTATTACCTCGAACAGCTGGTTCTGTTTCAACAACAGTAAACTCCACTTTATCTGGAAGATCAATTCCAAGTAACTCTCCTTCAAAAAGGATAATATAAACACTCATATTTTCAATCAAATAATTCGCACTATCTCCAATTTGTTCTTTAGAAAGTTCTAATTGTTCATACGTTTCCATATTCATGAAATAATAAACGTCTCCCATACTATATAAGTATTGAGAATTCATTTTATTAATATTTGCTTTTTCAAACTTTACATTTGTATTAAATGTTTTTTCTACAATACCGCCTGTTCTTAAATTACGAAGTTTCGTCTTCATAAAAGCAGAACCTTTTCCTGGTTTTACATGTAAGAACTCTATTACTTGATAGATATTTCCTTCAATGATAAGAGTCATTCCATTTTTAATATCATTTACACCAATCATTGTAAATCCTCCTTTTAAAATGAAATAAGAGAATAATCCTCTTATTTTTTTCCAATTTTTAAATGTTGTACTGTTTTTTGTTGATATCCTTTAGTCTTTACTTTAGGCTTTTCTGGTTGTCTTGCTATAGTACTACTAACTTCATTTGCTTGTTCTTCAATTAGTTTTTTATAGTCAATCCATGGTTGAAATTGTTCTAGCATAATTTATAATCTCCTACTTTTTCTCTTTATGTGTTGTATGTTTCTTACATCTAGAGCAATATTTACTAATTTCTAGACGATCCGTTGTATTTTTTACATTTTTAGAAACACGGTAATTTTCTTCACCACATTCTGTACAAACAAGAGTTTTCTTTTGTCTATTTCCAAGTTTAGCCATTTTAATCCCTCCTTACGTCTATAGGTATTATAACAGAAAATTACCCATTTGCAAAACATTTTTCTATTTTTTTCAGTGAATTGAATGAGGAAAACATCTTATAATGGATAAAATTCAAAAAATTTACTAGTTACTGCTTTCGTAATTCGCATGGTAACTAAGGATGCATAATCGTTTCCGCCATTAGGATAAGATGAATTAGGACTCGTCACAGTAATCGTCATTTTAGGATTTACACTAGGTGCATAACCAATAAAAGCAGTAGAAATAGTATCTGTATCAATCTTATCATCACCATCTGTATCAACAAAGCTTTGAGAGGTTCCTGTTTTACCACTACCATCAAATTGGTCCTCCATATAACCACGTCCATAACCATCTCCACGCATAACAACAGCATGGAATCCTTCTTTCACACGGTTTAAATATTCTTCTTTGGTAGAAATGGTATTTAAGACTTTTCGCTCACTTTTTACAATCACTTCTCCTAAAGTAGCATCCTCAGTAGAAGCACGTACTTCTTTTAATAAGTGTGGTTGTAAGCGACTTCCACCATTAGCAATAGTAGTAATATATTGAGATAACTGAATTGGTGTATAAGTTTCATATTGTCCCATTACAAAGTCCAAAAGATTTCCTGCTTGTGTATCTTTACTAGTATAGCCTAAGCTTTCAACAGGAAGATCAATTTCTGTCTTAACACCGAGTCCAAATGAATGATACATTGCCCGATACTTATCAAAAGCCTCTTGATTAAATGGCATTCTCATACCACGAAAATACTCTCTTCCTGCAATTCGCATCGCAATTTTAAATTGATAAACGTTACTAGATTTAGCCAGTGCTGTAATATCATCGATTCTTCCCAATGTTTGTGAAGAGCATTTCTCAGGAGCCCCTGCAATTTTAACACATTCATCTTGCATATATTCTCCCATTTTAACAGCCCCTTCGTTATATCCTACCAACATAGAAGCCCCTTTAACAACAGAACCAGGTGTCATCGGAGAAGTAAGAAGCGCTGGAGAATAATCTCGAATTTCATAATTCCCATTTTGAAGTATCGCCTGTTTTCCAGCCATAGCCAAAACTTCACCCGTATTAGGGTCTTGAATCACAACAAAACTATGATCATAAAAATTAGTATTCGCCTCACTCTTAGTCTTAATCACTTCTTCAGCAAGGATTCTTTCTACTTCTTGTTGCAATTTAATATCTATCGTTAAAACAATATCATTGCCTCTGCTTCCCTCTTCTAACAATTTTAATTCATGACGATTGACAACTTGATAAATATCTTTTGTACCATGTAAATATTCTTCATATTGTTTTTCAATATAAGAAATACCTACACGGTCATTTAAAGAGTATCCAAGTGATAAATAATAATCTTTCTCTTCTAATGGAATCCCAGAAGAAGTGGTAGAGATATTTCCTAAAAACGTCCGAAACGTATCACCATAAGGATAAACTCTCTCCCAATCAAGTTTGACATTAAATCCACCTAAAGTTTGATTATTCTCTGCTACATAAGCATATTCTTCTTCTGAAACATCTCCAGTCCGAATCACTTTTTCATCATAAGTATATCCTTTATTCATTAAATAATATAAGTATGCTGCCCCATTATCCTCGTTTGTAAAAGCATCTAACTCTTCTTTTGAAATACGTTCCATCTGCATCTCTTCTATGTCTTTATTAGAAAGTTCTCTAGCATGATATTGATCCCATTCTTTTTTTGTGATAAGCTTTTTTACTTTCTTAGGATATTTTACTAAATAAAACTCTCGTTTATTCCTCTCTTGTAATTTAGAGACATCTAATTTTAAATGAGGAGAGACAAGATAAGCAAGTTCTATTTCTTCTTGGGTAGTTGTTTTCTTATCTTTTTTATAATAGATTGTTTTAATCGCTTTATTATCTACAATAACTACGCCATTACGATCATAGATACGTCCTCTAGGAGAAGAAGGTCCTTCTACTTTGGTATAGGTAAGCTCTGTTAAACTTTTCTGATAATCTTTTTTATGAACAAGCATAACATCACAAAGTTTAAGTGTTAAAAGAGAAAAGAGTCCTACGATAAAAATCATAAATAGAAAGAATCTTCTTTTTTCTATTTTTTCTGTCTCTAATTTATTTTTTCGCTTTTTATGAATTCTTTTTTTCATACTCTCATCCTTTCCTAGCGTACTTTCTTTCTTTTTTGCATATAATAGTTAGAGGAGAATTTTATGTACGAGAAATTAATTGAAAACTATATTGGTTCTTTAACTGTAACAGATGTTAAGAACTATGCCGAAAAAGAAGGTGTATCTATTACAGATGGGGAGGCTAAAATCATTTTTGACTTTTTGCATAAAAACTACAAAGCTCTACTAGGCCCCAACGGAATAGAAACATTAAAAACCATTAAACCTTATCTTAGTATAACGCTTTATGAGGAAATAGCCAAGAAATATATTACGACAAAAAACAAGTTTTTTTAGAGAAATAAAAAAATACCAGGTAGGAATAATCTAACTGGTATTTTATGATTCATAAATTGTAAAAGGATTTTGTTTAGTTCCATCTCCACTTGCGATTTTAATAGTTGATTTCAAATTCAAAGAGGGACGAACACCAAAAGAACCATCGATACTTGCTGTAACAGAAGAACCATTTGCATGTCCATAACTAGGAATATACCATTTCCAAGATGAATCATATGACGATAAAACCCAATATCCAACTGTCAAACCTGTAGAATACGGTCCATCTATTCTAGCATATCTCTGTATCTGACCGCTTAATAATTCACCAATTCGTAAAAGCCCCACTTTAGCATCCACTTGCTTGTTAAGTAACATATGGCCTGTCTCATCAGTGTATTTTCCCAGTTTATAATGCATTCCATAACCAACTTGTCCTAAATACCATTTAGCATTCGTAATCATACCAATTTGCTCATTTGTCAAAAAACCATTACTAGGATTCAAGAAATCATGATTTAAAAAATAAGCAAGTTCATAAGCGGGATCTTCAGGATTATATAATACCTTAGCATTTTCGGTACTATATTTCTTTTTAATAAAACTATTATTATTTTTTAATGGTTCTGCACTCGCTATTTTAATATTACCATTTTCATGACTAACAATTCTATATAAATTGTTCTCTCCTACACCATAGCGAATATACTCACCACTATATCTCGTATTTAAAGGTGTTCCAGTAGAAGGTGTATCATCATCTCTTTTTAAACGATATGGCGAATGAACACTTCCATCTCCAGCTACAATTTCTACACTTTTCTTTAAATTAATAACTGGTCTAATCCCAGCCAATCTTTTTGGTGGGTTGGTATCAAAATTACCATAGATAGAAACTTGTCTTATTGCAGCATTATTAAAAGGTGTAATTAACCCCCATTGAAGTCCATTATTCAAATAACTCTCTCCAAGCTTTAAAGCCTGATGAGTCATCTTATGTTCATAAGCATTCAATAACCCAACTGTAGTAGTTACCATCGTAGTTTGTGATGGCTTAGAAGGAGTAATCGAACTATTCATAGTAGCATTCCACAAACTATCCATTTTCAAAAACTTTTCGGGTTCTCTTAAATTTCCTAAAAAACCATCTACACTAGTATCATTCAACCATTCTTCTACAAAACTACCACTAAACGCCGAATTGCCCTCTGCATTATAAGGAATAGTCCCCATATTCCATTGGGTAATTAACTTTACAGAGTCATCACTAGTATCTTTGGATACTGCTCTCCATAATTTTCCTGAATACCATATGTAGTTATTTGGATCTTCTCCTGTAATAAAAGTCTGTTCCTCATCACTAGTATCAATGGAACCTTTATCTCCTAAATTGCTTTCTTTAAATAATACTTTGGAGACACTACCAACTCGTGGAGAAGTTTGCATAGTCTCTACTCTTAGTTGTCCTTTAAACACAGTTCCCATCACTTCATTAGTAGCACTAGAGGCAATCCATAACCGCAAAGTGTAAACATACTTCTCATTAGGTCCTATTACACCTTTATCTAAAAGTCTATTTGGATTTTCCCCCACTGTACTTAACAAATCATAACCAACAGCCTCATCTTCTTTTATCAATTGATACTTAACAAAAGAATCTTTCATTCGAACATCTACATCAGAAATATCTAAATCATCTAAATAAATCTCATACCCACTATCAATAGTTCCTGTGTTTTCTAAAGTAAAGGTGTAACCACTACTTTCAAGTCCTTCTTCATCACTGATAGGAACAACATCAACCATTGTAATACCCTCACTCATACTATCATCCAAGTTTAACTCTAGTGTTCCTGCTCTTAGTGTCAACTCTTTCTCACCCCAAAGTGTCAACTGTAACCACGCATAAGAAAGTCCTACCAACATGATGATAGCACAAACTACGACAAATAAACTCATTCGATGTTCTTTTATAAATTTCCCCATTTTATTTTGCATATTTTCCACCTATTATTAATATAACATACATATGTAAATTTACAATATCAAAAAGATTCATTTTACAGTTCACTAATATCCTTAAGAGACTTTTTGTTCTTTAATATCTTCTATTAAATGTTCATTAAATTCCTTTTTTCGAATCATATCGATTTCATATTTATATGGTGGATACTCACTATCTACATAAGGAGTCTCTAATATTTTAGGAATCCCTTCTAGTCGTTTATTGTAAATAATATCGATTAAAGTATCAAAACCAATACTACCAAACCCCAAGTTTTCATGACGATCTTTATGAGCACCCAACTCATTTTTACTGTCATTAATGTGAACACACAAAACATAATGTAGACCTATTTTTTCATCTATTTCATCTAAAATGGAGTCAAAGTTACTAACATCATATCCTGCATCATTCAAGTGACAAGTATCAAGACAAATTCCTATTCTTTCTTTATTAGAGACACCGTCAATAATTTGTTTAATCTCATCAATGCTAGAACCAAGTTCGGTTCCTTTGCCTGCCATTGTTTCAAGCAAAATAGTAACCTGGCTATCTTTCAATATTTCATTCAAAGCAGTTATAATATTTTGAAGCCCTACATCACGTCCAAGCCCAACATGACTACCTGGATGAAGTACAATTCGTTCAATTCCTAACTCTTCACATCGCTTTAATTCTTGTTTTAGAAAAGAAATAGAAAATTGATATTTCGTCTCATCTTGATTATTTGCCAAATTTATAATATAAGGAGCATGCACCACCACTTTCGAATAAAGGAGATTTTCTTCCTCCATTCTTCTTTTTGCTTCCTTCACTTTTTCTAAATCAATACTTGTTCTTGCTGTATTTTGAGGTGCACCAGTATAAAACATAAAAGTATCTGCTCCATAGCGAAGCGCTTGTTCCAAGCACCCAAGTATTTGACTATCTTTTTTATAATTTACATGACAACCAATCAATAACATAACAATTACCTCCTATTTTCATCAAAAAGAAAAACCTAATTTCTTAGGTTCATTATAACATAATTATGAACAAATTTGTGTAACTTTTCTGCTTGATCCTCCTACACTTTGTGTAGCATTAAGTGCAGGTTGTTTAGCAGCAGTAGCACCACCTCTTTTTACTGCCCCTCTACCTAATGCATCTTCTTTTGTTAAAGTTGGAATTCCATTATTATCAGCATCTTTTCCAGAGTAATAATAAACATACTTTGGCTTATCTGCTGTTCCCTCATCAACACAAAGAACATAACTAACACTCATCGCTTTATTCCATGATGATTTATTACTTCCTTTTTCAAGCTCAATAATACTAGTTGGTACAACTGTCGCTTGTCCTGTAGGAGGAAGAGAACAAATTCCACCCGCTGTATTAGCAAACTCATCATTTAAAAGACCATAACGTGCTGCATTAATATAAGTTTTACCTGTTTGCCAAAAAGCATCTTTCTTTGAGTTTTCAATGTACTTTGTCATAGCAGGAATCGCTGTCGCCATCAAAATTCCTAAAATAATAATTACTGCCAATAACTCAATCAATGTAAAACCTTTGTTTTTACTATTTCTATTTCTTTTCACTTCTTTAGCCTCCATATCTTACCCTATAACCATCATAGCATATTCCTTCATTTGTCGTCAACAAAATTTAAAATTGTTCTTAATTATAACTGACAATTTTACAAGAAGAAAAGCTAGTACCACTAATATATCTATTTAATCCTAAAGTAACAACTGCTGTATTATTAGCAACTGCTTGCATCATAGCCCGCTCATCGTTTAATAAAGTACTGTTTGTAAACCGGATTCCTCTTTGATTTTTAGCCTCCGCAAGTCTAACTCCATATTCATAGCGACTGCCATTATAACGAATGGCAACAAAGCTTTGGTTAACATTATAAGGAGTTCCCTCTGGTCCATTCTTAATCTCACTAACATCCAAACTACTCATACGAAAGACAACACATTCTCCATTATTTAACCTAGGAATAGTTTGAGACTGCCGAAATTTATAATCCGCTAATGTCACTAACTTTTTCGCATCCTCTATATAAGTAGAACGTTTATTACGATCCAAAATTCCCATAACGTTAGGAACGGCAATCAACATAATAATAGCAAGAATAGCAAGAGTTGCCAGCAGTTCAACTAAAGTAAAACCATTTTGACTTTTTTTCATATCATCACTCTCCGACTATTTAAGTATAACAAATTTTAAGAAGAAAAAAAACTAATTTAAAATTTCTTTTAAATGGTCAATTTCTTGAATCGTATTTTCTACTTGTAAATCTGGACTTACCAAATAGTCATACCGAAATAAAGAAAAACCTTTATAATGACTCAAATTCCTAGCAATTAAAACTTCCTTTTTTAAAATATCATTCTCATCAATCCATTCATTCGCCCCACTTTTAGCAAATTGATCGATGCTTCCTGCTTTGTAAAGTGCAAGTGTAAAATAGAGAGAAACATCTTTATTTTTAATAATAGAGTCCCATTCTTTTACTACTTCATAATAAGGTTTCGCTTCATTATAGAATCCATAATAAACTTGGGGCATCAAATAATCGACATACCCCTTTTCGCTAGCCCATGTTCTAACATCGGCAAATTGACTTTCATAATTATTTTCAATATTCCCTTGGGGAGAAATACCAAATACGATATTTTCTTTTTTATGAACGGTTTGATAGATTCGTTTTACTAAATCATTGACATGATCAAGGCGATAAGCATAAAGGGACTTCGTCGAAGCACTTTCTTCATAACTAACAAGATCTACTGTTTTACTAGGATAAAAATAATCATCCAAATGAATCCCATCAATATCATAACTTTCGACCAACTCTTCTACTCCCTTTACGATTAAGTCTTTGACTTCTGTACTAGCTGGATTATAATAAATGCCTTTATCTGGAATCACTTCGACTCTGGAAGTACCAATCCATGAAGAAGCTGGATTTTTTACACTAAGTTCACCTATATTAGCATTGCTACTAACACGGTAAGGATTAATCCAAGCATGAACTTCTATATTCTCTTTATGGGCTTCCTTCAAAAAATAATCCAAATAATCATAAGGCAAAGGCTCTCCCTCTTTTGTAACAACTACTTTAGAACTTGGAAAGATATGTGATGGATAAATGGCATCAGAAAAACTTCTTACTTGCAAAATGAGCAAATCAAAGTGCATATCTTTCATTGTTTTTATTATTTTTCGAATATTCTTTTTGCTAGTTTTATCATCTTTTTGATACAAATATTTTTTTAATTCAATATAAGAAAGAAAAACCCCTCTAGTCTCTAATTCTTCCTCTTTTTCTTTTGCCACATCATTTAATGTTAAAACATTAGACTGAAAAAAGAAAAGGGAAAGAATCAAAACAAAACTTCCTACTGCAACTATTTTTATTTTCATGATAAATCACCAGTTTGATTCTAACATACAAAAAGAAAGAAAAATGTCTATTTAACAGATTCATCACGAATCAAAAATAATTGATCATCTCGAAAAAAGGCATAAAAAACATTCTCACTTTTTACATTTTCTTCTTCTAAAGTATCAAAAAGCCATTCTTTTGATTTTTTAATTTGCAATAATACATCTTCTTGAATCTTTCCATCTAATATAACAGGAAGTGGATATGCTCCGATTTTTTTCTGATCTTTTTCAAAGACCGAAAGTTTTCCACTTGTTTCTAAAATTGCATAATCCACTTCTTCAATACTCCGAATTCCCTGACTGCGAAGTTGTGTGAGCAAATCATCTAGGTTGTAGCGCTGTTCTAGCATGACTTGAAAGTCAACTTTACCTCGATTAATAATAACGGAAGGTTCTCCTTCTAAAACACTGCGAACATTACTATTTTTCAAAGACACTTTAGCAACTAAGATTTGAATAATCACAAGTGCAATCATTGGAATAATAGCTAAAAAGATACTTTCATTATATTTATCAATAGCAATCGCTGCCAGTTCTGCTATTAAAATAGAGACAATCAAATCCAAGATACTAAGTTCCCCCACTTCTCTTTTTCCCATAAATCGGTAAACGATTGTAATAATGACATAAAATAATAATGTTCTTTCTAATACTAAAAAATATTTCATATGATCACCTACCAATATATTGATAATATGACATAAATTTTATACATCATCATAAATTTTAATAAGAGGTGGCATATGAATTTTATAAAAAAACACTATAAATTATATTTACTGACTTTACTGTGGTTAGTGATTTCTCTCGTATTAACTTCCACGTTATACTATTTCAATTTAATTGGTGATAATTTATTTAAGTGGATTAATTTAATTAGTATCTTACTTGTCATATTTATTAGTAGTATTAAAGTTGGAGTCCGATCATCCCAAAACGCATATCTAGAAGGTTTTAAATTTGGTATGATGATTATTCTACTTTTAACTTTAATTACCTTCTTTATTATTCAAGCAGATATGGAAACAAAGATGTTATTATACGACTTAATTATTACTTTCACATCCATTTTTGGTAGTATGATTGGAATCAACAAAATGCAAAAAAATGCTTAAAAATAAATCCTCCTTGATCTTAGATATGAGTAAATAATCATTATCTATGATATCAAAGGAGGATTTTTATTTTCCTATCCAACATGAATCCTATCTACAAACAGTTCTTGAAACAAAACTATCTATCCATCTTTTTCTACTGTGAATGGATTTTTACTCGTTCCATCTCCACTTGTGATTATAGTACCTGGGGCAAGTGAGATTGCTGGACGTATACCATCCCACTTAGTAACAAACTGATATCCGTAACTCCCTATTGAATTCAAGCCAAACACAGCAGCACGATAGCGTTGAAACTCAGCTGGCGACAAAGACCAATTCACTTCACCTGTATATAAATAACTAGAAATGCTATATCCCCCCCGCCCATGTCCTGCTAACGTCAATTCATCTGCTGTTAAAAGTGCTACTGGATAAGTTAAAGCTCCATTTCCATTTTCTGAACTCACCGTAAATTTATCATTATCATTAGGACATATCATACTCGGACCATAAAATCTTCCATCTGCTCCAAAAAACGGTCGGTCATGTTGTGATGAATCTTCGTCTTTACTTTTTAATGGTCCTCTAGCAATACTTCTATCATTACACCATATCGTATCTTCTAAACTGTCAGTGTAATTTAACATATTGGTTTGATACCATGTATCTATTGTTGCTTTTATCTTAGAATTTGTTGTATTTGTAAACATTTCTTTCTTCGCATCTTCTATCGTCTTTCCATCTTTTAACTTTAAATGGTGAATTGGATAACCACTACTAAAATCAAGTATATATCCTACTTCTGTACAACTATCTCCTGTACTAAAACAAGTATAATGATATCTTGTTGCAATCGTTTTATAATCATTCTTCCAGTTGAAAGGACTACTCTCTATGGTATCTTTCAAAATATACTTACTTCCATCCCATTCAATATCATTTCCATAAATCCATGGTGTATTTAATGCCTCTTCATACAAACTATCATAAGTCTCTCCACTACTCATTTCTACATATGACATAGTGGTATTACTAGTGGAGTCTATATACCAAATAGTACTACAACTTGTTGTTCCATCTGCACATACATATTTTCCTCTATATTTAGAATAATCCGTATACCAATCTATTCTCTTTCCTTCCGTCGAATTTAGAATCGTATATACTCCATTCTCATAACTGATTTCTTTTCCATAGTCCCATGTCTGATTGACATCATCTAAACTTTGTCCATTAGTAAGATGAATACAGTAACCATAAGAACTTGATGTTCCTGCCATATAATAAACTCTTGTACATGCTGTAGGAGTACCACTTGCACATACATATTTTCCTTTAAATCTCTGATAAGTTTCATTATCCCATTTTGTACTTACTACTTCACTTCCATCACTATTGGATAGTACAT
>CAJUCU010000034.1 GCA_910585335.1 uncultured Bacilli bacterium
TATCAAATTTATTTACATATGAAAAGACTGTTAAACCTATTTGTCAACAGCCTGAGAGCAAACTTGATTGCTCTTTTTCTTTTAGTATGATTTACCCCAGATAACCATATGTTTTGCTGGTTTACCACAATAGATACACTTATCTGATAAGTTTTCACTGTTAAATGGGATGCAACGAGAACCTGCTCCACCTGTTTCGTATTTAATTTCTCCTTCGCATGTTTCATCTCCACACCACATTGCTTTGATAAATCCACGATTTGTTTTGAATTTTTCTGTCATTTCATCCATTGTTGTAGCACTGTCAAGGTGTGAGTTTAGGAATTCTTGGGCACGATTATACATGTCTTTTTGAATTGCTTCAAAAATTTCTGGAAGTTTTTTTGTTAACTCTTCAAATTTTATGTTTATTTTTTCGTGATTGTCACGACGTACAATGATTACTTCACCTGCTTCTATATCTTTTGGTCCAAGTTCGATACGAACTGGAATTCCAAGAACTTCTTGTTCTGCGAATTTATAACCTGGTGTTTTGTCACTATCGTCTACTTTTACACGAATACCAGCTTCTTTTAATGTTTTATAAATTTCATCTGCTTTTTCTAAGACACCGTCTTTATGTTGGGCAATTGGTATAATCATTGCTTGTGTTGGTGCAATACGTGGAGGAAGTACTAGTCCTGAATCATCTCCATGTACCATGATTAGTGCACCGATAATACGAGTTGATAATCCCCAAGAGGTTTCATAAGCACAATGTAGTTTGTTATTTTTATCTAAGTATTTGATATCAAAGGCATCGGCAAAACCATGACCAAAGTAGTGGCTTGTACCTGACTGTAATGCTTTTCCATCTTTCATCATTGATTCAATTGTATAAGTTTCTTCTGCCCCTGCAAATTTTTCACTTTCTGTTTTTCTTCCTTTAATTAGTGGGATTGCTAAATCTTCTGTTACAAAGTCATAGTATACATCTAACATCATATGTGTTCTTTCACGTGCTTCTTCTGCTGTTGCATGTAGAGTATGTCCTTCTTGCCATAAGAATTCACGAGAACGTAAGAATGGTCTAGTTGTTTTTTCCCAACGTAAAACAGAGTTCCACTGGTTCCATACCTTTGGTAAGTCACGATATGATTTTACCGTTTTTTGCCAGTGATCACAGAATAGTGTTTCAGAAGTTGGACGAATACAGAATCTTTCTTCTAGACGTTCAATTCCACCATGCGTAACCCAAGCAACTTCTGGAGCGAACCCTTCGATATGGTCTCCTTCTTTTTCCATTAGACTTTCAGGGATTAAGACAGGTAAGTATACATTTTCTACTCCTGTATCTTTGAATCTTTTATCTAAGTCTTTTTGAATGTTTTCCCAAAGAGCATAACCATTTGGTAGGTAGTTTAAGCATCCTTTTACACTGGAATAATCACAAAGTTTTGCTTCTTTGACAACGTCTGTATACCATTGTGCGAAGTCATCATTTTGTGATGTTATAGCTTTCACACGTTTTTCTTCTTTCATATTTTTTCCTCCTTCAAATTGCTATATTAGTATTCTACCATAAATGGGTATAACCTGCAATTATTAGTACTTTTTTATTGTAAAATTTATAATGGTAAATATCTTTTTTATAATTTTTTTATTTTTCTCTAATAATAAGATAGGAGGGAAAAATGCAAGAAATAAAAAAATTGAAAAAAGAATTTCATACCATAAAAAAAATGGGGTGGGTAAAAAGTGTAAATGAGGGGAAAGGGAGTATTGGTCTTACGTTTGAAAATTTGTTAGGTAAGGAAAAAGAAAACTTTGAACTTCCTGATTATTTAGGAATTGAATTAAAAACACATCAAAAGTATAGTAAGTCTTATACTACGTTGTTTAATGCTACACCAGATGGTAGATATTTATTTGAGATTAAGAGATTACAGCAGATGTATGGTTATCCAGATAGAGTACTTAAATATTGTAAGGTATTACATGGAGAGGTAAGCGCTTCTTTTCAAAAGAAAATAGGGCTTTGGTATTCTTATCAATTAGAAGTTGATTACAATGAGAGAAAAGTATACTTATGTATTTATCGGAATAAGCAATTGGTTGATAGAGAAACTTTCTGGACTTTTGATTTACTTAAAGAAAAGTTAGAGAGAAAGCTTCCTGTTTTAGCATTTATTGATGCTTTAGAAAAAACGGTAAATGGTGAGGTTTACTTTCGTTATTTAACTCTTAGGATTTATTGTTTGAGAGACTTTCGATATTTTTTAAAGGCGTTAGAGAAGGGGGATATTATTGTTACTTTTACAATTGGTGTATTTAGGACAGGAATAAAAAAAGGACAGGTTCATGATCATGGGACTGCTTTTCGTATTCGGAAAAAAGATTTAAAAAAGTTATTTTATCGTATTTAGTTAATAGGTATGGAGTGGTAAATTAATAATAGAAAATAATGTATACCTGTATAGAAATGAAAGTTTTTGGAATAAAAATAATTTTTTTTCTAAAAATAGTTGACAAGTGCTCTTCTTTTATTGTATGATTTAGTTGTCTTCGGGAAGTGGCTCAACTTGGTAGAGCACTACATTTGGGATGTAGGGGTTGCAGGTTCAAATCCTGTCTTCCCGACCATTTAGTTTATAAAGCCTTGTTTTTTTTCAAGGCTTTTATAGTACTTTTAAATTTAAAATTAACAGAAATACATGCTAAAATAGGAAAAAACTTGCAATTTATTTTTCGTTGGTATATAATAAATATGTAAATGAGCTCTGGATCCCGCGTGGACCAGAGATTTTTTTTGGAGATGGTACTATAGATGTTAAAAGAATTTAGAACAATTGATAAGCAAATCGAGATATTAAAGAATAGGGGATTAATCTTTGATGATGAAGGCTTCGCAAAAGAGAAGTTGTTAGAAACTAATTACTATAATACGATTAACGGTTATAAAAGATTATTTGTAGCAGTAGATGAACATGGAAATGAGATTTTTAAAAATAATGCAAAGTATGAAGAATTATTTTATTTATCTGAATTTGATAGAAGTATGAGAACTGTTTATTTAGAAAATATTTTAAAAGTTGAAAATAGATTAAAAACGCTAGTAGCTTATTACTTTTCCGAGGAATATGGACATGATAATTATTTGAAGATAGATAATTTTGATACACTAAAAGCTAGTAGTAATAAAGATAAAGTAGTAGAAAAAAGAATAAAAAATATTCAATATTTAATTTCTTCTATTCAAAAAGAAATAGCAGATTCTATTGAGAAAAAAGATTATATTAACCATTATATAATGAAACATGGGTATGTTCCTTTATGGGTTTTAGTAAATGCATTATCTTTAGGAACCATTTCAAAATTTTATGAATTTATGAAACAACCTTTAAGAGTCAAAATAGCAAAACATTTTAATGTTAATGAAGGTGATTTATGTATTTATATTAAAATGCTAGCATTTTGGAGGAATTTGTGTGCTCATGATGAAAGATTATATGATTCTACATCGTTTAAAAAAATAAGTTTGCCTGATACAAGGTATCATAGTGCATTAAACATACCCATTCAAGGTAATCAATATATTCAAGGTAAAAACGATTTATTTGCTTTAACAATTGTGCTTAGAATATTATTGTTTGAAAAAGATTTTAATCATTTCTATAATAAAGTAAATGGGAGAATATATAGTATGGCTAGCAAATTGGAATCCATAAGTATAGAAGATATAAAAAAAACCATGGGGTTTCCATATGGTTGGGGTCAAATAAGAAAGTCCTAGTTCCACACGGGATACTAGGCACATTATATATTATGATAAATAAAAATAAAAATATACATCTTTATTATTAGTTTGGATCATTATTATCATTCGCATTTTTTATTCAAAAAGAATTAAATATAAAACTAGGCTTATAGTAAATCGCTTAGGGAGGAATTAGGGTAATAAAATAATGGAAAATAGAAGAAAAATAAAAGTATATGATATTAGAACATGGCCCATGGATATTAAAAAGTTTTTTACTAATCAAATAGATTATTGTTATGATGAGAAATTCGAAAAGCTAATAAAACAGTATGATATAGTAGGCTATCATCACACAAAGATTTTAGATCTAGATAATTTTTTAAAACATGGATTGAGATTTTTGAATAATACTACAATTGATATTCTTAAGAATAATATCATCAAAATTACTGGGGAAGATATTTCGGTAATTAGTAATAAAATTGATAAATATTTAGAAGAATTGGATTTTTAACTATTATGGTGGTGAAATAACTTATAATTCTCTGCCTGATTATCATGAATATTTATTGAAAAGTGGAACTCCATGTATAATAGAATTTGTTTTTAAATATGAATTTTTGAATTGTTATATGAAAGAATATATTTATAAAATGATGTTAACAAAATTTAAAGAAAATAGAATTGTTGAAATGGATTTTTGTCTCAAACGTTGTATCCCAAAAGAATGTATTCTCAGTATAAGAAAAATTAAAGATTTAGATGGTGAGTATATCAAAGATGAGATATTATATAAAGTATAATTTATATGTGTTAAAAAACTTATTTTTTGTTTAGAGTTAAGCTGATATCTGAAAATGATATGAGTTTTTTTATTTGCAACCCCTAGGCCCTTCCAAGTGCTCCTACTAATACATAGTTTGAATGTAGTTAAATAAATTTTAATAAAATTAATATTAAACATCCAATTTTTGTTTCATATTATATTCCAAATTTTACCAAATCTAATGAATGATTTTTCGATTTTGACTTTATATGAGGGATATGATAGACTTTTTTTAGGTGATAGAGATGGAAACAAGAGAACGAGCATTTGAAATTTTAAAAAAATATGTAAAAGAAGATTTTTATATTAAACATTCTTTAGCTGTAGAAGTGATTATGCGGGCCCTTGCCAAAAAATTAGAGCCAGAGCATATAGAAGAATGGGGGATTGCTGGACTTTTACATGATTTAGATGAAGAATCTTGTCCTTGGCAAGAGGATATGAAAGTACATGGTCCAAAATCAAAAGAAATATTAATTGAAGAGGGCTTTGGAGATGATACACTATATAATGCCATTATGGCACATAATCCTAAGTGTGGTTATCGAGCAAAATCAAACATAGAATATGCTCTTTTAGCAGCAGATCCTATGAGTGGTTTTATCTCTGCTATTGCTAGGGGATATCCTGATAAAAAAGTAAATAGTGTAAAAGTTTCTTCTATTTTAAAAAGATTTAAAGAGGCACGCTTTGCCAGAGGAGCCAATCGACAATATATGTTAGCCATTGAAAAATGTGGAATTGATTTAGAAGAATTTGCAACCATTGCACTTTCTGCTATGTGTGAAATTGCAGATGAAATAGATTTATAGAGGTGAAAAAGATGAAAGAAGTGTTAGATTATTTAGACTCTAAAAATATTAAGTATGAGTTAGTTGAACACGAAGAAGTTCATACTATTGAGGATATGGAAAAAGCAGGATTATTAGATAAAGGATATGTATGTAAGAACTTGTTTTTACGTAATGCAAATGGTAAGATGCATTTCTTACTTTGTTGTCATCATTCTAAGGAAATTAAACTAGATGAAATTGCTAAGAAGATTGGTAGCACAAGACTTAGTTTTGCATCAGGCGAGAGACTTGAAAAGTATTTAAAATTAGAAAATGGTTATGTCTCTCCATTTGGTATTTTAAATGATGAAAGCAGAAGTGTAGTAGTTCTTTTTGATAAAGAGTTAGTTGGAAAAAAGAATGTTGGCTTTCATCCTAATACGAATAAAGCAACCGTGTTTTTAGATTTTTCTGATGTTAAGAAAATGATTGATCAACATGATAATGATACACTTTTTATTAAATTAAATTAATCCCATTTTTATAGGAGTAATAAAATGATAGAAAATAATAAAAAATTACCTGTATTTTTATTTTTAACAGGTCTTTCTAAATCTTTGTTGGGTTTGTTTAATGTAATTTATTTAGCCAAACTGGGGTTTTCTGTTACTGATATTGTTACTTGGCAGTTGGTTGTTTATATTGGATATTTAATTCTTTATCCAATTTCTTCGTTTATTGGGGGAAAATATGGATTTAAGAGACTTTTTCCATTCTGTATTTTTATATTTTTTGTGTGTTATTTATATTTGAATTTTTTTGTCAAGACAACTTTTGATGTTATTATCTATGCCATTTTATTTGTATCTTGGACTAATATTTATTGGATGACTAAATATCATTTAGAATTTCAGTATTTGAAGCAAAACAGTAAAGTAGGGAAAAAAGTAGGTGTTTTTTTGATTGTTAGTCAAGTAGCTAGTTTGTTATCTGGGATTGTCTCTGCTTTCATTTTAGAACAAGCTTCTTTATTTATCTTAATTGTTATATCGGGTATTATTATGTGTTCTTCTCTTATTCCTCTTTTTACGATTCAAGAAGAAAAGGGAAAGGTCGCTTCTATTAAAGACTATTTTCAAGTAGTACCTGCTACCACTCTTTTTCATCTTTTTTTGAAACAAGGCTTTAATGTGATTGAGCAATTTTTTCCATTGTATTTATATTTATATGTTAAACAAAGTTACAGTTTTGTTGGAATTGTCAATTTACTTCTTGGTTTGGCTAGTATAGTATTTACTTATTTTATTTCTAAGAAAATAGATAAAAAGAAAGAAGCTTATTTATTGCTTTCTACTGTTTTACTTTGTTCGGTTTATCTTTTAGAGATGAATATCACTTCTAATATTATTTTAATTATTGTTTTTGCTGAGGGTATTGTTAAACAGTTTTTTTCCATTGTAGGAGATAATAATTATTATGCTTTGGGAACTAAAATTTCCTATTCTTCTTATATTTTGGGTTCTCGTTTTTATATGAATGTTTGCAGAATTTTAATTTTACTAATCGCTTTTTTTCTTAATCAATCTCTTCCTAAACTAATGTATTTTTGTATTGGTTTTATTATTTTAAGTGGCTTTGTTCCTTTTTTAACCGATATTAAGAATAAACACTGAAGAGTATATTAAAATTTTTCTTTTTTTCTAGCTATAAATGATCTCCCATGATATAATGTAGGAGAATAAGAGGGTGTTTTTATGTTAGGAAAGATTATTGAAATATTAGAAAATAGCGTGATTGTACAGCTTGCTATCGATATTAATCAACAACCTAATCTAGTTAATTTACATGTAGTTTTTGAAAATGGGGATGAGAGAGTTGTTGGTGAGATTGCAAATGTTGACCAAACAAAAATGCTTGTTAATATTGTAGGAGAGTTAAAAGGGGCTAACTTTACCCCAGGTGTTTCTTCTAAGCCTGCTTTTAAATCTCTAGTACGTATGATTAAAATGGAGGAGCTTGAAGTTTTTCTTGGACATCAAGAGACTGGTGATGGTTATACTTTTTTTGGGTACTCTAATGTTTATAAAAACTATAAAATTAATGTGTCTGTAAATGATTTTTTTAGTAGCCATTTTGCTATATTAGGAAACAGTGGTGCTGGTAAAAGTTTTACTGTTTCTAGTCTTATGCAGAAATTGTTTGTATCTAGAAAAGATGCTCCAGTCGGTGCTAATATTTTTATGTTTGATGCTTATGGTGAGTATACGAATGCCTTTAAAGACTTGAATAAGGTAAATCCTATGATTCATTACAAAACATATACAACAAATACTCGTTTTTCTGATACCGAAGTGATTCGAATTCCAATTTGGCTTTTGGATGTAGATGATTTAGCGTTACTTTTGGATGTCACTACACCAAATCAATTGCCAATCATTGAGAAAACTTTGAAACTTGTACCAATCTTAACGGGAAATTCTCCTAATGTTATCAAACATAAAAATGACATTATTGCACGTGCACTAGAAGATATTTTATTGAGTGGACATGAAGCGACTAAAATCCGTGATCAAGTGGTAGCAGTTCTTACGAAGTTTCATACAGAAGAACTTAATTTGGAATCTACTATTGCACAACCTGGTTATGTTCGAACGTTTAAGCAATGTATGCTGATTGATAAAATGGGAAAGATGCAAGAAATGGAACTTATTGTTGAGTTTGTAAAAGGTTTTATCGATGATAATTTATCTCTTACTACTGCCCCAGAAGAACAGGTGTATTATACGCTTGCAGATTTAGAACAGGCAATGGATTTTGCTCTTATTTCAGAAGGGATTTTGAAAAGTGATAAAGTCTTTGATTATGCAAATGTTTTGAGTGTTCGTCTTCATACTTTGGTTAATGGAGAGTCTAAAGTTTATTTTGAATATCCTGAGTATATTACACGTGCAGGATACATTCAAAAATTACTAACAAGTCCAATGGGGGACGGAAAATGTCAAATTGTGAATTTTAATATTAATTATATTGATGATCGCCTAGCGAAAGTAATTACAAAAATTTTATCTAAGATGCTATTTAATATGGCAGTAGAAAATCCAATACGTGGTAGTATGCCATTTCATATTGTAATTGAAGAGGCACATCGTTATGTTCAAAAGGATACAGATACTGAGATTTTAGGATATAATATTTTTGATCGTATTACAAAAGAAGGACGTAAATACGGGGTGATTTTGGGACTGATTACGCAGAGACCATCTGAGCTTTCTGATACTGCGATTTCTCAATGTTCTAATTTTGTTATTTTGCGAACTCTTCATCCTAAAGATTTGGATTATATTAAAAATATGGTACCTAATGTATCGCAAGAAGTTATTACACAGTTAAAAAGTTTGAAACCAGGAAATTGTGTTGCTTTTGGAAGTGCTTTTAAAGTACCTGTGTTTATGTATGTAGATAAGCCAAATCCAACGCCACTTAGTAATAACGTAGACGTGAATCAAATTTGGTATCATTATAATCAAGGAACTCAAGTAACTCCTACTGTACAGGCACCAATTACACCAATAGAGAGAGTAGGAAATACTTCTGAGCCAGTGTAAGTTTTAAAAAAATTAAAATATCTAAAAATATACTTTGATAAATAAAAAAAATATGCTACAATAAGGGGTAGTTAGAATAGGTTAAAAGAATGAATGGAGGAAAAAGAATGGCTTTAGATAAATTGAAAGGATTATTTGGGACAGAGGAGGAAGTTGGAGAAGATGTTGTAGAGGAAGAATTTTACTCTGCATCTCGGGAACAATATCATGATGAAAATGGTATGGCTGGTTCTAAAATGATGTTGTTAGAGCCTAGAGCTTACTCAGAATCTCAACAAATTGCTGATTATTTAAAAGCTAGAAATGCAGTAGTTGTCAATTTGAAGAGAGTAACCCCTGACCAAGGAAAGAGAATCGTTGACTTTCTTAGTGGTACTTTATATGCAATTGGTGGAGATTTACAAAAACTAGGTGGTGGAATTTTCCTTTGTACTCCTAATAATATTAATGTAGAAGGAAAAATCAGTGATGAAAAAGAAACACCAGCACCTAAGACAAGCCGTAGTAAAAAAGAAAAAGAAGAGGATGATTTTGACTGGTAGTAATTTTCTTTTAGAGGTGATTATATGGAAAAATTTAATTATGAAGAAAATGGATATAATCGCAATGAGGTGAACCGATTTATTAATGATGTCATTATGCAAACAGAAAGTATTGTTAATAAATGTAAGCAACAAGAATTAGAGGTTAGTCGATTACAAAGTGAGCTTGTACATTATCAGAAGCTAGAAGAGATGTTAAAGCAAGCTATACGTAATGCTGAGGTAAACGCTGAAAATGCAAAAAAAATCGCTCAAGAAGAAGCGGATATGATTATTTCAGATGCTAAACACAATGCAGATAGAATTGTAAATGAAGCGCTTTTAAAAGCGGAGAAGATTGAAGTAAATCGTGAAGTGCTAGAGAAAAATATGAAAATATTTAAAAGAAAATTGAAACTTATTATGGAACAACAAATGGCGGTTGTGGATGAGATAGAAATTTTAGAATTAGAGTGAAAACTCTTTTTTTGTGCATTGAAAAGATTTAGGAGGATATCCTATTTTATGAAGAGATATTATTTTAAAGATAAGTGTTTGTAAAAATGTCTGGGTAATATGTAATAATAGCAATTTCATCGAAGATCTTCTTCTTGGTTGAACTTTTTTCCTTGCTTTTGAAAAAGTTTAGCACATTATTGATACTATAGCCATCTACTGCATATACCATAATCTCTTTCTTATTATCGATTTGTTGCATTAGTACAGCGTTATTTAACATAGCACTTGCAAAAATGTACATATCTGTGTCTATGTAATTTGTGTTTTCTGAAATGATAACCCAGCCAAGTTTGTAACCTAATTTTTTTTCTTTTAGAATTTGTAGTAATGCTGGACTTACGCTCATCATACTGACAATACATTCTTTATAGCGTATTACAATATCTAGGATTTTATTTATATAAAATTCATTTTGTTTATATATACTTTCTGCTGTATAATCTGTTAAAATTGGTTGTTCCATCGGTATGATGTTTAGTATGATTCTTTTTTTAAAATTGGTTAATTGCTTTAGGTAGTTTTCTAAAAGTTCAATTTCTGAATCCTTAATTTCTTGTAATGTTTTCTTTTGTACAGATTCTAATCCAACAGTAGTACTTGTTGCTTGGGGAAACACAATTATTTTTTCGTCTTTTGTCATGATAATATCTAATACTAAACCTTCCACATTTTTGTTATTATAGACTGTTTCTATGAAACTATAGTTATTATAACTATTATTTTTTAAAGAGAAAATTTTCATAATATCACCTATCCAATTATATGAAAATACTTATTGTTTTTATGCTACTGTTTCAAAAGTGGACATGTTTTCTAAAATCTTTTCATAAAGTAGTCTAGGTGATGACATGTTTTTTAAGAAAATAGATGCTAGAATTCGTGTTGCATTTTTGGTTTTTGTATTTTTGTTTTTGTTGGTTGTTTTTAAGGTTTTCTATATTCAAGTGTTTGATTATAAAAAGCTTTCTGCTTTGGCAAAGGATTTATGGAGTCGAGATTTGCCAATAGAAGCGAGTCGTGGATTGATACTAGATCGAAATGGGGTAGTGCTTGCTGATAATTTAACTACTACTTCTCTTGTTTTAATTCCTAATCAAATAAAAGATAAAAAGAAAACTGCTCAGAGTCTTGCTGATATTTTAGGGGTGTCTTATAAAGAGATGTATGCGCATGTCAGTAAAAAAACATCTATTGAAAGAGTACATCCTGAGGGAAGAAGACTTTCTTTTGAGATTGCTGATAAAATTGCGGCTTTAAAAATAGATGGTGTCTATTTAGTGAAAGAGGCGAAGAGGTATTATCCTTATGGTAATTTACTTTCTCATGTTTTAGGGTATGTTGGAATTGATAACCAAGGGCTTTCGGGGCTTGAGCTTGAATATGATAAGTATTTGACAGGTGCAGCGGGTGCTATTAAATATTTTTCGGATGCAAAGGGAAATCGACTTAATTTATCTGATGTTTATGTAGCACCTCAAGATGGATTGAATTTGCAATTGACCATTGATATTAATATTCAAAAATCATTAGAGAGGGAACTTGATAATGTCGTAGATATGTTTTCACCAGAGATGGCTTTGGCAGTTGTTATGGATCCTAAAACAGGAGAGATTTTGGGAATGAGTAGTCGTCCTAATTTTGATCCGAATCATTATCAAAATTATAGTACAGAAGAACTTTCGAGAAATTTGCCAATATGGTCTTCTTATGAACCAGGGTCTACTTTTAAAATTATTACTACTTCTGCAGTGGTTGAAGAAGGGTTAATTGATTTAGATAAAGATGAATTTTTTGATTCAGGATCTGTACAAGTAGACAATGCTCGTATTAAATGTTGGAAAGCAGGTGGACATGGGCATCAAACTTTTTTGCAGGTACTTCAAAATTCGTGTAATCCAGGTTTCGTAAAAATGGGTCAACTACTTGGAAAAGAAAAATTATTTTCTTATTTAGATTTATTTGGATTTGGTTCTAAAACAGGGATTGACTTAAATGGCGAAGGGAAAGGTATTATTTTTGATTTAGATCAAGTGGGAAATGTAGAACTTGCTACTACCGCTTTTGGTCAAGGAGTCAGTGTGACACCAATCCAGCAGGTTACTGCCGTAAGTGCTGTTTTGAATGGGGGAAATTTGTATCAACCTTATGTTGTAAAAAATATTTTAGAAAAAGAAACAGGTAATGTGATAAAAGAAACCTCTCCTAAAGTAGTACGAAAAACGATTAGTAAACAAACTTCTAAAACTATGCGAAGAGCGTTAGAGAGTGTGGTTGCTAAAGGAGGAGGGAAGGCCGCTTTTATTGAAGGGTATCGTATTGGTGGAAAGACTGGTACGGCTCAAAAAGTACAAGATGGGAAGTATTTGGTCAATAATTATATCATGTCTTTTGTAGGAATTGTTCCTTCTAATGATCCAGAAGCTGTTTTATATATTGCGATTGACAATCCTAAAAATACGGCTCAACTTTCTAGTTATACAACAACGCCAGTTGCTAGAAAAATCTTATTAGATATTATTGATGCTTTGAAAATTGAAAGGCAGGATGGGGAAATGGCGAAAGATTTAGAATGGACGGATAAAATTACTTATAAGGTTCCTAATGTGGTTGGGCTTCCAGTGAAGGAGGCGAAGAAAAAGTTAGAAAATTTTACAATTGAGTATTCTGGTAGTGGTGAAAAAGTTGTTTCGCAATCCCCTAATGCAGGAGAAAAATTAGAAGATGGGGGAACAGTTCGATTATTACTTAATTAGAGTATGTAAACTTTTGTCTAAATATGGCTGTTTTGCTCTATTGTAGCAATTTATGTGATATACTTTTACCATGGAATGGAGTGAATAAAAATGTTACTTTTAACAAAGGCAGTTTTTGCTATCATGATTGGTTTTTTAACTTCGGCAGTTTTAGGTCTTATTTTAGTACCAATATTGAAGCGATTTAAGATTGGACAAACGATTAGTGTTTTTGTTGGAGAAAGTCATCGAAAGAAATCTGGTACTCCAACAATGGGGGGGCTTATCTTCATTATTCCGACTGTTATTACTACAGTGGGGCTTTTATTAACGAATCGTGTTTCTTATTCTTCTAATTTAGGAATCGTTTTACTTGTATTTGTGGGGTATGCTATTATTGGGTTTTTAGATGATTTTCTATCGATTCGAAAAAAAAACAATGAGGGGCTTACTACTTATCAAAAGTTGTTTATGCAAGTATTAATTGCTATTGCCTTTTTCTATATCTATATGAAAAGTGGAGGTCAAACTTCATGGATTGTTGGAACTCTTAATATTGATATTGAGATGGGATGGCTATATGGGTTATTTATATTGTTTGTATTAGTGGGAGCCTCTAATGCAGTTAATTTGACAGATGGTTTAGATGGTTTAGCAGGTGGACTTTCTGCTATTGCCTTTATTGCCTTTAGTTTGATTTCTTTGATGGTAGGATTTGAAGACATTGGACTTTTCTGTTTGATTTTAGTAGGAGGGTTAATAGGATTTTTAATCTATAATACACATCCTGCTAAAGTGTTTATGGGCGATACTGGGTCTTTGGCGCTAGGTGGAGTAATGGCAGCGATTGCTATTTTAACTCATCGTGAGCTTACTTTGCTTGTGGTAGCAGGGATATTTGTTATTGAAACGATTAGTGTTATTTTACAGACGTTTTGGGTACAAGTGCTTCATAAAAAGTTGTTTTTGATGACTCCGATTCATCACCATTTTGAGAAATTAGGATGGGCTGAGACAGATATTGTAAAATTATTCTGGGTTGGTGGACTTATTCTTGCTATGGGTGGAATTATATTTGGAGTTTGGTTATAATTAGTCGAGTAAATTAAAAGTGTAGATTTCTTTAGAAAATCTACATTTTTTTGTTGTATCTAAAAAGAAATAGTAGTCATAAAGGTAAATACTTTATGATAATAAAAATACGATAAATCTTATTCTCTATTACTATAAATATATAACAAAATGGATATTTTTTCAATATTCTCGTATTTGTTTTTGTTATAATTTGGTAAAAAATAGTGGAGTTTGTCGATTATTATTAGTCAAAATCATTGT
>CAJUCU010000035.1:0-10433 GCA_910585335.1 uncultured Bacilli bacterium
TGTTTAGATGTGAGTTTAAACATTCAAAATTTATTTTGAATTTTGTTCTTTTTGTATAAAATTCTTTTTTTCATCTCATTATGGAGATGAAAGGAGCGTATTATGGCACGTCACAAAGTGGAGATTGTGAACGTGAATACTGCAGATATTAAAGTTTTAAATAATGAAGAAATGAGAGCATTATTTGTTAAAATGCAAGAAGGAGATCCTTTTGCCAGAGAAGATTTGGTTGCAGGTAATTTGAAACTGGTTTTGTCTATTCTTCGTAAATTTCATAATCGCGTAGAGAATATGGATGATTTATTTCAAGTTGGATGTGTGGGGCTTTTGAAAGCGATTGATAATTTTGATTTGTCTCATGAAGTAAAATTTTCAACTTATGCTGTTCCTATGATTTTAGGGGAGGTGCGTAGGTATTTAAGAGACAACTCTAGTATTCGAATTAGTCGTTCTTTGAAAGATATTGCTTATAAAAGTTTAAAAATGAAAGAAGAGGCGATTGCACGTGGTTTGCCCGATCCTAGTATAGAAGAAGTCAGTGCAGCTTTGGGTGTTAGCGTTTATGATGTAGTGAATGCTATGGATTCTCTTAGAGAACCCGTAAGTATGAATGAAGCAATCTATAACGATGGAGGTGATACGATTTATTTGTATGACCAAATTGAAGATAAAAGGGCAAATGGCGAAGATATGCAAATAAGACTTGCATTACAAGATGCCATTGATACTTTAAATGATCGTGAGCAACATATATTAGATGAACGCTTTATTGTAGGTAAAACACAAATGGAAATTGCAGATGAACTTATGATTTCCCAAGCACAAGTTTCACGTCTTGAAAAATGTGCAATTACAAAGTTAAAGAAAATATTGAAATAGTTTTCATATACTTAATTAGGTGGTAAAATGCGACTTTCAGATTTACAGACAAAAAATATTGTTAGTATGGACAGTGGAAAAAATATTGGTAGTATTATTGATGTTAAAATTAATGAAAAAGGTATGATTGAAGCTTTAGTGATTGAACAAAATAGAAATATGTTATCTTTTTTAAACAGAGAAGGGGAAAGCTTGATTTATTGGAATGATATCGTGAAAATTGGAGAAGATGTGATTCTTGTTCGCACGCATTCTTAGTCTCTTTCTTTTTTTCTTTACATAAAGTTTAATATGAGAGTACATTGTAAAAATAAAAAAGGTCGAAATAAGAAGTTCATTATATGGATATTGGTTTTGGTACTAATAACGTCTTTTTTGCTATTGCAGTTCATTAGTAAAAAAGTGAATCCTATTATTTTACGATATGCCACAGTAGAGGCAAAACGCTTTACTACGGCTTTAATTAATTCAGCGGTTGATGAAGATGTCATTAAACAAATTGATGATTCTATTTTTACGATTACTAAGAATACTAATGGAGAGATTCAGACTGTTGATTTTAATGCAAAAGAAGTGAATCGAATTCTTAATTTGATTTCTGAGAAGATAGAAGGACGGCTTTTAAAGATGGAGGAAGGCAATGTAGATGAACTTAATGTGTCGCGAGCTTTAAAAGGGTATAACTTTGCTAAACTAAAAAAAGGAATTGTTTGTGAAATACCAGCAGGAGTATTGTTTGGTAATAGTTTATTTGCCAATTTAGGACCTGTTATTCCTGTGAAACTCTCTTTTTTAGGACAAGTAACTACACACTTAAATACCAAAGTAGAAAGCTATGGAATTAATAATGCTTATTTGGAACTTTATGTTCATATAGAAGTGATTGAACGAATTACTATGCCAACTATGACAGAAGAACAAAAAGTGAAACTAGATATTCCACTTACTATGAAAATTATCCAAGGAAAAGTACCTACTTATTATCAAGGAGGACTAAAAGAAAATTCACAACTTTTTACTTTGCCAATTGATGAGTGAATGATATAATGATTATAGTAAAGTGAGGGTAAAAATGAAAACAGTAGAGATTAGAGGCTTTTCTTATGAAGTTATTAAAAATGTCGGAGAGTGTTTTTCTTTAGAAGAAACTTTGGAAAAAGTGACTGATTATTTTGATTCATATGATTATATTTTTGGAGATTATTCTTATGATAAATTGCGACTAAAAGGATTTAATAGCAAAGAAAATAAAAATTACCAGAAAATCAATGATATAGAGATGTTAGATTCTTATATAGAAGAGTTCTGTAGTTATGGGGCTAAATATTTTTTATTAAAAAAAGTAAAATAGAGGTTGTAAAAATTTTAAAATGTGATAAAATGATATTATATGAATAATAGTAGGGAGGATATTTTAATAATGAATGAAGAAAAGAAAATGATGTCAATCGTGGCAGCAGATGGTTCTATCGATGAAGTGGAAGTTGTTTTAGCGTTTGAATTTAAAGATAATCAAAAAGAGTATGTAATTTATACAAAAAATGAGAAAGATGAAGCTGATAATGTGACTGTATATGTTTCTAATGTGGATCGTTCTACTGGACAAGCTAAGCTTATGGGTGTTGACAGTGATGAAGAATGGAATCGCATTAAAGATGTATTAAGGGAACTTGCAAAATCAGAATAATATAGGAGGGATAAATATGTTAGGTGCAAATGCTTATATACCAGTTAGAGATTATTCAGTTGCAAATGTTCCTCCAGAGAAACCTTTAGAGCCAAGGGTGGTTAAACTTTCTCGAGGAACATTTACGATTGGTAAAAAAACATTTTTGAAAAGCGAAAACTTTGCGGTTGCTAAAAAAGAAAAAGCGGCAGTTGTTAAAAAAATGAACTTTGCGGAATTATCTGCAAAAGAAAAACAAGATATTGAAAAGAAGGCAGCCCGCCTTGGTAAAGTAATTTCTTTTTCTGATAAAGAAATACGCAGTGCGTTAGCAGGAGAGAGAAAAGTTGCAAAATTAGGGGAACCTTTTATTGGAAAAGTGAATGGCAATGGATTATTATGTAGTCAAGTAATTTCTAAACAAAAAGCAGTAGAAATTCCAAAACAAGTTGTCAATGTACCAGTAAAAGAAAAAGAGGATGAGAATGTAGTGATTCATTTTGATCCAGAACAAATCAAGCAAAAAGTAAATCGTTCTTTTGAGGATGTTGCAAAAGCAGAGGAGAGAATCGAGTTTACTCCTATTAAAGAATATACTATTGATATTCCAACTGAAGAAGAGGAAGAAGTTTCTAGACTTCCTCATGCTGATCGAAGTGTTCGCTTTGATATGGCAGAAGAAAAAGAAAATGATAGTATTCATTTTTCTACAACAGAGAACGATGATATTAAACCAATAAATAGAATGCCTGTATTATCTATAGATGAAATGTTACGTCATGATGGATTATTGGATGGAAGTGAGGTTAGTATGGAAGAAAGTATTCAAGCAGATGATGGAATTGAGTTGTTGATGCGTGAAGTTGCCGAAGTACAACGTCATGCTGAAGAAATGGCGCAAGAACTAGAAAATGCTCGTATGGAGAAAGAAGCAAATAAAAATGAACTTGAGAAGGTTCGTGCTTTAGCTAGATCTAAAGAGGAAGAACGTGAGAAAGCACGTAAGGAAAAGGAACAAGTGGAAAGACAAAGAGAAGAAACACGTAAGGCATATGAAGCAACTCTTGATGCAACTAGAAAGAAATTAGAAGCAGAAAAAATGCGTATTATGAATCGTGCTAAAACATATCAAAAAGAGTATCAAAAAGCAACAGAGGAAGCAAATCAATTATGGTCTGAAAGAGTTTCTACTGAAGAACGCATTGATGTAATTGAAACAGAAATTCCAACAATTAAGAGTCAAACTGAAACTGATCGTGAAACGATTGCTTCTATTAGAAAGAGAACAAAACAAATTCGTGAAATGGCAAATGATGTTACTGGCACAGAAAATGTAGTAGAAAATATTTCAAGTAGTATGGAAAAGAATTTTTCTGAGGAATCTGCTGCTACTACTAATTCTTCTATTTTTGAAGGAACAACACCAATTGACTTTTCAAATCGTAAGGTAATTAGTTTCTCTAAAGGAAAAAAAGCAGCATAAAACGACTTTCTTATAGTCGTTTTTTTGTCTAATTATTTCTTATTAAGTGAGAGAGGAAAGGTAACGTTTTACTTTTTGTTATTTTCTCTCTTTTCATTTTTTTTCATTTTCTTCATATACTTTATTGAGGTGGCAAAATGAAAAATATTTTATCTTACTATTATCATTTTGCGCAGATTTCACTTCATTATCGTGATGGTGTTTATTTTTTTGAAAAAGATCAAGTTCTTTATATATTTAAAGAAGTGAAAAGAAATCCAGATGAGATAAAGGAAATATATCAATTATTATTAAAATATCCTTCTCATTATCATAAAATTATGTTGAATCGTGATGGGCAAATAATTACTTTGGTGGAGCAGAGACCTTATGTTTTATTAAAAGTTCAAGTGCGCAATACTGCAGTTATTCCAGCTACTATTTTTTTAGAAAAAGACAGATTGATGCTAGAACATAAAAATTTTACTTCTTTATATCGTGTTCACTGGAGTAATCTTTGGAGTATGAAAGTAGATTATTTAGAGTACCAGATAGAGCATATTCAAAAAAAATATCCGCTGCTTGCCTCTAGTTTCCATTATTATGTAGGACTTGCAGAAAATGCTATTAGTTATGCTGAAGATACTAAATTATATGAAAAAAAGGAATTAAAGGATCAAGTTGTATACAGTCATATTCGTTTATATCCTTATGTTACTGTTCTTGATTATTATGATCCTTTTACGATTATTTTAGATCATCCTTCTAGAGATGTTGCAGGATATTTGAAAAACTTGTTTTTTACTGGAAATTATCGTGAAGAAGATATTTTTATGTTATTAAAAAAGCTTTCCTTTTCTAAGTATGGTTATCGTATGTTAATTAGTAGAATGCTTTATCCTAGTTATTATTTTGATTTGTATGAAGAGATTACTTTGGGTTTGAAAGAGGAGAATGAAGTGAAGAAGATTATTCAAAAAGCGGAAGAGTATCGTGATTATATGAGAATGATTTATGCTTTGATTAATCAGATTATTGAAATTCCGCCTGTTGATTGGATTTAAAAAACGTAGCTAGTCTGCCACGTTTCTTACTTCTTTTACTTCTGGTATTTCGTTTACGATTAATTGTTCGATTCCATCTTTTAGGGTCACATCCATCATTGGACAATGACTGCAAGCACCTAGCAGTTTGACATAAACGATATTGTCTTCATAACTTACAAATTCTAGATTTCCGCCATCGCTAATTAGAAAAGGGCGTAGTTTGTCAATTAGGGCTCTTATTTTTACTTCTATTTCTTCATTCATATTTATCACCACCCTCATTATAAACTGAACTATATGAAATGTAAATAGTTGCAGTTGTCGATATTTAGTGATATGTGGTATAATGGGTGTTGAGAAGGTGATAGAATGCCTAAATATCAAGTAGGGGATATCGTTACAGTTTCTGTAACCGGTGTTGAAAAATATGGGATATTTGTTGGTCTAGATGAATATTATAGTGGACTTATTCATATTTCAGAGATTTCTTCTGGATTTGTTAGGAATGTTAATGACTATGTGAATTTAGGGGAAGTGATTCGAGCGAAGGTTTTGGAAATAGATGAAGATACTTTACATGTAAAACTTAGCATTAAAGATATAGATTATCGAATTACAAAGAAGAAAAGAACTAAAATCAAAGAAACAGAACTTGGTTTTTCTACACTTGAAGCACTTCTTGATGATTGGATTTCTGAAAAGTTGGCAGAAATAGAATAATTTTTTCAAAAAATTAGTGAATATTATTGACAAAATAGGTATTAACTGGTATATTTAAAACTGTCAACTGCTATTAGTTGGGCGATTAGCTCAGTTGGTTAGAGCACCTGCCTTACAAGCAGGGGGTCATAGGTTCGAGTCCTATATCGCCCACCATGTGCCGAAATAGCTCAATTGGTAGAGCAACTGATTTGTAATCAGTAGGTTCCGGGTTCAAGTCCTGGTTTCGGCACCATTTTTTTGGAGAGGTAGCGAAGTGGCTAAACGCGACAGACTGTAAATCTGTTCCTTCGGGTTCGATGGTTCGAATCCATCTCTCTCCACCACTTATTATTGCCTCGTAGCCAAGTGGTAAGGCATCAGACTTTGACTCTGACATGCGCTAGTTCGAATCTAGCCGAGGCAGCCATTAATTATTATGATCTGTTAGCTCAGTCGGTAGAGCATTTGACTTTTAATCAAAGGGTCATGAGTTCGAATCTCATACAGATCACCATCGTGCCTGAGTGGCGGAATTGGTAGACGCACAGGACTTAAAATCCTGCGAGAATCAACCCTCGTGCCGGTTCAAGTCCGGCCTTAGGCACCAAATCGATAATGGAGACTTCTTTTGAGGTCTTTATGGAGGAATACCCAAGTCTGGCTGAAGGGACCGGTCTTGAAAACCGGGAGGTCGTGCAAGCGGCGCAGGGGTTCGAATCCCTTTTCCTCCGCCATCTATATCGCGGGATGGAGCAGCTCGGTAGCTCGTTGGGCTCATAACCCAAAGGTCAGAGGTTCAAATCCTCTTCCCGCAACCAATTTGGTTCCATGGTGCAGCTGGTTAACACGTCTGCCTGTCACGCAGAAGATCGCGGGTTCGAGTCCCGTTGGAACCGCCAGTTAGTCTCAATAGTTCTATAATAGAACTTTGATATATAATTACTTAAATTTAATTTGTGAACATATTGTGGACAAGGTGTACAAGACGCATTTTGCTCCACTTGTTCTTCTTTAAATTAATTTTTAAGTAGAGATGGCTTCATAGCTCAGTCGGTAGAGCAAGGGACTGAAAATCCCTGTGTCGCTGGTTCGATTCCCGCTGGAGCCACCAGTTGAACTTAAAAGGTCTTGAGTCAACTCAAGACCTTTTTATTTGCGCTCGTAGCTCAGTTGGATAGAGTGTTTGGCTACGAACCAAAAGGTCAGGGGTTCGAATCCCTTCGAGCGCACCAGATTGATAGGAAACTCGAACTTTTAATTCGAGAGTAATAAATATTAACTAGAAGTACCGTCTAGTTTTTTTGTTATTTAAGAATGGAAGTGATGAGTTTTTTATGAAAGTAGAAGTAAAAGAGTTAAAAATTAGTAATGAATTGCAAAAAAAGATTGATATGATATGTAGGTTTGCAGGAGTAAGTCCAAACCTAACGAGTGGATGTGTAAAAAATATCAAAGGGACAAATATTGCCTATGTTAAACCTCATATCCTATCAGTAAATGGAAATGACTATTTATTATTTGAAGAATGTGATGATGTATTTATAAATGGTTATTCCAAAAGTATTAAGTTAAAAGATTTAGAAAGGTTTTTAAAAGAAACTAAATAATTTAATTTAAAACTAGGCGTACAAAATAAGGCGTACTTTGAGGTTAAAAGTATGGGACTTTTGTACTTTTAATCTCTCTTTAAAAAAATAAGAAAAGGAGAGATTTAAGAATGAACGAAGAAAAAAGAATTGCAGGGATTTACATTAGAGTGAGTACACTCGACCAAGCCCGTGAAGGATTTAGTCTAAAAGAACAAGAAGCTAGATTAAAAGACTTCTGTAAGGCAAAACAATATAAAGTATATAAAGTATATGCTGATGAAGGAATAAGTGCTAAAAACGATAAAAGACCAGCATATCAGGAGATGATGAATGATGTTAAGAATGGTACAATTAATGTCATTGTAGCATTTAAAATGGATAGACTTACTCGTAGTGTCTATGATGTCGAAAAATTAATGAAAATAGTTAAAGAAGCTAATTGTGATATAGATTGTTTAGCAGATGAATCAAATACTACTACCTCAAATGGTAGAATGGTTATGAGAATTATGACAAGTGTATCTCAAAATGAAATAGAAAAATGTTCTGAAAGAACTAAACTAGGAATGGTTGGAGCTATAAAGGCTGGACACATTCCAAATAGAAATCCCTTAGGATTTAAAAGAGAAAATAAAAAGTTAGTAGTTGATCCACTTACGAAAGATGTTATTATAAGAGTTTTTGATTTATATTTAGAAGGTAAAAGTCATCAAACGATTGCCAATATTTATAATCAAGAAAAAGTATTAGGAAAAACAAATTGGTATGATTCCACCATTCAAAAGATACTTGCTAATGAATTATATAAAGGAGATTTTGTAAATGGTAAAAAGACAAAGAATCCTACTTATTATGAAAATGTTGTAGAATCGATTGTATCAAAAGAAAAATGGAATAGTTGTCAATCACAAAAACAAAGAAATGCTAGACATTATGAAAGAACAGCAACTTATCTTTTTACAAGTAAATTAAAATGTTTTAATTGTGGTTGCTTTCTAGGTGGAAAAGCAACTACAAAACCTAATGGAAAGAAATATTATTACTATCAATGCAAAAAATGTAAAACAAACTACAAAGAAGTTGATATATTAGAACTTCTTGCTATGCAAATTATTGATTTAGTAAAATTTGATGACTTAATGAATAATTATTATACTCCTTTTATTAAATCAAAGTTAGATAATAAAGAGATTGATTATGAGAAACAAATCAAAGAATTAGATAAACAACTAGATAGAATTAAAGCAATTTATATAAGAGGTATTGTAAAAGAAAATGAATTTGAAAAAGAGTTTAATCATATTGAATATCAAAAACAAGATTTACTTAAAAAATGGCAAGAACAAAAGCAATACGAATCACTAAACTTCACAGTAGATGATTTACTAATATTAGAAGATAAACAACATTTAGATATTTATACAAGACCAGAAGAATTTGTTTTAGGTTTATATAATTGTGTTCAAGACTTAACTAGAGAAAAAGCACAAAAACTAATTGCTACCTACATTGATAATTTAGAATTACAAATAGTAAATAATAAATTAGAAATAACAAATATCAATTTTAGAGAAGATTTCTTGTGTTCTTTAGTAAACGATCATAACGAATATGGCGTTCCATTAAATTATCAATTATTTAGTGATAAAGATGGCAGTAAAATACCAATGAATCGTGAAGGTAAAACTCATGAAGAAGCCTATAATTACTTTGAAAAACTAAAATCTACAATTACTGATGATTGCAAGTTAAACTACTATGAAATAGAAGCTGATGAACAATTAGAAGATGTTGGTTTTATTCCTAATGGAGATTATGAGAAAGTTTTAAGATTAATTGTTTTATCTGATAGTAAAAGATATAATGATAAAACCTTAAGATTAGGTGTAATTACCTTAGATTTAGAAAGTGCCTTACTATGTCGTGTAAACAGGATAAAGGAGGCTAAAAATGAGTTATGCTATATTTAGATGTGGAGGTGTAAAATCATTAAGTGATTTATCTAATAGAGGTAAGCATAACAAAAGAGAAAAAGAATCTTATAAAACAAATCCTGATATTAGAATAGAAGATAGTTCTAAAAATATTGAACTTATTAAATGTGATAAGAAATACATTGAAAAATTTTATGAAATAACAAAAGATTATCGTTTAGAATTTAACGAAAGAATGAAAAATGAAAGATCTGATAGAAAGAAAAGCTTCTATCAAATGGTAAATGATTCTAAAAGTGTTGTTGCAGATGAAATACTTTTTACAAGTGATAAGATATTCTTTGATAGTTTATCTGAAAAAGAATTGATGAAATGGGCAAATACAGTATTAGATTTTGTTTATGAAGATATGGGTTATAAAAAAGAACAAATAATACATGCTACCTTACACATGGATGAAAAAACTCCTCATATTCATTTAGTTGTTGTACCTCTTGTCAAAAAGTTTGATAAACGAGTGAATAAAGAAAGATACTCTATTTCTAAAAAGGCATATATCAAAAATAGTATTCATTTAAGTGAATTACAAGATAAATATTGTAATCGACTAAATAGAAATGGATTTAAACTGGAAAGAGGTCAAAAAAATACAGGTGTAAAAAATCTAACTCCAAGACAATTAAAACAAGTAACAAGAATATTCAATAAAGAGTTAGATAATGCCAAATGGGAACTGAATCGTAAATATAGAACTCTCATTAATAAAATGGAGAGTAAAACTAAAGGCATTTTAAATAAGAAAGTTATATTTGATTACAATACCTATTTAGAATTAATGGATTATCTAAAGCAAGCAAATGAGGCAGTTAATAAGGTCGCTAAAAGTGAAGGAATTTACAAAGAATTAGAAAAGGAAATTAAATATTACAAAGCATTTTTGGTGGTCAATGATGAAAAGGATAATGAAATAAAATATTTAAGGAATGAACTTGAAAAAGTAAATAACAAATATGATTCTTTAAAAAGTTTTATTTCTAATTTACTTCAATTACTAAAAGGTATATTTAAGAAAATATTATCTATTGGTACTGATAAAGAAAAAGATTTAGTTAGTGAACAATTAAAAGAATGTTATGATAATCATTTATATAGTGA
>CAJUCU010000035.1:10443-12463 GCA_910585335.1 uncultured Bacilli bacterium
ATGACAATTTAGTAAACACACTTGTACATTGACATAATCAATGTACGTGTGAAAACAATAAATTGTTTTGATATATTATTTTAAAATTATGTTATAATAGATTGTATTAAATTTAGGAGGTGCTATATGTCTAAAATTAGTAATGTGTTGACAATGCTTGAATATTTAAGCTCAGGTAAAAAATATAGCATAGCTGAATTATCTGAAAAACTAGAAGTCACTCCTAGAATGATTCGAGTGTATAAAGATGAAATAGAAAAAGCAGGAATTTATATTGATACTATTAAAGGACCTTATGGAGGATATGTGTTAAATCAAAATATAAATGTTCCTAAAAGATTTATAATCCCAAACGAAATTGATATAAAAAATAAAAATTACTTTAATTTAATAAATAAAGCAATTAAGGAAAAAAGAAAATGTTTTATAGAGTATTATTCTAAAGATGGAAAAAAATTATCAGAAAGAACTATTCATCCTTATGATTTAATTCTACTTGGGTCAGAATGGGGAGTTGCTGCTTATTGTGAGAAAAAGGAAGAAATAAGACATTTCTATATTAATAGAATTAAAACTATAAAATTATCAGAAAATTTTTATAACTGACATATATATTTCCTCTTCTTTTGCTAAAATGTAATTAACGAAGGGAAGATATAATGATTAAACATACACATACAGAACCAGCAAAAGTAAATTTTTCTAGATTAGAAGAAAGAATAATGGCAATAAATGATCCATTTCTAGGAAAATTCAATAATGTTAGAGAAATGCTATACGAACTAACAATTGAAAATAAACCAACTCTTATTATGGCAACAGGTGGCTCTAAAGTTATTGCATATTATTTACAACTTATTATAGAAAGATTAGGTTTTTCTAGAATTATTTGTGAAGTAATTGAACCAAGAGATTATTTTTACAAAGCAAATAGAGATAGCTTTTCAAATTTGATTGCTATTTCAGCTAGTGGAAGTACAAATGGCATAGAGGAAGTACTTACAAGTTTTAAAGGAAAAAAATATCTAATTTGTGAGAAGGAAAAAGATACAGATTATGAAGTAATTTCTTGGGGAAATGAGCTCTATGAAAAGGAAAAAAGTTTTATCTCTTTGGCAACTAGCTTAGGACCTATTACATTACTACTTGATTCAACTACATCATTAAATTTAGAAATAGGTTCTAATGAAATCCAAAAAATAAACGATAAAATAAAAGAATTGCTAATTAGGAGTGCAAATAAAATAGATCGATTACAGCTTGATTTTAAAGATACATCTTTAGTTCAAATAATGAGTGGATATGAAACTAAGACATCTAGTAGTGTTTTAGAATCTAATTTATCTGAAGTTGGCTTAGCAGCACCTGTAATTCATGATAAAGGTTCTTATTGCCATGGAAGAAGCAATTTATTATTTAGGCATCCAAATAGTCATATGATTTATTTAACTCATGAATTAAAAGAAATAGACAATATGCTCATTAATTCTATAAATGATGAATATTCTAATTTGACTATATTTAATACACATGATTTAGATGAGAATATATTTTGGAAAGAATATTACTTAACACTTCAAATGTATTTCTTATCTAAAAAAATTGCTGATGATAAAAATATTGATTTAACCATGCCAGAATATAACCCACGACTAGTTAAAAAAATGTATAATTTTAAAGGAGAGATGTAGTATGGAAATATTAACATTCGTAACAGGAAATATAAATAAAGGGTTTGAAATTGAAGAAAGATTTAATAGAGAGCAAATACCTGTTGAAATTATAAAAATGGATTTTCAAGAACCAGAAGTGAATGATATAGAAACTGTTTCAAAGAGTAAAGTAATGCAAGCCTATCAAATTTTAGGAAAACCTTGTTTTGTAATAGATTCAGGATTTAACATCCATAATTATCCTAATAATCCTGGCTATCCTGGTGCTTTTGTAAGAAGAAGTGGGATATCCGAGAATATAGATGGCTTACTAAATACTTTAAAAGATGTAAGAGATAGAAGTTGTC
>CAJUCU010000035.1:12473-13163 GCA_910585335.1 uncultured Bacilli bacterium
GTCAATTCTTGGATTGCTTAACTTTCTATGATGGAACAGAATTTTATTGTTTCTATGGAAAAGATGAAGGAATCATAACATATGAAAAAAGAGGAAAAGAAAATAAAGCAATGCGTTCAGCTTTATGGTATGTATTTCAACCAAAAGATTCTATTAAAACATTGGCGGAGATGACTGATGAAGAAAGAATAAATCGAAAAGATGGACATATTTCAGCTAAAGAACAATTTATAGAGTGGTACAAAAAGAATTATTTAGATACAAAACGATTGGTAAAAGATATGAATATATGATATACTATAGTCAGTTAATAAATTATTACTGACTATTTATTTTGCCTGAGGAGTTGTTGTACGTCCTCCCGAAGGGCACCATAGGGAAATTAGTCGAACTAATTCGACTTTCAAAATATAAAGGTTAATTTCGGTTAATCTTTTTTGTTTGTTTTGAAAGGAGTTTGATTATGATGCAAATAGTAAAAGAAAAATTAGAAATTGATGAGGCTTTAGAAAAGAAAATTAATAACTTGCTTAGATTTAATAATATTAAGGCAAAGCTAGAACAAGGTAATATTATTAGTTTAACAAATACTAATATTGCCTATATAGAGCCTCATACTCTTGAAATAAAAGGAATTTGTAGAGTTACAATTGATGTGGCACCTTGAGAGTATACAAAAAGCGATAGATA
>CAJUCU010000036.1:0-7418 GCA_910585335.1 uncultured Bacilli bacterium
TATCTATCGCTTTTTGTATACTCTCAAGGTGCCACATCAATTGTAACTCTACAAAATGATAAGTCTTAAAATGAAAAAAATACTTGCAATTTATGACAGAATATGTTATTATATCTTGGCAGTGAAGGGGGATATATAATGAAAGCAACACAAAAACAAAAAATGTATGCTAATCAACTTCGAAGTTTATATGGTCAAATCCATGATAAAAAAAGCTCTGTAGATTCTAAACCAGTAGAATTATCAGCTTTAAATATGCCTACAGAAGATAATATAAGGGATATTATATTAGGACCTAAGAAGAGCAAAGCAGGAAAACAGGACCGAGTACAGGTTGTAGAAGACACTGTTGAAACCTACCTTGGTCAAAAAAGAAAGCTAGACAGTGATGATATGGAAAAAATCATAGAAGACGCTGTTGAATCTTATGAATCACAAGAACAAAAATTAGAAACTGATGATATGGAACGTATCATAGAAGATACCGTTAGATCATGTCAAGGTGATTATTATGAAGATTATAAGATTGATGCTTATGAGAGTTCAACTGAAACTGAAGTTGAAACTAAGGTTGAAGCCAAATCTGAAGCTAAGATTGAAGCTGATACTGATACTGAAGAAGAGACTTTTACAGCAAGTACTATGCCAGAAGTGAAAGCAGTACAATGGGAGAAAGTTTCTGAGGACGTAGAACCTGTTTTTCATAAGATTGAAACACCAAAAATCAAACCAGTAGAATGGGTTCAAGTTCCTAAAGAAGATATAGAAAAAGCTTTAAGAAATATTGGTGAATTAGAAGAAACAAAGGAATCAGAAGTAAGTACAGTTGGTATCATGGCAGAAGAAAGAAGTGCTGAACTGCAAGATGTATTATCAGCAAAGCAAGAAGAACTTGCTGCATCTACTTCTATGGATAATCAAGCAAAAAGCTTTAAAGAAATCATGGAAGAAAAATGGCAAGCAGTTAAAATGGAGAAAACTCAAGCTAATATAGAAAGTCTTCATAATAGTCGTTTCCATAAGCTTTTTGATAAGACTCGTACTATGGTTCATACTATGAAAGATTCTATATCAAATGGATTTTCAGAGTTAAATCTAGGAGAGAAGTTCAATAAAGCTCGTACTAATTGTTTCAATACACTAAAGAAGGCTTACTCTGCAACTAAAAATGCTACAAGTTCTGTATTAGAAAAATTATCAAATACCAAAAAGGGATTTCAAGTTTCTACAAGAACAAAAGCAGCGATTGCAGCAGGTCTTGTATCTGTCGTTGGTCTTGCTACTGCTTATAATATGAATAGTAAAGGAGAAGAAGTGTCTCCACAAAACGCTTCTATTAGTCAAGATTTAGATGATACTGATATGAAACAAGAATTTTCTGTTTTTGAAGGGCTTGCTAATATCGATTTAGAAGAAGTTATTTCTGAAATAGGTGCTAAAAATACACCAGTTTATTCTTCTGTAGAACCTGTTGTAGTAGAAAATAGTGACTATGTTAATGATGAAGAGCGTATTTTATTAGGAAAGACTATTCTTTTAAATGAAAATGTACCTGTTTATATGAGTGAACAAGATGCTTATTTAGAAGAAAATGCTTTATCTAGTTATTATTCAAGTGCTGATGAAAGAGTTGTAATTGGTGCATTAGTTTCCAATGGAGAAAGTATGATGCGTATTTCTGCTAGTCAAGAAAATGCGAATGCTACTTTAAACGATATTTTAAATAATGGTGGAGAAGTAGTTAGTGTATTAACTGCTAATAGAAATTATTCTCTATCTGATTATGATGGTAGCCACGCATTGTCATCAGAACAACTTGGTGCTAGTGTAGAAGGATGGTATAATATTAACGCTATTCGTCAAGAGAGCGTAAAAACACTTTGCAAATAATATGAAATTTGACTATTGAGTTTCAATAGTCTTTTTTTTGTCAATTATAGTGTAAAATAATCACTTTTAAAAATAGAAAAATATACTTTTATATTTTTTCTTAAACCCTTATTTTATATAGAATAAAGAGACGTCCTTTAGAGTTTTAGAAAAATAAAATTTTATTTTTTTGTAAATTTTTGTCGAACGAATAATTTGTCGTTTTTTGTCGAATTGCAAGACAGAATCAGAATAATCATTTATAGTGGAGAAGCGAGGTGGATAAAGATTATGTTTTTGATTACAACGAAAGTGAATAAAGGAATTATATTTTTACGATTATATGGTTCTTTGAATATGAGAACTGTAAAAGAGTTTTCAGAAGAGATTAACTATCTTCTATATGAACAAGGAACAAAAAGATTAGTAATTAACTTTGATGAAGTAAATATTACAAATGATGCCATCTTTGGTGCAATTGGAAATAAATTAATTGAAATTTTTCTTAGTTGTGGCGAAGTCGCTTTGTGTGGTCTTAGTCAAGATAGAAAAGACTATATCGGTTCAAGACGTGAGCAGTTATTTTTTGTAGATAGTGAGTTAGATGCATTTCGGTATTTGAGTTGCTAGGAGGAGAAAATGGACGACATACTTGAATATGAAAATTTAGTTTGGAGTATTGTAGCGAAGTATGGTGGTTATTTTGATAAAGATGATTTATATCAAGTAGGAATGATGGGACTGATTTCAGCATATCAACATTTTGATGTGACGAAAGGTGTTAAATTTTCTACTTATGCTTATCAGTATATTTTTGGAGAAGTCTATAAATATGTTCAAGAAAGTAGAGTAGTAAAAGTGAGTCGTGATATGACAAAATTAAATAGAGCGATTGAAAAAGGACGCGATGTTTTAAGACAAACTTTGATGCGTGAGCCTAGTGATTTTGAACTTTCTACCTTTTTGGAAATTGATGAGGAAAAATTAATAGAAGCGAAAGCTTCAGGTGAGATGATTAGAAGCTTGGATTCCATGACGAATGATGATATGAATTTATATCAGCAACTAGGTTGTGAAGAAAAACAATTGACCTCGGAAATGTTAGATTTGAAAACAGAACTTGCCGCATTAGATAGTGAAGATCAACAATTGATTTATAGTCGCTATTTTATGGATTTAACACAACAAGAAGTATCCCACAACTTGGGAATTTCACAAGTGCAAGTTTCTAGAAAGGAGAGTAAAGTATTAAATAAATTAAAAACGAGACTTTAAGAAAATTCTAGAAATTTTCTTTTTTTTGTATAGAATGGGAAAATATTCTAATACTAGTAATGGTGATTAATATGGTAAATAAAAAGTATGACAAAGTAGTAAGCCGACATAAACCAAAAGAAGAACGTGGTATGCACGCAGTTATTGCTTTCATTGTCGGAGGATTAGTCGGACTACTTGGAGAAGTTCTCATTCAGGTATTCTGTCAAAAATTTCATATTTCAAGAAGTGAAGCTTCTGTATTTATGATGATTACTTTAATTTTTATTGCTTCTCTTTGTACAGCATTAGGATTCTTTGATAATTTAGTTAATTTTGCACGATGTGGACTTTTGATTCCTATTACAGGATTCGCTCATTCTATGACTTCTGCGGCGATTGACTACCGAAAAGAGGGACCTATCTTTGGACTTGGTAGTAATATTTTTAAACTAGCAGGATCTGTCATTTTATATGGTGTTGTTTCTGCTTGGTTTTTTGGAATAATACGTCTTTTAATCGGAGGTGGAGTATGAGTTCTAAATATAAAAATGTTTATTTACATGAGACTGCAACCGTTGTTGGTCCTTATGAGAAGAATGGACCTTTAAGTAAATACTTTGATAAAAAGTATGATGATTTGTATTGTGGGGCAGACTCATGGGAGAAAGCAGAAGTAAAGTTATTACAAGAGAGTCTTAATATGTTATTAAAGAAAAAAGGAATTAAAAAAGATGAAATTGATTTAGTGATTTCTGGAGATTTACTAAATCAGATTACTGCTTCTAGTTATGCTGGAAGTCCTTTATCGGCACCTTTTTTAGGAGTTTATAGTGCTTGTGCAACGAGTATGGAAGCAATGATTTTAGCCTCTACTTTCATTGATTCTAAACGGAAGAAGAATGTAGTGATTGCTACCAGTTCTCATAATATGTCTAGTGAGAAGCAGTTTCGAAATCCAACTGAGTATGGTGCACCTAAACCAATGACAGCTACTTTTACAGCAACAGGTGGTGCTTCTGCTTTACTTTCTTCTGAGAAGAGTCCAATTAGAGTAGAATCTGGTACTATTGGACGAATTATTGACTATAATCAAACGGATCCTTTTCATATGGGGGCTGTAATGGCCGGGGCAGCAGCAGATACGATTTATAGACATTTAACAGAGATGAAGCGAGATGCTAGTTATTATGATTTAATTTTAACAGGTGACCTTGGTAAATATGGTAAAGAGATTTTGAAGGATTATATGATGGAGGAGTATAAAATTGATTTAAGTAAAAATTATAATGACTGTGGTGTTATTTTATATGATACAGAACGTCAGAGCCAAGTGCAGGCTGGTGGCTCTGGACCAGTGTGTAGTGCTTTAGTTAATTTTACAATGGTTGTGGATAAACTTAAAAAGAAAGAATTAAAGCGTGTTTTGTTAGTAGCAACGGGAGCCCTTTTTTCACCAACATTTGTTTATCAAAAAGAAAATATTTTAAGTATTGCCCATGCCGTTAGTTTGGAGGTGGCAGAATGATTTTTCTATATTCATTTTTATTCGCAGGATTTATCTGTATGATTTCGCAGATTATTTTGGATAATACCAAACTGACTCCAGGACACATTACCAGTATTTTAGTAGTAGTAGGTGCGGCGCTTGATACTTTTAGTATTTATGATAAAATCGTCGAAGTGGTAGGTGGAGGAGCGATGGTTCCTATTACTAGTTTTGGTCATTTATTAATTCATGGTGCACTTGCTAAAGTAGATGTGATGGGACCAATTGGAATTGTGATGGGGATGTTTGATCTTACTGCTTCTGGTATTACAGCAGCGATTATCTTTTCATTTATCTTTTCCTTATTCTTTAAACCAAAAAATTAATGAAAAAACTTTCCAAAATGTAGGAAAGCTTTTTTAAGTTAACTATATTTTTGTAGATAGTGTAATAATTTCATCCATCGAATCATCTTTTGCCACAATATTTTTATGAGACTCTTTGCATTTTTCACAAGTATATAAAATTTTGTATGTATCTTTGAACTTCTCTATACCTGTGGGTTTTAGTAGTCCTTTGCATCTATTCTTTCTATCTCCTGGGAAAATATCTACGTGTTTAGAATAAAGGCAATAAGGACAATGGTCTCTTGCTGTATATTTCAGTGCTTTTACTTCTTTGTTACAATTTTCACAAATAAAATCTTCATCTATCATGTGAAATCTTTTCATTTCTATCACCTAGAAAAATTATATCATAAACAGTAGAATTATGATACAATACTATTAGAGTCTGGAAGTGATAGAGTGAATTTGGATATTAGAATTTCGGAGTTTGAGGGACCTCTTGACTTACTTTTACATTTGATTAAAGAAAGTAAGATGGATATTTTAGAAATTGAGATTGAAAGTATTACAGAGCAGTATTTAAAATATATTGAGCAAGAAGAAAATCTCAACTTGGAGATTGCTAGTGAATATTTGGTAATGGCTTCAGAACTTATTGAAATGAAATCTCGAATGCTTCTTCCTAAAAGTTCTAGTGATGAAGAAGTAGAAGAGGAGGAAGACCCTAGAGAAGAATTGATTAATAGACTTTTAGAATATCAAGCTTATAAGGAGATTACTAAGGCTTTAAAAGAGAAAGAAGAGAGTAGGCAAAAGTTTTATACGAAAGCACCTGAGAATTATTCACAGTTTATAGAGGATGATACTACTTTAGAAAGTGATGTTAGTATCGATGATTTAGTGGATGCTTTTAAGAAGTATTTGCAAAGAAAAAAAGAGATGAAACCACTTTCTACCAAGGTTACGGTAAGAGAAATTTCAGTTTCTTCTAGGCGTCATGATATTAAGCGGATTTTAGGAGAGAAAAAGCGTGTTTCTTTTTTTGAACTTTTCCCTGAAGTATCTAAAGAATATATTGTTGCAACGTTTCTAGCAGTACTTGAAATGGCCAAAAGTAAGGAGTTAAAAATTGTTCAAAAGGATACATTTGATGACATAATATGTGAGGTGACATAATGAATTTAAAAGCAGTATTAGAGGGTCTTTTATTTGTGGTAGGTGAGGAAGGGCTCACTTTAGAACAAATTGGGAAGACTTTAGAAATTGATGAAGAAGAATCAAAAAAATTGGTGTTAGCATTAAAGAGTGAATATGAGTCTGATAGTAGGGGGATTCGTATTGATTTTTTAGGGAATAAGTTTAAGATTACAACGAAATATGAACATCGTCATTTTTATCAGAAATTAATTAAAAATCCAGAGACGAATACGCTTAGTCAAGCTGCGTTAGAAACACTGGCTATTATTGCATATAATGAGCCTATTACTAGAATGCAGGTAGATAAACTTCGTGGGGTTACTACGAATCAGATTATTAGAAAATTAGTGGCTAAAGGACTTATTAAGGAAACAGGGCGTAGCAATTTACCAGGAAGACCGATTCTTTATGAGACTACAAACGAGTTTTTAGATTATTTTGGTCTTGCTACTATTGATGATTTACCTGATATGAGAGAGTTTTTAGAAGAAGAAAGTGATGATAGTAGTGAGACAGATTTATATCAGTCTAAGTATAAGGAAACAGGAATGTAGTACTATATTTTAAAAAAAGTAAAATTTTATCGCATATTTGTAAAAACTATGCTATACTTTTACTTGTAGTTTGCCTGCGTGGTGGAATGGTAGACGCGTTGGACTCAAAATCCAATGGTAGCAATACCGTGTCGGTTCAAGTCCGACCGCAGGCACCATTGAGGTTAAAAGTCGCACTTTAGCGATTTACTTATATATAAAGTTCATAGTATTTGATATTATGGGCTTTTTTCATTGCTTAAAGGAGGGATTAAAATATATGAAAACGACCATAGAAACATTAGAATTTCCTTGTGAAATTAAAAAGAAACTAAAAATGAAAGTTAGTATGGGTAATCTTGATATTAATTATATTGATGGACATTTGATTAAATTTGATAAAACGAATCTAAGTGTTCAAGAACCACATAAGATTATTGTTAGTAACAAAAAGAATACTCTTGTTGCCTTGCTTTATGAAAATGAAGATAAAATATATCTTCCTAATGAGGGTGTTATTATTTCTATCACTAAGTATATTTCTATTCTAAATGCGATGAATAGAAATTATTGATTGCAATAATTTTGCATACTTTTTGCAACATTCTTGCATGAAATTTGCAACTTTTTTGCCTAGACATTGCATGATGCTAGTGCTAAACTTGGTATGATAGAATTGAATTCTATCAAAAAATATTCGTTTTTAGTTATTGTTCTTATACACAAGGG
>CAJUCU010000036.1:7428-9318 GCA_910585335.1 uncultured Bacilli bacterium
GAATCCACTCTCTTGTGTTTTTTCGTATTAAAGATAGAAAGGAAAGTGATAATTTGAAAGAAGAAACAGAAATAATATGCGGACTCTATCCAAGAGTTTCAACTGAAGATCAAAGCAGATTTGGTCATAGTTTAGATGAACAAGAAGATAGACTACGAAAACTATGTGAATTTAAGGGATATAAAATATATAAAGTATATCGTGAAGAAGGAGTTTCAGCTAAAAATACGAATAGACCTAAATTTAAAGAAATGATACAAGATATGAAAGATGGTAAGATTAATAAAATCATAGTTTATAAATTAGATAGATTAACTCGTTCTATCAAAGATCTAGAAACAATATGTTCTTTACTTGAAGATTATCATTGTGATTTAGAAAGTGTGGCAGAAGAAATTAATACAGGAAATGCCAATGGAAAGTTCTTTATTAGGATGCTTACCATACTTGCTCAACTAGAAATTGAAAGAACTTCAGAAAGAACTAAATTTGGCCTAGTAGGTGCAGCTCGTAAAGGTCATATTTCAGGTTCTCCACCTTTAGGATATACTAAAAAAGATAAAAGTAAAAAGTTAGTTATTAATGAGATAGAGGCAGATACTGTTAGAAGAATATTTAATATGTATTTAGAAGGTCATTCAGTTTGCTATATATGTGATACTTTTAATAAAGAAAATATATTAAATAGAAACTGGCCTACTACAACAGTAGATAAAATACTATCTAATAAACTCTATATTGGGGTTATAGAACATGGAAAAAGAAATAAAGATAATGTTTTAATATTTGAAGATGTGGTACCACCTATTATAGATAAAACTACTTTTGAATGTGTTCAAAAAAGGAAAGAGAAAAATCTCAAAAACTTTAAACGAAAAAGAACCTATATTTTTATGCAAAAGATACTTTGTCCTAAATGTCATAAAATAATGGGTGGTGAATCAAGTACAAGTGGAACTGGAGATAAACATATTTATTATAAATGCAATTGTTGTAAGAAAAGAATCAGTGAAAAGAAAATAGAAAAAGAATTAATTAAATTTTTAAATGATATGTTAGATTTTTTCCTTATCGTAGATAATTCTTTTAAACCTTCTATGTGTCGAGATATTGAAATAGAAATATCGAAATATGAGGATATTAAGAGTGATTTAAATGGTAAGATAATAAGAATTAAAGAAGCATTTATGAATGGTGATATTTCAGCAAAAGACTTTAAGAAAGAACAACAATATTTAGAAAAAGAAATCAAAAATACAGATCTAAAAATTATTGAATTAAAGGACTTAAAACAAAGCAATGAACATAAACAAGATGTAGAATTATTTTTCAATTTAAAAGAGATAGAAAAAATAAGATTAAAATCAGAATATGTAAAAGAACATAATTTATGGAATCAGTTAAGTCAAGAACAAAAACAATATATCGTAAACAAATATATTGATGAGATAGAAATTAGTAGCGATAATAACCACAATGTTTCTATTTTAAATATTATCTTCAATAAAAATCAAATTGAAAATATTGGACTTATGTTTAGGAATGATTGTTTTGATATGATAGTAAACATAGAGGATCGAGATATTCTTTTATCCAATGAAAAAAGTGATGAAGCAACAAAAAGTTATATAAGTACATTAAGAAATTTTTATAATATCAAAGAAAATACGATACAAACTGAATTATTTGATATAACAAAATTAAATTCTGATGAAGTTATACAAATCATTCCACATGAAAAGAAATCTAAATTTGATAAAAATAAATTTACAATATTACAAATTGAGGTATAGAAATATATCTCATTTTTGTTTGCAGAAAGGAGGTGCCATGAATGAATTTTTTAAGCTATTAATACCACAATTATTTGAATATTTTAAAGATGAAACA
>CAJUCU010000036.1:9328-13147 GCA_910585335.1 uncultured Bacilli bacterium
TATTAGAGTTTATCCCAAAATCAATAGAACAACAATATAAAAATCTATTGATTGAATATACAAAAGAAAATGAAAGAAAGGAAACTAAAAATGAAACAACTAACAAGTGATGAAATAATTAAAAATCGTGTAGAAACAATTAATCAATATCGAGTATTACAATATCTTAAAAAGAATCTAAATATATTTTCAATTAAAATATTTTTGTATGATAAAGATACTATTAAAGTAATTGATTGTGATGATAAACAAGCCTATTTTAGATACAGCACTGATAAAAAAGAAGTGTTATTTATAGAAGAAGAATTAGAACTTAATCTTTAGATAAAAAATAGGTTGTATTTACAATTGTATATACAAGTTTTTCTTTTAAAATAAGGAATTTAGGTTAGAAAAAAGGTATTTGTATATACAAAAGTTAAACTTGTACATACATTTCGCAAGTGCGAAATAGGTATTGGTGCATGGAAAATCATTAGAAAGCCTTTATTTAAAAGGCTTCTAAGATTTCGTGGTGTTTTCTCATATCCTGTTACTAAAATTTCGACTAATTTTTAGAAGAAAATGATTTAAATAAAAAATAGGCCAAAACTATGATATAATACATTACAAGGAGGTTTTATTAATGTCAGTAATAAATGAAGATACTAAAAAGTATTTAGAAAATTTTGTAGGTAGGCAATTTACAGAACATGATTTTGTAGCACTACTTTTGCCTTTATTATGTCAAAATGGAATTTATAGAATAAATGAAGGAGAATTAGAAGAGAAGCTATATTGCTATTATAAAAATAACGACTTTAAAGAATTATTTCAAGAAATAGTTCCATCTAAAGGAATCAATGAAATGAAATTAAATCTTTATGATGGATTATATAGAGAAAAATATTTTGGTGGTAGTATATGGTTTGATCAACTTCATAGTAATATTCTAAATTTAGCATATGGTAAAGATATTGACTTGTCAATATATGAACAAAGTTTAAGTGAAGATGGAAAATTAAAAATAAGACAAATGGCTCAAGAATTAGCAACTAGATATAAAGCAGAACGTAATAGTAAAACTAAATTAAAAATTTTTGGATTTAATCCTAATTGTCATTATTCGCTTGTATATGGAAATCATATCGGCAGTTTATTAAGCTTTGAATTGATTACCGATGGTGATATTGCATCAATTGATTATCCAGACCTAACAGGAATGGAACATTTATTTTATGAAAGTCCGCTTAATCCAAATGAAGCCATACAATTAAAGAATAATAGAGTAGCTCATGTATGTATACAAAATGCTACTTATACAATTAAACAAGGATTATGCAATGAAAAAATTCGTTATTGTAATGTTAATACACAAGTATTAGATGAAAAAAGATTACAAGAAATAGTTAATCTTGCTAATCAAAAATATGAAAAAGCTGAATATGCACTGACAGATGAAGCACCATATGTTAGAAAACTAGTTTTGAAATAAAATTCCAAAAGTATTGACAATTTCGTTATAAATAGTGTATATTATATATCGAGATGTGCCTAGGAAACTTTTGAAGCCCTAGGTCTTTTTCATTTTATAGGAGGGGTCAACAATGTCTAAAGAATTTAAAACAACAGAAGAACTAATAGATATATTGAGTTCAAAAGGTGTATCAATAAAGGATAAAGATAATGTTAAATATTTAATTGAAAAATATTCATATTATTCTATTGTGAACTCCTATAAGTGGATATTTAAAATAGAAAAAAATTATAAAGATAATGCTTCATTTGAAGAAATGTTTTCGATGTATAAGTTTGATAAGAATTTAAAAATAATAATGTTAAAATATATTCTTGAAATAGAAGCAGTAATAAAAACAAAAATTGCTAATTTATTTGCAGAAAAATATGGATTAAAGGATTATTTAAATGTTAATAATTTTGATCTAAAAGATTATAATTTAGAATATATAGAAAAATTAATTGATGAAATCAAAAATGAAATTACTAAAGGAAATGGCAAACATGATGCAGTAAATCATTATATGAGAAAATATGGTTTTGTACCACCTTGGGTTGTTACTAAAATATTATCACTTGGAACAATAAGTAAGTTCTATGGTTTGATGAAGCAACAAGATAGACAAAAAATAAGTAAACTTTTTTCTATAAATGATAGATTACTAAAAAACATACTTGGCAATTTAACTTCAGTTCGTAATATTGCTGCTCATGATGATAGATTATATACATATAGAAGTACATTCTATATTAGACTAGATAAAACTAAAAAATTACCAGATAAAGTATTACATACAAATATGTACATAATAATTAAATCTTTAGAATTATTATTAGAAAATGACCAAGTAATTGAAATGAAAGATTTAATAACAAAAGAATTAGATACGTTAAAAATTAATTTAACATCAATTACTATTGATGAAGTATTAAGAGTAATGGGATTTGATCAGGGTTATTACATTGTATAATTATAAATTTATATCATATAATAATATTGAAAAGTGCCTAGAAAACTTTAGAAGCTCTAGGTCTTTTTCATTTTTGTCATAAAATGCATTGCTTGTTACTTAATAAGGCGTTATAATTGATTTATCAAATATTAATGAACTTTATATGAAGAAGTGCAAAACCCCTTTTGCAAACGCACCAGTGTCGAATCTGTTCGAACTATTCGAACTTTATATATAAATATCAACTCAATTTGGGTTGATTTTTTCGTTATAGGGAAAATCATCCTACCAAGAAAGGATGGTGTCTATGATAAACATTATTAAGCAAGAAATAACTTTTGATGAATCTTTAAAACAAAGATTAGAATTTATATGTGAGTTTTCACATACTACTCCTACTTTTATAAATGGTTTTATTCATAAGGTAGATAAAACTAATCTTTCATATGTAGAACCACACAAGATTATCATTAAAGGTATAACATTTTTTGCTTTTAATTATTCTAATGAGATTTATATTAAAAACTTTTCTCAAAAAATTAAATTATCAGAATTAGAAGATTATTTGAAAGGTATTTAATTTGACAAGAATTGACATTTCTTAAAATAATGATAGAATTATTATCAGAAGATATTTTATAAAAATTTAAACTTTAAGAGGTGTCAGTAGTATTAAGCACTTAATACTTTTGACACCTTTTTCTTTGGAAAAGGGAGAGTGATAATAGATGGAAGAAAAGAAATTATGTGGTCTTTATATGCGAGTATCAACTGAAGATCAGGCTCGTGAAGGTTTTAGTTTACCAGAACAAAAAGAAAGATTAGAGATATTTTGTAAGTTTAAAGGTTATGAGATTGTAGATTATTATACAGATGCTGGAATAAGTGCTAAAACAGGCAATTTAAGACCTGAATTTGAAAGATTAAAGGAAGATATCAAAAGTAAGAAAATAAATACTATGGTAGCCTTAAAATTAGATAGAATAACAAGAAGTATTTATGATTGGGAAAAGTTAATGACCTTTTTAGATGAAAATGATGCTTACCTAGATTGTGTTAATGATGAAATAAATACAACTAATGCAAACGGTAAAATGATATCTAGGCTTTTAATGAGTGTATCTCAAAATGAAATAGAAAGAACAAGTGAAAGAACCAAAATAGGTTTAGCAGGAGCGATTAAGCAAGGGCACATTCCAAATCAAGCCCCACTAGGTTATAAACACGAAGATAAAAAATTAGTGGTTGATTATTCTACTAAAGATATTGTAGAAAGAATATTTGATTTATATTATAATGGAAATTCTTATCAAACTATCTCTAATACTTTAAATAAAGAAGAAGTTTTAGGTAAAACAAATTGGAGAGA
>CAJUCU010000037.1:0-7454 GCA_910585335.1 uncultured Bacilli bacterium
GCCGGTGACAAACCGGAGGAAGGTGGGGATGACGTCAAATCATCATGCCCCTTACGTCCAGGGCTACAGGCGTGCTACAATGGCTGGTATAATAAGACGCAATACCGTGAGGTGGAGCAAATCTCCAAAGCCAGTCCCAGTCCGGATTGGAGTCTGCAACTCGACTCCATGAAGTTGGAATCGCTAGTAATCCCGAATCAGAATGTCGGGGTGAATACGTTCCCGGGTGTTGTACACACCGCCCGTCACGCCATGGGAGTCGGTAATACCCGAAGCTGGTAGCCTAACCTTTTAGGAGGGGGCCATCGAAGGTAGGATCGGCGACTGGGGTGAAGTCGTAACAAGGTATCCCTACCGGAAGGTGGGGATGGATCACCTCCTTTCTAAGGAGTATATTTCCTTAAACTAGCTACAAACAACGTTTTACTTGGTTTTGAGAGATCATTCTCTCAAGAAATAGTTCTTTGAAAACTTAGATATTGTGGTTATATGAAAGCAACGAGCCTTTCATATAACAAGTAACTATATTTATTAAGTGTATAGTTATTTAAAATCTCATCAAATTAGGATAGAAATATCAAATTAAATGGTGGTTAAATTAGTAAGGGCGCATGGCGGATGCCTTGGCACTAGAAGCTGATGAAGGACGTGACGAACAACGATATGCTTCGGGGAGCGGTAAGTAGCTTTGATCCGGAGATTTCCGAATGGGGAAACCCAGCAGTGGTAATGCACTGTTATCCTATTGTGAATACATAGCAATAGAGAGAGCAACCCAGTGAACTGAAACATCTTAGTAGCTGGAGGAAAAGAAAGAAAAATCGATTCCCTTAGTAGTGGCGAGCGAACAGGGAATAGCCCAAACCAACTTTTCGGAGTTGGGGTTGTAGGACCTCTATATGAGAGTTACAAAATTATCAAATAGCTGAATTATTTGGAAAGATAAACCGTAGTAGGTGATAGTCCTGTAAGCGAAATTTGATAATCTCTCTGAGGTATCCTGAGTACGGCGATACACGTGGAATTTCGTCGGAATCAGCGGGGACCATCCCGCAAGGCTAAATACTCTCTAGTGACCGATAGTGAACAAGTACCGTGAGGGAAAGGTGAAAAGAACCCCGGGAGGGGAGTGAAATAGAATACTGAAACCATGTGCTTACAAAAAGTCAAAGTCCGTTAATGGATGATGGCGTGCCTTTTGCAGAATGAACCGGCGAGTTAATGTTGCATGCGAGGTTAAGTTGAAGAGACGGAGCCGAAGCGAAAGCGAGTCTTAATAGGGCGCTTTAGTATGCAGTATTAGACCCGAAACCGAGTGATCTAGCCATGAGCAGGTTGAAGTTTGGGTAAAACCAAATGGAGGACCGAACCGACGTACCCGGAAACGTGCGCGGATGACTTGTGGCTAGCGGTGAAATTCCAATCGAACTCGGATATAGCTGGTTCTCCCCGAAATAGGTTTAGGCCTAGCCTTGAGATTTAGCGCCACGGAGGTAGAGCACTGAATATGTGATGGCCCCATCTAGGGGTACTGAATGTAATCAAACTCCGAATGCCGTGGTTAGCATGCTCAGGAGTCAGCGTGTGGGTGATAACGTCCATGCGCGAGAGGAAAAGAGTCCGGATCGCCGATTAAGGTCCCAAAATTTGTACTAAGTGGGAAAGGATGTGGAGTTGTCAAAACAGCTAGGAGGTTGGCTTAGAAGCAGCCATCCTTTAAAGAGTGCGTAATAGCTCACTAGTCGAGTGACACTGCGCCGAAGATGTACCGGGGCTAAGTACAATACCGAAATCGCGGATTCATGCTTATGCATGAGTGGTAGGGGAGCGTTCTAAGTGCACTGAAGGTTGACCGTGAGGACAGCTGGAGCGCTTGGAAGTGAGAATGCCGGTGTGAGTAGCGCAAGATGGGTGAGAATCCCATCCACCGTTTGACTAAGGGTTCCTGGGGCAGGTTCGTCCGCCCAGGGTTAGTCGGGTCCTAAGACGAGGCCGAGAGGCGTAGCCGATGGACAACAGGTTGATATTCCTGTACTACCTATATGACTGATGGAATGACGGAGAAGGCTAAAAGGAGCCAGTTATTGGATTCTGGTCTAAGCACAAAGGTTTATAAATAGGGAAATCCGTTTATAGTTAAGCTGAAGTGTGATGGTGAAGCTACATTAGTAGCGAAATCCTTTGACGCCACGCTTCCAAGAAAAGTTTCTAGGGTTAATCATATAGGTACCCGTACCCAGAACCGACACAGGTGGTCAAGGAGAGAATCCTAAGGTGAGCGAGAGAACTATTGTTAAGGAACTCGGCAAAATAACCCCGTAACTTCGGGATAAGGGGTGGTTAACTTTGTTAACCGGCACTAAAGACGCCCAGGCAACTGTTTACCAAAAACACAGGTCTCTGCTAAGTCGTAAGACGATGTATAGGGGCTGACACCTGCCCAGTGCTGGAAGGTTAAGAGGAGTGCTTAGAATAGACGCAAGTCGATGATTCTAAGGTAGCGAAATTCCTTGTCAGGTAAGTTCTGACCCGCACGAAAGGTGTAATGATCTGGGCACTGTCTCAACCATAGACTCGGTGAAATCTTAATACCTGTGAAAATGCAGGTTACCCGCAACAGGACGGAAAGACCCCATGGAGCTTTACTGTAGCTTGATATTGAAGTTCGGTATACTATGTAGAGGATAGGTGGGAGACGTTGATGTTAGGACGCCAGTTCTAACGGAGTCATCCTTGGAATACCACCCTTAGTATATTGGATTTCTAACCTAGGTCCATGATCTGGATCAGGGACAGTGTCTGGTGGGCAGTTTGACTGGGGCGGTCGCCTCCCAAAAAGTAACGGAGGCGCCCAAAGGTTCCCTCAGAATGGTTGGACATCATTCATAGAGCGTAAAGGTATAAGGGAGCTTGACTGCGAGACCAACAAGTCGAGCAGATACGAAAGTAGGGCTTAGTGATCAGACGATTCAGTATGGAATGGTCGTCGCTTAACGGATAAAAGTTACCCTGGGGATAACAGGCTGATACCACCCAATAGTTCACATAGACGGTGGTGTTTGGCACCTCGATGTCGGCTCGTCACATCCTGGAGGTGAAGTCGCTTCCAAGGGTTGGGCTGTTCGCCCATTAAAGTGGCACGCGAGCTGGGTTCAGAACGAAGAGAGCTATCCTTAGTACGAGAGGACCGGGATGGACATACCTCTGGTGTATCTGTTGTAACGCCAGTTGCAGTGCAGAGTAGCTATGTATGGAAAGGATAACCGCTGAAAGCATCTAAGCGGGAAGCCTCCTTTGAGATGAGTTTTCCCATATGTATATAGTAAGATCCCTTGAAGACTACGAGGTTGATAGGCTAGAGGTGGAAGCATGGTGACATGTTGAGCTGACTAGTACTAATAGATCGAGGATTTAATCCTATTTAATTAATTTGATGAACACGATATCTTAGGTTTTCGGAGAATTGTTTCTCTATATATTTTCTTGGTTACGATAGCGAAGGGGGTACACCTGTTCCCATCCCGAACACAGAAGTTAAGCCCTTCAGCGCCGACGATAGTTATATCGCGAAAATAGGACGTTGCCAAGAATTTTTTTTGTTTATAACGTTGATATTCATATATCGACGTTTTTAATTTAATAAATATAAGCTTCACATTATTTAAAAAAAGTAAAAATATTTATTTAACTTAATATTTCTTGCAAACTAGTACTAATATGGCTATAATAGAAACGAAAAAAGAGATGAGCAAAATGGCTAAAATTAGTATAATTGTACCAATTTACAATACAGAAGATTATTTAAGACGGTGTCTAAACTCACTAAAAAACCAAACAGAAAAAGATATAGAGTTTATATTGATTGATGATGCGTCTAATGACAACAGTTTAGAAATAATGGAAGATTATCAAAAGAAGGATCCTAGATTTAAAATTATTACCAATTCTAAAAATCAAGGAGTAAGTATTGCCAGAAATAAAGGAATAGAACAAGCAACTGGTCAATATATTGGTTTTGTAGATAGTGATGATTATCTCGATTTAGATTATTATGAAAAACTCCTAGAAGCAATAAACCAGAAAAAAGCACCAATTTCTATCAGCGAAACAGCATTATTAGGCAGTTTTGAAGCAGGAGAAGTTGTGGATTTTGAAAAGGACAAAATTACCATTACTCTAGGTGGTGCCTATTGTTGGCAGCGACTTTTCGAAAGAGATTTAATTGGAACAGAACGCTTTATAGAGCATTGTCGTTTTGAAGATATCGCTTTTACCTTCTTTATGCAAATGAAAGCGCAAAGAATCATAATTGGAAGGAATACAAAGTACCATTATTGTAGAGACAATCAAAACTGTTTCAATTATATCAACAAAGAAACACCTCAAAGTGTTTTGGATCTTTTTAAAATAACGAATTATCTAAAAGAAAAAGTAGAACTACCAGAATATGCAATTTATGAAAATCAAGTAAAAGATATAAACTTAAGCTACACGCTAATGGTATCAGATTTATTAGACAGCTTTCTACCACCAGAAGAATGCAGTCCACTTGTGAATCACTTAGATGCTCTAATTGCAAAAAAATATAAAAAAGAGTTAATGAATTATCACATCTATTCTGACTTTGATACATTATTTAAGTATCGAGATAAAAAGATGCAAAAAGAATATCTAACAATGGAAGAAAAAGAATGTGAAGACTATTTTAAAACAAAAATAAAAGCAATGATAAAAAAGTAGAGAGGAGAAAAAATGGCTAAAATTAGTGTAATCGTACCAATTTATAATACAGAAAGTTTTCTAGTTAGATGCTTAAACTCGCTTCAAAGACAAACAGAAAAAGATATAGAGTTTATCCTAATAAATGATGCTTCAACTGACAAAAGCTTAGAGATTATGGAACTGTTTTGTAACCATGATCCTAGATTCAAAATGCATACACTTTCTAAGAATGAAGGCGTAAGTATTGCCAGAAATAAAGGAATAGATATGGCTACTGGCACCTATATCGGTTTCATAGATAGTGATGATTACATTGATTCTAACTATTTTGAAACACTAAAGAAAGCACTAGAAGAAAGTAATATGAAAATTGCCATGAGTACTAGCATTCTACTAGATTATAAACCTAAAGATATCATCGATTTTCGAAAACCGAATGTCCCCTTAATGGAAGGAGGCGCCTCTTCCTGCATGCGTCTTTTTGAACGAGAGTTAATTGGGGATGATAGATTTATAGAACATTGTCGCTTTGAAGACTCTGCTTTTACTTTTCTAATGCACATGAAAAGCAATCAAATGATTGTATCAGAATATTCTAAGTATTACTATTGTAGTGACAATATAGATTCCTTCAGCAATAAACAGTGGTACTCACTACAAAGTATCCTAGACTCTCTAAAAATAATGGATTATCTACAAGAAAAAGTAACGTCATCATATAGCAGCTATCAAGAAAAAGTAAACGAAATAGGTTTAGAATTTTTATTGGATAGTGCCGAATACATTACAATGTCTAACATAGACAAAAAAGAAAAAGTGGATTTGCTCACACAATTAAGCGTTTTAATCGACAGAAAATATGCAAATGTCAAAGAAAAAGAAGTAACTTTTGGAAGTATCATGATAGATAAATATACAAAAGATTGTAATAAAGAAAAATACAGCACAATGGATAAAAAAACTTGTGAAGATAGTTTTAAATGTAAAGTAAAGTCCTATATTAAATAAGAGTATCAGTATGACTTAACACTAAGAATGTGAAATAATGTCATAACTCTTGAAAAGCGAAATAAGACTTTGCTATAATAATTTATGGAAAGGCTACAAGAGGTGAAATTTATGGATTATAAAGTAACAACTTACAACGAACAAGATACTATTGAACTGGCACAAAATATAGAATCAGAAAAGTTCAAAAACATGGTAATTTGTTTAGAAGGAGACTTAGGAAGTGGGAAGACAGTATTTACAAAAGGATTTGCCCATGCCCTAGAAATAACAGAAGACGTAACGAGTCCAACTTTTAATATTATAAAAGAATACCAAACAGGAGAAATGCCACTATATCATATGGATGTATACCGTCTAGATGGAAAAGTAGAAGAGCTTGGAATTGAAGAGTACTATAAAAAAGGTGGAATTACGATTATTGAATGGGCAGATACCATTACAGACTATTTGCCAGATAAACGCCTAGATATTAAAATCAAGGTAATTGATGAAGAAAAACGTATATTCGTAATCACTCCACATGGTAAAAAATATGAAGACTTATGTGAGGCGGTGCTATGAGAAGTTTGTATATAGACACATCCTCAAGTTTTTTATATGCGGGAATAACTAGTGATGATAAAGTATTAGCAGAGTGCAAAAAGAGATTGGATCATGATTTATCAAAAGAAACACTTCCAGAGATAATTCGTTTATTTGAAATTGCAAAACTAAAACCAGAACAAATAGATAAAATTATTGTCGTAAATGGACCAGGGTCATTTACAGGAATAAGAATAGGTATTACCGTTGCTAAAGTTTATGCGTGGAGTCTAAATATTCCAATAACGACTATCACATCTCTAGAAGCAATGGCCATCTCATCTGAAAGCGCAAAAGTAAAAGTACCAATGATGGATGCAAGACGTGACTATGTTTTTGCAGGAGCATACGATAACACTGGAAAAACACTGATAAAACCACAGCATATAAAATTAGAAATTCTATTAGAACAACTAAGTGAAGTAGATGACTATGTTGTAATTACAAATGATGAAATAGAAGAAATAACAACACGTGAACCGTATTCGCCAGATATTTTAAAAATTGTAAATTTTTGTAAAGAAAGAGAAACCATAAATCCTCATGCTGTAAACCCGGACTATTTAAAATTAACAGAAGCAGAAGAAAAGAAGAATTAAAAATGTTTAAAGAAATAACGAAAGATAATATAGACCACTTGCCAACTGGATTTTTAAAAAAAGAAGAAGTAAAACAGGAACTAGAATATAATCCCTTTGGAAAATACTTGTTATATGTGGAAAAAGAAGTATTAGGCTATATTTATTATAGTGAAATCTATGACCGTGTGGAAATCAATCATTTCGAAGTAGAAAATATCCACAGAAACTGTGGAATTGGGAAAAAACTTTTAAAAAAACTCACAGAAACTGTGGATAAAAGTATAACACTAGAAGTAAGAGAAAATAATGATGTGGCTTATCATCTCTATCAAAAATATGGATTTAAAAAAGTGGCAATAAGAGAAAAATATTATCAAGGGATAGATGGGATTCTAATGGAAAAGAGTGATAAAAAATGAAAGATGTTTATATATTAGGAATAGAAAGTAGTTGTGATGAGACTAGTGTATCTATTATCAAAAATGGCTGTGAGGATATAGCCACTGTCATTTCTTCACAAATTGATATTCATGAAGAGTATGGGGGAGTAGTGCCTGA
>CAJUCU010000037.1:7464-12660 GCA_910585335.1 uncultured Bacilli bacterium
TTGCTTCTCGTCATCATGTAAAAAATATTACATTTGTCCTAGAAGAATGTTTAGAAAAAGCAAATATGAAAATAGAAGATGTAGATGCCATTGCAATTACTTATGGACCAGGTTTAATTGGCTCACTTTTAATTGGTTTAGAAGCAGCGAAAACACTAGCATATCTTTATAACAAACCGTTAATACCAATTCATCATATTGCAGGACATATCTATGCCAATAGTCTAGTAAAACCGTTAGAGTTTCCACTACTAGCATTAGTAGCAAGTGGTGGACACACAGAACTAATTGAAATGAAAGATCATTTTGATTTTCAAAAATTAGGAGGAACACTAGATGATGCCATAGGCGAATGCTATGATAAAGTAGCACGAGTACTTGGACTAGAATATCCTGGAGGACCGAAGATAGATAAATTAGCAGTAGAGGGAGAACCAACTTACCAATTACCTGTACCTTTAAAAGATGACAGCTATAATTTTTCTTTCAGTGGTCTAAAAAGTGCTGTAATTAATCTCTCACATAATGAGGAACAACGTGGTAATATATTAAGAAAAGAAGACTTAGCCGCCTCTTTTCAAAAAGTAACAGTCGAAAGTGTTGTTTCTAAAACAAAAAAAGCACTTCTTGATAAAAAGATGAAACACTTAATTATAGCAGGTGGAGTAGCAGCAAATAAAAAATTACGAGATGAAATTAGTGAAATGGCAGAGAAAATAGGTGTAGAAGTATCTGTGCCGCCAATGAAATATTGTACAGATAATGCTGCAATGATTGCCGCTGCTGGTTATTATGCTTATCGTTTAGGAAGAAAAGCTGACTTTTCCTTAAATAGTATATCAAGTGAACCATTAAAATAAAGAGAAAGATTCAACAGATAGAACCTTTCTTTTTTTATTTTTAAGGCAGATAGTATTGACAATAAAGAATGATATTTTTGTCGAATTTTGCAAAAAAGTATTTTTCCTATTCTTTTTTGTGTTATAATAAAAATAATAGGGAGGTTAGTGGAATGGTAAATAGAATGATTTTAAATGAAAGATCCTATTTCGGACGAGGCGCTAGAAAAGAAGTCATCACTGAAATCAAAGATCATGATTTTAAAAAGGCTCTTGTTATCACAGATCAACCACTGATGGATGCAAAGGTAAGTCAAATGGTTACCGATATCTTAGAAAAAGAAGGCATTTCTTATCGTATTTTTCTAGATATTAAACAAAATCCAACGGTAGAAAATGTAAAAAACGGAGTTTCTGCTTGTAAGCAAGTAGGAGCAGATGTTTTAATTGCAGTTGGAGGAGGAAGTGTAATAGATACTGCCAAAGCTATTGGTATTATTATGACCAATCCAGAGTTTAGTGACGTAGTATCTCTTGATAAAACAGCACCAACCAAGAAAAAGTCATTGCCACTAATTGCGATACCAACCACAAGTGGAACAGCAGCAGAAGTTACAATTAATTATGTAATTACGGATGAAGTAGAGCAGAAGAAAATGGTTTGTATCGATCCACATGATATTCCATTAGTTGCAATCATAGATCCAGATTTAATGGAAAAAATGCCGCCATTACTTGCAGCAGCAACAGGAATGGATGCCCTAACACATGCAATGGAAGGCTATACAACAAAAGTTGCTTGGACAATGACTGATATGTTTCATATTAATGCCATGGCTCTAATTTATAAAAATCTAGAACCAGCGGTGAATGAAAAAGATTCTCTAGCAATCGAACAGGTTGGTCTTGGACAATATATAGCAGGAATGGGATTTTCTAATGTTGGTTTAGGAATTGTTCATTCAATGGCACATTCTCTAGGAGCAATGTATGATACGCCACATGGCATAGCCAATGCAATACTCTTACCATATGTCTTAGAATTCAATGGAGAAGTTTGTGAGAACTTATTCCGTAATATGGGTACAGCATTCGGTTTTGATATGACTCATTTATCAGGAAAAGAAGCGGTAGAAAGAGTGGTAGAAGCCATCAAAGAGTTATCAAGAAAAATAGGAATCCCTCAAACCTTAGAAGAAATTGGTGTGAGGGAAAGTGATTTGGAAAAACTGGCCCATCAAGCGATAGAGGATGTATGTACACCAGGAAATGTTCGAAAAGTCAACGAAGAAGATATTCTAAATTTATATAAAAAGGCTTACAAATAAGAATAAAGAGGAGTGAAGAAAATGTTAAAGTCAAATGTTGGTTATAGTATGGATGCTGATAGTTATATCTCAGGTGTAACAACAGCCAAAAATGCAAAGAAAGGATTAAAACCTAAAATTGGTTTCTTATATACTTCAGTATTATCGAATGTAAAAGAAGTAGTAAGAGGAGTAAAAAATGTAACAGATGCTCCTATTATTGGATGTACAAGTAGTGGTGCTATTATAGTACCAGAAGGAATTGTAGCATCTCCTAATGGATTTAGTGGAATGCTAATGATGGATGACTCTAAATTGGAAGTAGGAGTTGCTTGCCATGAAGGCGGAAGAAATGCCAGAAACATTGGTAGAAAAGTAGCAATGGAAGCGGTAAAAGATGCTGGAAGCACTAGAGCACCATCATACTTTTATATGGTAGCAAGTCCAAAAGAGGAAGAAGAATATTTACTTGGAATTCAAGATGTAATCGGAGATGTTCCATGTTTTGGAGGAAGCGCTGCTGATGATACTGTAGAAGGAAAATGGAAAATTATTTGTAATGATAAAGTATTTTCAAATGGTGTTGCCGTTGCATTCTTCTATACAGACAATGACGTAGAAACTATTTATACAGGTGCTTATCGTGAAACTAAAAAATGTGGAATTATTACAAAAGTAGAAAACAATCGTACTTTATGTTCTATAGATGGAGAAAAAGCATTAGTAAAATATGGAGAATGGATTAAAAAAGATGCCAAAGAACTACGTGGAACCAATCTTTTAGTAGCATCTATTAGAAAGCCTCTTGGAGTAAAAGATCCACTAGGAAATTTAATGGCAGTACGTCATCCTATGGTTGGAAATTCAGATAATACAATGAATCTTGGAAATCATCTAGCAGAAAAAACAGCAGTGGTTCAACTAGAGGCTACAGTAGACGAATTAATTGATTCTACTGGAGATACAATGAAGGCATTAAAGAAAAAAATGTCAACAGAAGCAGGAGCTTATGTTCTAGTACATTGTGGTGGAAGAAAATTAGGAATTGGAAAACGTTTGCCAGAAGTACATAAGCAACTATTAAAAGAGGCAAAAGGAGTACCATTTATTACAGTATTTACATTTGGAGAATATGGTTATTTTGAGCACAGTGCGAATACTTGTGGAGGCTTAATGCTATCATTTACAGCCTTTGGAAAAGAATAGGAGGGTAACGTGAAAAATATTGTTGGTGATAAAAATTTAGATGCTAGTAATAATGAAACAGTGGAGGTAATCAATCCTGCCACAGGAGAAATCATTGATACTGTTCCAAATTCAACAGAAGAGGATGTAGATCAAGTTGTACGTCTTGCAGAAAAAGCACAGAAAAAATGGGCTAAAGTCCCTCTTCATGAAAGAGGAAGAATCCTAGAAAAATTTGTGGATTTAGTAGAAGAAAATAGTGAAGAATTAGCAAAACTTTTGTGTAGAGAAACAGGAAAACCAATCACAGAAGCAAGAGCAGAAATAAAAAATACAAGAACGTTTGTGTATGGATATGTGGAAAAAGCAAAACATTTATATGGAATTACGATTCCAGCAGGTTCTGAGGCAGGTCAAGAAAAGACAATGCAAATGACGATTCGTCAACCACTAGGGGTAGTAGCATGTATTATTCCATTTAATTTCCCTTGTGACTTATTTGGTCAAAAAGTACCATCTGCTTTAATCATGGGAAATAGTGTTATTGTAAAACCATCTACTTGCAATCCACTAACACTTCATCGTTATTGCGAACTGTTAAGAGAAGCAGGAATTCCAGATGGTGTCATTAACTGTATATCAGGAAACGGAAGAGTAGTAGGACATGCCCTTGCTAGTCATAAAGGGGTCCACTTAGTAAGTGTAACAGGCTCTACAGCAGTAGGAATGGAAACAATGGCAACCGCAAGTAAGAATCTATCTCATGTAATGTTAGAGTTAGGTGGAAATGATGCTTTTATTGTGGATAAAGATGGAGATTTAGATTTGGCAATAGAAGAACTTGTTTGGGGACGTCTATATAATACTGGACAAGTATGTTGTGCTAGTAAGCGTTTCTTAATCCATAATGATATCAAAGAGGAATTTACCAAACGTGTAATTGAAAAATTAAATACGTTAAAAGTAGGGATGCCAGAGGAAGAGGATACAGAAATTGGATGTCTAATTACAGAACAAGCTGCTATAACAGTAGAAGAGCAAGTAAGAAAGACATTAGAAGAGGGGGCACACCTAACTTATGGTGGTCGTCGTAATAAAGCTTTCTTTGAACCTACAATTTTAACAGAAGTAACAAGAGATATGGATGTTATGAAGGATATGGAAATTTTTGGTCCAGTTATTCCAATTTGTGGATTTAATTCAATAGAAGAAGCAATCGAAATTGCCAATCAATCAACCTATGGATTATGTGGAAATATTATCACAAGCAATATGAAAACAGCATTTAAAGTAGCAACAGAGCTAGAAGTTGGTGGGGCTATTATTAATGGTGCAAGTTTCTATCGTTCAGCAGAAATGCCTTTTGGTGGATGGAAACATTCTGGAATCGGAAATGAAGGTATTGCAACAACACTAGAAGAAATGTCAAAAATTAAAACGATAGTACTAAAAAATATTTTAGAAGATTAAGATAAAAATAAGTAAAAGATGTAGAATCTGTCGTCCTACATCTTTTTTTATAAAAATATTTCAATATAATCAGTGTCATCAACAAAAAAGCCTATATCAAGACTTTAATCTAAATCACAAAGGTAGATACTTTATGATAGCCGAAATACTAAAAATCTTATTCTTTATCTATGATAATTATACGATAATAAGACATTTTTTTCAATATTGAGTATCTATTTTTGTCATAATTTGGTAATAAATGAGTATTTTTCTATAGACTTTTTCTTTATTAATAGTCAGAATCATTGTCGAAATATGTCGAAAAGTAAAGAGAGAGGAGCATAACAAAATATAATAAAAAACAGTCAACCTTTTAGTCAAAAGTAATTTATTCTATATCACAAAAGAAGAAA
>CAJUCU010000038.1 GCA_910585335.1 uncultured Bacilli bacterium
TCGATTTTTTCATTTCTTATCGTTACCATTTTAAGAATCTCCTCACTTTCTTACAAAACAAAAAATCAATTCCATTTCTAGAATTGATATTTATCATTAAGCTCAAAACTATAAAAGTTCGAGCAGATTCTTCTCTGGTGGAGATGAGGAGAATCGAACTCCTGTCCGAAAACCAGACAAAGTAAACTTCTACAAGCTTAGTCAACTAATTCAAATTCGCCTATTTCCAAAGTAGTTAACGACCAAAGAAATAAACTAGTCTAATAAATTCATTCTAAACCTTAGACAAATTTAGAATATACTCTATTAAAATGAATCCTATTCCTACTCCATAGAGAAAAGTAAGATAAGATGCTTCCTAAATTATTAAGCGAAAGCTAATTGATTACTGTTTCCAGTTATATTTAATTTTGCTTGTAACGTAAGCTTACGACTTGCCATCTACTCGTCTCATGTTCTCGTCGAAACCATATCATCCCCAGCTTGTCCTAAATTATATCACAAAATGAAAAAAAAGCAAGTTACAAACGATTTTTATATTTACTTGCCTTTTGCATTTCTCGCTTTTGATCTCTTTCTTTAATCGTTTCCCTCTTATCAAAATTCTTTTTACCACGGCAAACTCCAAGAGATATCTTTGCCTTATTATCCTTAAAATAAACTTTAAGAGGAACAAGAGTGAAACCCTGCATTTCAATTTTTTCTTTTAATTTTTTAATCTCCTTCTTATGAAGTAAAAGTTTTCGTGTTCTTCTCTCATCATGATTAAATTGATTCCCCTCCTTATAAGGTGATATAAACATATTAAGAAGAAAAACTTCGTCAGATTTAATAACAGCATAACTATCTTTAATATTAGCAGAACCACTACGAATCGATTTAATCTCTGTACCAGTAAGTACAATACCAGCTTCCATCGTCTCTTCCACAAAATAGTCATGCCTTGCTTTTCGATTTAAAATTTCCATTCTATCACTCCCCTGTTAATTCACTAAATGCTAAATCTGGATATCTTTGTGTAACAACCGCTTTATACTTCTCATAATAACTTCGATAATTAGGAAGAACCGTATTATTCAGTTGACTATACGGATAAACCTTAAAGTTAAACTTTCCACGTAAATTAAATTTCGTATAAAGAAGTTCCGCCTTTGGATTTTCAACAGAAACAGTAGTAACACCTTTATCGACAGTCTTCTTGATATCAACTGACATCATAAGACCAGTCAACTTCTCAGTAGTATCTTGTGCTGAAATATAATTACCTAAAGAATAAATCACAAGAGTTTTCCCAATATACTCAACTGGTTCTACTACATGAGGATGAGCTCCAATAACAATATCAACACCAAGCTCTGATAAATAATGAGCAATTTTCTCTTGTTCTGCACTAACCCCTAAAGAATACTCTGTTCCCCAGTGCATTGCAACCATAACAACATCTACTTTATCACGAACTCTCTCTATATCAGCTTTAGCAAGTTCATCAGAATAAACATTATTCAAATATTCTTTACCAGCAGGCGGTACCAAACCATTTGTCCAAGTTGTGTAAGAAAAAAACGCATACTTTATACCATTTACCTCATAAATTCTAACCTTATCTCGGTCTTCAAACGAAGTATAACTACCTGCAGTAGCAATCCCTTCTTTGCTATTCCAATACTCTAATCCTGCTAAAACAGCAGTCTCCCCACAATCCATTGTATGATTAGTTGCAAGACTCACTAAATTAAAGCCAGAATCAATAAAGGCATCTCCAACTTCTTGAGGAGAATTAAACCTAGGATAACTAGAAAGCCCTAGTTTCGTACCACCTAAGACAGTCTCCTGATTATAATAAGCAAGATCATACTTACTAGTAATTGGTTTTGTTAACTCTAACATAGGCTTAAAATCATAACTACCATCCGCTTGTTTAGCATCAATATATAAAGAATTATGAATCAAAGCATCTCCAACCATGACCATACTAGCATGATATTCTTTCTTTTCTTCTTTTTCTACTTCCTTCTTAGGTTTCTTTTGTACAACTACTTCTTTTGGCGACAAAGAAGTGTAAGCTTGTAGAGAAATTCCAATAGCAACAAACAAGAGTGCAAAAAAACTCAAAGCTTTTGCTACACTATTTAATCTCTTTTTCTTTCCACTTCTTTGAACCATAATACTACACCTTCTTTATTATTTCAAAATCAATTGTCTTCTCCTCTTTACTAGCACGAACTACTTTTACCAAAACACGTTCTCCAATTGTATAAGTTACATGACTTCGCTCTCCAGTTAACGTCATTCGCTCCTCATCATAATGGAAAAAATCAAGCATATCACGAATTGGAACCAAACCTTCAATCAAATTATCAAGTTGAATAAACAGACCAAAACTCATAACAGAACAAATCATTCCTTCATATTCTTCCCCAATATGTTCTTCCATATACTCAGCCATCTTCATATCTTCAACTTCTCGCTCACAATCTACACTAGCACGTTCTCTTGATGAAGAATGTTCAGCAATATAGATTAACTTCTGCTCCCAATGACTACGAGATTTCGCTGAAATATCCCCCTTAAAAAGATATGTTCTAAGTAACCGATGCACTGTTGTATCTGGATAACGACGAATCGGTGACGTGAAATGAGTATAACAAGGACTTGCAAGTCCGTAATGACCTAAATTTTCCTCTTTATAAACTGCTTTTTGCATACTACGAAGAAGTAAACTAGATAAAATTTTAAATTCTTTTTTATCACTTAAAAAGTTTACTAAGTTTTGAATCGTTTTTGGTCTTGTATCCTTAATATTTCCAGGAATTTGATATCCAAGCGTACCAATAAAACTCAAATAACTACGAATTTTCTCTTCTTTTGGATATTCATGAATTCGGTAAATAAAGGGAAGTTCCATATAGAAAATATGACTAGCAACACACTCATTAGCTGCAATCATAAAGTCCTCAATGAGCATTTCTCCACATCCACGATCACGAAGAACAACTGACGTAGGTTTGCAATTTTCATCAACTAAAATTTTAGCTTCATCAACTTCAAAGTCAATATATCCACGTTTTTCTTTCGCTTTCCGTAAAATTTGAGCAAGACGTTCCATTTTATAAAGAGACTCTGCATATTCTGAGTAATCTTCTGGAATCTCGTTCTTCTCTAAAATAAGATTAACATTTTTATAAGTCATCTGTTTCCGAGAACGAATCACACTCTCAAAAATCTCATAATCCACTTGTTTTCCATCAGAATCAAACTCCATCATACAAGAAATAGCAAGCCTGTCCACATTAGGATTTAAAGAGCAAATACCATTAGAAAGCTCATGAGGAAGCATAGGAATAACACGATCCACCAAATAAACACTAGTTCCTCTCTCCATCGCCTCAAGATCAAGGGGACTTCCCTCTTTGACATAATAAGAAACATCGGCAATATGAACACCTAACTTATAATGCCCATTAGAAAGCTCTTCAATCGAAATAGCATCATCAATATCTTTCGTATCATCCCCATCAATAGTAAAGATTTCCATATCCCGCAAATCTCTTCTACCAGGAAGATCACTTTCTAATACTTCCATTGGAATAGAAGCAACTTCAGCTTTTACTTCCTCGCTAAACTCCGTTGGAATGTTATATTTATAAACAATAGATAAAATATCAATCCCAGGGTCATTTTTATGTCCAATAATCTCTTCCACTCGACCTGTATATCTACCATGATTATCTAGTTTTCGCCCAAGTGAAACCACGACTTTATGACCATCTACTGCATTAAGAGAATCCTCTCTTGCTACTTCAATTCTTAAATTAATTTTAGAATCATCTAAAGTAATATAACCTTTATTATGAGAAAATTGAATCTCCCCAACATAATGGGTAGCAGCACGATGAAGAATTCGCAAAACTCTACCTTCTAAGCGGTCAATGTTCATCTTACTAGTAATTTCCACCAAAACAGTATCATCATGAATCGCACCATTCATATTATCCTTGCTAATATAAATATCATCATCAAGACTATCTACATCTACAAAACCAAATCCCTTTTTATTAGCACGCATAAGTCCTTTTTTCAAATGACTATTTTCAGTTAACATATATCTGTCTTTATTGGTATGATAAACAGTAGCGTCTTCTTCTAATTTTTCTAATTCTTGAAGTAAACCCTTCATATCATCCACACTGCTCATGCCAAGTAAATCACAAATATCAAAAATATCGATGGCACGGTTTTCACTTCTTAGTACTTCTATGATTTTTTCTCTCATTTTGTCACCCTCATATTCTATTCTTCTTTTATTATAAAATAAAAAAGCTTAAAAACAAAGCCTTTTTACATAAATGATGAAACTAAACAAATCACAAAGAACGAAAGTCCTAATAATAATGTAATGCGACTAATCAATAACTCAGTACCACGTTCTTTTCGCTCGCGAAAAAGTTCACCACTACCACCAGAGATAATCCCAGCGGTACCTTCTGCCTTTCCACTTTGTAAAAGCACGATAATAATTAATAAAATGGATATCACTAACAATAAAGTTTCCATCGAATCCCTCCAAATTTCTAACACTACTATATTAACACAGAGTAAGTATTATTGCAACCAATGAATCATTTTTTCTTCTCATACACATTTGGATTATGTTCTATAAAACTATCATAACTGTAAGGAGAAACATCAAAAGCTTTAAACACTGGTTCTAATAATGGAAATCTATCCAACAGTGAAGTAGCCTCACTTAAATAACGCGATGAGCTATACTCATCAACAGAAAGTTGTTTCGCTGTGTGTATCACTGCATTTACATAATCTTCTTCTATTTGAGTCATTTCAGAAACATCAGTTTGATAATATAAACTTAAAAATGTATAATACATGTTCTCAGACTCCCTAAATGCCGTTACAAATTGAGAATCATAAACACGCTCTAACTCTCCATTATCATTTTCAGTAATACAATAAGCACCATCTAAGACAGCAACTTTAGTAATCTTAAATAGAGCTAGATTATCTTCTAAAGAAAAGTCCGAGTGATTACAAGTATAATGAACCATATCAGAAAGAATAGAATGAAAAATGTTAATTTTATAATTATAACCTATAAGTGCTTTAGCATCTGCAACTGTTTTAATTTTTTCTCTATCTAATCGATCGTTTCGCCCAACTGTCGCATCCATAGAACCAATTATCTTATAAAGATTGTAAATTTCTTCTTCCGTCTCACATTCAAAAAATTGATAAAATTCTTCTAAATCCGTATCAAAAACAGAATTATAATAATCTTTTAACTCAGCATCTTCATGACAAACAGCAAGGAGAAAAAGAAGCGCCTCCATCTCTCTTTCATAGGAATACGTATACACATCATCTTCATAAACAGATATATCATTCATATTATATCGTGCAGACTCAGCAGATGATTCCGAAAGAAAGCTAACAGCATAAGGACAATAAGAAAAATCAACATATTCTTGTCCTAATTCAGAACGATCTTCACAAATTGCCTGTCTACTATGATTGAATTCATGACTTAAAACAGAAGTAAAAGCATCCGTAACATCCAAGCGATTATACTCGGCATACTCAAGAATTTTTTTATAATCCAAAACGATGATAGTATTATTATGTTTATAGTTACATTTTCCCAATACAGAATCAGATAAATCGCCAAAAACTAGACTAAGGGACTGAAATCTACACATATCTTCATCAATATCATTGGATGCCTGAACAATGAAATCGTCTATAACACGATTTAAAGCAATTTCAAATTCTACTTGCGCATGAAATAAATCAGAATCACTCTCTCCATAATCACAAAAAGCACTTTGGAAAAGAACATTTTTTTCTAGAAATTGAAGAGAATTTTCTCCCCATTTCTTTTTTAACTCAGAAACATCATGGTTCCATTCAAAATCACACTCACACGTAGTTTTAGAATAATCAACAATTTTAGCAATCTCCTCATCATTTAATAATGATTCCATACCTGTATATTCCAAATCTCTAGAATCAAAATATTGTGCAAAAGATTCTAAAAAATCATCTCTAAGCTTATCAGCATCCATAATTGTTTTATGCGGATAAGAAGACATAGCCACTCTATCTTCAATCTTAGAACATCCAGATGAAAATAAGACAGGAAATGACATAGCAATCAAGAAAGTACGCAATTTATTATTTAATTTTTCTTTCATAATATCCCCCTTTAAATGCCTCATATTATAACACAAATAACCGAATAACACAAGAAAAAAAGAAACTACAAACCTTGTAATTTCCTATAGTTGAACGAATTTCATTCGGTGGTGTACTTCTTTTAGATAACGAGATAAATCAGTCGTTTTCATCTTAAGATGGCGTTGATTCGTCGTGGTATTGCAAGCAAAATACTCACTATCCATTACTTCTTTGTCGATAATAACTTGTACATAGTCATCAATATCAGAAATAACGCTAAGTACTGTTAACGAACCTGGAGTAACACCCAATATTTTCTCCATTTCCTCTCCACTTGCAAAAGAAAGTCCAGAAATACCAATTTTGGCCTCTAATTCTTTAACATTCAAATTCTTATTTGATGGAAGTACGACTAAGAAGAAAGTAGTATGCTTTTTGTTGGTAAGTAAAATGCTTTTTCGAACCTCACAAGCCAAAACACTATCAATTTCTGCACATTCCTCCATTGTTTCTACAACATCATTAGTAACATATTGATATGAAATCTTTAACTTATCTAGTAATGAAAACACATCTCTTTCTAAATCACTAAAGTAAGTCTCTGGTTTTATATTTTCTACGTTAGAAAGATGAACCATAAATCTCTTCCTCAATTCTCATTAATTGATTATATTTACAAATTCTATCTGTTCTAGACATAGATCCAGTTTTAATTTGTCCTAAGTCAAGTCCTACTGCAAGATCAGCAATAGTAGTATCTTCAGTCTCCCCACTTCGATGGGAAATAACCGTTTTATAGCCATTCTTTTTAGCAAGTTCAATCGTTTCTAGTGTTTCTGTAATCGTACCGATTTGATTTACTTTCAATAAAATTGCATTTCCAGCTTTTTGATCAATTCCCATTTGCAGACATTTCTTGTTCGTGACAAATAAATCATCTCCAACCAACTGAACTTTATCACCAATTTTCTCTGTGATTTTAGCAAAAGCAGCCCAATCATTTTCATCAACTGGATCCTCAATAGAAATAATAGGATAAGTATTTACTAATTCTTCATAAAATCCAATCAATTCATCACTAGTAAGTTCCTTACCATCTACATGATAAACACCGTCCTGATAAAATTCACTAGCTGCAACATCAATGGCAATTTTAACATCTTCACCTGGAACATATCCTGCTTTTTGAATCGCTTCCATAATCAACTCAAATCCTTCTTTATTAGAAGATAGATTAGGTGCAAAACCACCTTCATCTCCTACTCCAGTAAAGTACCCCTTATCATTTAATACTTTCTTTAAGCTATGAAACACTTCTGCCCCAACACGCACTCTCTCTCGAATAGAATCTCTTTGTGGAATAATCATAAACTCTTGAAAATCAAGGTTATTATCAGCATGTGCTCCACCATTTAAAATATTCATCATAGGAATAGGTAAAGTTCTACCATCCCCAACATATTCATATAACTCTTTTCCTGCTGCACTCGCACTGGCTTTCAAAGCCGCCATACTAATTCCCAAAATAGCATTCGCACCTAATCTCGATTTTGTCTCAGTACCATCAAGCTCAATCATGGCATAGTCAAGCTCTCTTTGATTATCTGCATCCATTCCAATCACTAAGTCACGAAGTTCTGTATTGACATTTTCTACCGCTTTTAACACACCTTTTCCATTATAACGATTCCCACCATCACGCATCTCTAAAGCTTCACGTTCTCCAGTAGATGCACCACTAGGTACAATCGCTCTTCCACGTACACCATTTTCCAAAATAACATCCACTTCCACGGTTGGATTTCCACGTGAATCCAAAACTTCTCTTCCTATTACATCTTTAATCTTCATATGATTTCTCTCCTTTTCACTTTATTTTATTTTTTCTAAAACCCTATGAATTTTAGTACTATCTGCTATAAGTCCTCTAGATTCTTTATACTGAGAAAGCTCTTTCCAACTATAACTAGCATTTAAGTTCCCATTCTGATCCATTTCACCAATCATTGGACCATCCAATATAGTAGCACAATATCCTGCACCATAAGAAAGAGGCATTACATCAATCTTTTTACATGATTCTACTAATGTATTTAAAATTTCTTTTCCCTTTTTCACATCTCTATCCCAAACAAAACTAAAAAACACATTTTTAATTCCCAATACTGACGCTTCTGCTATCTGTTCTTGATATTGATTCAACTTACCATATTCTCCACTAATCTCCAATATTAAAATCTCCTTGTCCATAAAATGCATCCTTTCATTGACTTATCTCTTTAATTCAGAAACATATTCCTTAAATTCGCTTCCGCGTTCTTCGCATTCCTTATATTGATCCCATGAAGCAGAAGCGGGAGAAAGTAGTACAACATCTCCTTCCACTGCTAATTCTACACATTTTGGAAATGCTTCCTTTAGTGTCTCATAAATATAAGTAGGCTTATCTATAGAAGTACCATATTCTAAAACGCGACTTCTACACTGACCGATACCAACAATCGCTTTCACTCCATCTATAAACGGTGTTAAATCATCAAAATTCTGGCCTCGCTCTAATCCTCCAAGTATGAGTATTTGTGGTTCTTTAAAGGACGAAAGTGCTATCTGAGTACACTTGATGTTAGTTGCCTCTGTATCATTATAGTACTTAACACCATCTACTGTATCAACATACTCTAACCTGTGTTCCACTCCTTTGAAAGTAGAAACAACCTTCAAAATAATATCATTAGAAACATCAAATTCTTTTACAATCATAATAGAAGCCATCACATTTTCCAAATTATGTCGTCCTTTGATAAAAATATCCGAAACATTAAGTACCTTCTCACCACAATAATAAATAAAATCATCTTTTATATAAGAACCACTAACCTCATTTTTACTAGAAAAATATTTAGTAGTAGAACAAATACTGCGAGTAACATCTAAAACATCCTCGTTTTCAATATTTAAAATAGCAATATCATCCTCTTTTTGATTATAAAACATTTTTGCCTTCACAGCTTTATAATGTTCATAACTTTTCATAAAATCGATATGTGCTTCTGTTAAATTAGTAAAAAGTGCAATATGTGGTTTAAACTCTTTTAAATTTTCTCCCTGTTGACAAGAAACTTCCATTACAATAATATCGTCCTTTTTCAGTTTTTTTAAAAAACTACATAGAGGATACCCAATATTCCCTGCTAAATGAACCCGGCTTCCAAAAGCTTCTTTTAAGATTTCATAAGTAAGTGTGGTAGTAGTAGTTTTCCCATTAGTCCCTGTAATTCCAATTAAAGTAACATCTTCTGGCAAAAGACGATAAGCCATTTCTACTTCATTAATAACTTCAATTCCAAGTTCTTTTGCCTTTTCTACATAGATATGATCAATAGGAACACCTGGATTCTTAATTAAAAAATCAAAACTATCATCTAGCAAGTCATCAGGATGAGATCCAAATATAAGAGATACACCCAAATTACGAAGTTCTTCTACCTGGGAAGAATCCATTTTATCTTCCGTCTTACTATCATTTAAGATAACTTCACAATCACGTTCCACCAATACTTTAGCCGCCTCATAACCACTACGGGCCATCCCTAGTATTAAAATTTTTTGTTTTGAAAACATAATATCACCTAATATCATTATACTATAAGTAGACACATTTTAAACATTAAATTACAAAAGTTACATTGTAAAACAAGCAAGCAAATGGTATAATAAGGAAGAATAGTGGAGGGAGAATATGAAGGTAATTACATTAGAAGAAAAAGAATTTGAACAATATGCCAAAAATCACCGATATAGAAATTATTACCAATCAGCGTCATACGCTCACACCATGATAAAATTCGGATACAAAGCACACTACATTGGTATCATCGATGAAACAGATACTTTAATTGGTGCTACACTTCTATTATATAAAGAAGTCTTTATGAACAGTAAAATGGCCTATGCACCTCGTGGAATCCTTTTTGACTACGGAAACTCTTTTTTAGTAAAAGAATTTGCTACTAAATTAAAATCCCTACTTGGAAAGCAAGGATTCATGTATTTGAAAATGGATCCTCTAATTCCAGTTTCAGTAAGAGATACAGAAGGTAACATCCTAAATTTAAACAATGAGATAAATTTAATACTAGCAAATCTTAAAAATGCAGGTTTCCAACATAAGGGAAACAATTTATATTTTGAAAATGAAAAATCCCGCTTTGAAGCGTTAGTACTTTTGAATCAAAACATTAGTGAAATATTTGAAAGTTTCGATAAAAGAACACGACATAAAATTAGAAAAGCAGAACGAAGTGGTATCAAAATATACAGTGATTCCGCACTAAATGTGGAACCACTATACAATTTTATTAAGAAAAAGCATACAAGAACTTTAAATTACTATAAAGAATTATGTAAAAACTTTGAAGGAAATATCGACTTATATTATGCGGTTTTAGATACAGAACAATTTGTAATTAGTAGTAAAGCACTTTATGAAGAGGAATTAGACAATAATGACCGTTTAGCTAAATTAATTCAAGATCCTACTAAAAAAGGAATTAGTCAAAGAAACACTTTAAATAAGAAAATGGAATCCGACAAGTTAATCAACATCTATAAAAAAGATATGATAACAGCTACACGACTTCTAAAAGAAAATCCTGATGGTTTTGTAGTTGGTGGAGCTCTAGCCATTCACTACGATAATGCAGCATACTTAGTAATTGAAGGGTTCAATAAAAAATATAAAGCATTAAATCCCAACTATTTACTAAAATGGCAAATGATTAAGGATTACAGACAAAAAGGATACAAATATTTTAATCTAAATGCTGTAAGTGGTGCTTTTGAAGATACAGCCAATGACTATGAAGGACTAAATGAAATGAAATTAGGCTATGGTGCTGTAATTACAGAATATATAGGAGAATTTGATATTATTTTAAATGGATTAACCTATAATTTGTATAGAAGTTTCAATAAAGAAAAAGATGAAAAACAAATAAAAAAGCAACCAAAGAAAAAAGAAGAGGAATAATAGAAAAACCCCGTTTCTAGAAAGAGACGAGGTTTTTTATTGGCACAAAAAAGAAAGAATCAATTATATGATTCTTTCTAATATTAATATAATTATTCAGAAATTGTACTTACAACACCTGATGCAACAGTACGTCCACCTTCACGGATAGAGAACTTAGTACCTTGCTCTAAAGCAATTGGGTGAATTAACTCAACATCGATTGATAAGTTATCACCAGGCATAACCATTTCTACACCTTCAGGTAGTGTAATAACACCAGTTACGTCTGTAGTTCTGAAATAGAACTGAGGACGATAGTTTGTGAAGAATGGAGTATGACGTCCACCTTCTTCTTTGCTTAATACGTAAATTTCAGCTTTGAACTTAGTATGAGGTGTAACACTAGCTGGTTTAGCAAGTACTTGACCACGCTCAACTTGTTCACGAGAAATACCACGTAAAAGTACTCCAGCGTTATCTCCTGCTTGTGCATAATCAAGTTGTTTACGGAACATTTCAATTCCTGTAACAACAGTTTTTTGAGTATCTTTAATACCAACGATTTCAACTTCATCGTTAAGTTTTAATTGACCACGTTCAACACGTCCTGTAACAACAGTTCCACGTCCAGTGATTGTGAATACGTCTTCAATACTCATTAAGAATGGTTTGTCAGTATCACGTTCTGGAGTTGGGATCCATTCATCAACTGCAGCCATTAAGTCTTCAACAGCCTTAACTGCATCAGCATCTCCTTCAAGAGCTTTAAGTGCAGAACCACGGATTACTGGAGTATCGTCTCCTTCGAAACCATATTCGTTTAATAAATCACGAACTTCCATTTCAACTAAATCTAAAAGTTCAGCATCGTCAACCATATCGCACTTGTTTAAGAACACAACCATACGAGGTACACCAACTTGACGAGCAAGTAAGATATGTTCACGAGTTTGTGCCATAGGTCCATCTGTTGCAGCAATAACAAGGATAGCTCCATCCATTTGTGCAGCACCTGTAATCATATTTTTAACATAATCAGCATGTCCTGGACAGTCAACGTGTGCATA
>CAJUCU010000039.1 GCA_910585335.1 uncultured Bacilli bacterium
TTTGCTGTTAGAAATAACCTAGGGGCTGAAGATATTTTTAGATCATTACTTAATTATAATAGTATCTATATACTCATGCTCATTTATTTTATTTTGTTAAAGACTAGAGTAGGTAGAAGATATTTTAACTTTTTAAATATTTTAATTATTCTTATTTATTTTTTAAACACCTTTGCCTCTTTACTTACTGTATTTCAATCGTTTGCCGTTTCTTCTTTGATTAATTGTGCACTAAATATCGTGATTCTTTTCTATGTTACTTATACATTTACGAAAGAAACGAAGTTTTATCGGGAAGTTCATCTAGATAAAGTGCCTTTTGATGAAGTGACGAATGAATGGTACTTTTATATTATTGGTGTTTTGGCTGTTACACTGTTAGTTGCTGATTTTATTGTTGTTGAGAATTTTCAATCTGTCGTATTATCTACTTTTAATTGTATTTATATCATTATGTTTTCTAGATATGTATTTCTTTACAATTGTCATTTAGAATATAATAAAAAGAAAAAAGAAAAAGTAAAAAAAGTGGAAGGTGATAAGTAATGGATTTATTTGATCAAATAGATAAAGAAAAAGAAGAACTTCCGAAACTTCGTCATATTACGCAAGAGATGCAGAAACAGAAGTTAAATGGGTATCAGATTATTGCAGTTGTCACATTCATTGTTTTATTTATCGTTGGTATCATACTTGGTAATTTGTTTCCAGCATGTGAAGCGAGCAGTTTGTTTGGGACTTGTACAAAACGACAATTTAATTTGTCTCTTACTATCTTTTTCTGGTTTGCCAGTTTCCTAGTATGTGTATTTTATTATGCACTTGGACATTTGATTTTTCTTTTATCTAGTATTAATGAAAAACTAACAAAGAGAAAATAGGCTTTATTTATTCGATTTTTTCTCTTTTTTTGTTTCTTATTTTGCAAGATTTTGAAAATTCTAGAAAATGTTTGTCAATTTCATGTATTTTTGTTGCAATTTAAAGGAATAAATGTTAGATTATATATGTAAGCATCGTATGTGCTTAGAAAACATAAGGAGGTAAATTGATTATGAAGAAAGTGGAATTAGTAGAAGCAGTAGCTGAAGCTGCTGGACTTACAAAAGCAGATGCTACTCGTGCAATTGATGCAACTTTTGCAGAAATTACAAAAGCTCTTGCTAATGGAGATAAAGTACCACTAGTAGGATTTGGAACATTCTCAGTTTCAAAGAGAGCTGCTCGTGAGGGACGTAATCCTAAAACAGGTGAAACTGTTCAAATCGCTGCTAGAAATGCTGTTTCATTTAAGGCAGGTTCTGCACTTAAAGATTCAGTTAATTAATAAAAAGCCGTTTGGCTTTTTATTTTGTCTAAAAAAGTGGTACAATGGATATGGTGAAGAGTATGTTGAAAGTTGCAAAAAAAATTTTAGAAGAAATTGAAGAGGCTGGGTATGAAGCCTATATTGTTGGTGGATTTGTAAGAGATTATCTTTTAGGAATACCCTCTAATGATATTGATATTTGTACTAGTGCGACTCCTAAAGAGTTAAAACAAATATTTCCTGATAGTGAAGTTCCTAAAGATGATTATGGTTCTGTTATTTTGATGAAGAAAAATATTCATTTTGAAATTACGACTTTTAGGCGAGAACTTGTTTATAAAAATCATCGTCAACCAGAGAAGATAGAGTATGTAAGAGAGTTATATCAGGATTTACTTAGACGAGATTTTACTATTAATGCTATTTGTATGGATAAAGAGGGAAATATTATTGATTACTTAAATGGGAAGGGTGATTTAGAGAAAAGACGAATTGTTGCTATTGGGGATAGTGATTTGAAGCTTTCTCAAGATGCTCTACGTATTCTGCGGGCAGTTCGTTTTGCGACTACTTTGGATTTTACTTTGGATGGAGCTTTATTTTCTTCTATTATTCAACATAAAACATTGTTAAGATCCCTTTCTTATGAGAGAAAAAGGGAAGAGTTAGATAAGATTTTTACTAGTAGTAATGCGAAAGCAGGAATTGCTTTATTAATTGAGATGGGACTTGATGTAGAATTAGAACTTCCTCATTTAGCTAATATTCATTATACTGATTCTTTGATGGCTATTTGGGCTGTTTTAGATGTTTTGGATTTGTATCCTTTTACAGCGAATGAGAAAGATTTGATTTCATCTATTCAAGAAGCTTCTTTGTGTCGTAATTTAGATCCGTTTAACCTTTATAAATATGGACTTTATGTCAGTTCTGTTGCAGGGGAAATGAAGGGAGAATCTGCCCTTGAAATTGCCAAGGCTTATAATGCACTTCCTATTTATAGTAGAAGGGACATTGATATTAGTGGTGATGATATTTCTAAGGCACTAGGGCGTGAGCCAGGGGAGTATTTAAAAGGGATTTATGAAGATTTAGAACGGGCTATTTTATATCATCATTTAGAGAATAAAAAAGAGGATATTCTAAAGTATTGTGTTTTCACTTATCAAGAATAATACTTTTTGAGGTGGAAAATTATCTATTTTTGTAGTATTATATAAAAAATCGAGGTGATTATGTGAATCCTAAAAAACTTACAGCTATATTTCAACAAGGGAATCTTGTAATCCCTCTTTACTTGTTTCAAAATTATCGGAAGTTTAAGATTTCCGTAGAAGAGTTTTTATTTTTAATGTATTTATATAATCGGGGAAGTCGAACATTACTGAATCCAGAACGGATTCATCAGGATTTGGGACTTGATGTTATGAAAGTGATGGAGTATATTGGATCGCTTAGTGATGCTCATTTATTGTCTGTTGATACCATTAAGAATGAGAAAGGACTTAGTGAAGATATTATTAATCTTGATGATTTTTATAGTAAGCTTTCGTCTATTATGACGAGTGATGTAGTAGCAGAAGATCACTCTAAGAGTAATATTTTTGGGGTGATTGAAAAAGAGTTTGGTCGAACCGTTAGTCCTATGGAATATGAGATTATTAAAGCTTGGCTTGATAATCATATGAGTGAGGAGTTAATTACTGAAGCATTAAAAGAAGCTACTTTTAATGGTGTTTCTAATCTTCGTTATATTGATAAGATTCTCTATGAATGGGAAAAGCGTGGTATTAAAACGAAGGAAGATGTTATGAAGAACAAGATGCAATATCGCAAAGAGAAAGAAAAAGAGCCTGTTGCAGAAATATTTGATTATGATTGGTTTGATGATGATGAATAGAGTAGAAATGGTAGAAAATTATTTGGATGAACTGCTTCCTAATCCACCGTGTGAGCTTAATTACAGTAAGGATTATGAATTTTTGCTTGCTGTTATGCTTAGTGCGCAAACTACCGATAAACGAGTAAATCAAGTAACGGCTGTTCTTTTTTCAGAGTATCCTACTTTAAAAGATTTAAAAGAGGCTTCTAGTGATTCTTTAGAATCTATTTTAAGACCACTGGGTTCTTTTCGAAAAAAGGCTCAGTATGTTCAGAAAATTGCTAGTGTTCTTCATGATGATTATCAAGATATGGTGCCAAAGCAGAGAGAAGTCCTAGAGACATTACCTGGTATTGGTAGAAAGACTGTCAGTGTGTTTTTGAGTGAGCTTTATGATTTACCAGAGTTTGCTGTCGATACCCATGTTGAAAGAGTGAGCAAGCGCCTATCTCTTGCTAAAAGTGATGATGATGTGTTAGAAATTGAGAAAAAATTAAAGAGAAAGTTCCAACGTAATGAGTGGGGACGTCGTCATAAACAAATGGTTTTGTTTGGACGGTATCACTGTAAAGCGGTGAAGCCAGAGTGCGAGACTTGTAAACTTAGTGAAATATGTAAAAATGGTACTAATTGATCGTATCTTTTTTTTGTTTTAAACTTATATTTGGGTATAAGAAAAAGGTCATTTTCATGACCTTATGGTGTTTCTTCTGGTGGAGTAGGATCTTTACTTTCTGTTGTTATAATGGTTACAGGTACTGTATAATCTTTACCACTATATGTTACTGTACAATTAATGGAATTTGTTCCAGCACTGGTAATAGTAGATGGCATACAACCTTTTACCGTTGCTGTTACAGTAGAGCCATTATTTGTTACTTTGAAGTCTGACATATTTAGGCTTAAGCTGCCATTTATTAATTCTGTTGAACCAGTATAAGTTAACGCTAGTTTTACTTCTGGAGCTACGGTTTGTTCTTTTAACACTGTTGTAGCAGCGTTACCTTGAATACCGCTATAACCTTTATATCCTGCTATTACTTTATAGGTTCCATATGGATCATTCGTTGCATATTCGAATTTTGTTTTTTCTGTAAATCCAATGAAGGTACTTCCGAAGTAAACATTATAACCGAAGGTATAGCCATCTACTTTTTCTGAAGGTTCAACTGCTGACCAAGTGATGATTGCTTTACCATCTTCATAGACTACTTTTAGGTTTTTAGGAGCGTCTATTTTTTTTGTTTCTTCTGGTGCTTTATTTTTTGGTTCGTGTCCTTTTTTGAAATATTCATATACTACGTTTCCAGCACCACTGCCAGCTACTTGAGCAGGATTGGAACCAGAGATAATTGGTACTTTTTCCACACTACTTGGTTGTTTGAAAGGAATCTTGTCTTTTTCAAATACCTCGTTTGCTAGTGCTCTAAATAATTTATCACGTTGGATTGTAGCAGGGACGTTACGTGAGACATAAGTGGAATCAATTTTTTGATATCCATACCACATACCGATTACCGTTTTCGTTGTATATCCAACTACCCAAGAGTCTCCGATAGCATCTGCAGGTAGACCGTTCGCACGGATTGTTTTCTCATCGTAGTTAGTTGTACCAGTTTTTGCTGCGACATCTTTAATGGTTGAGCCACTTAATTGGACATCTTGTAAGATGCTAGAAATCATAAAGGCAGTAGAGTCACTCATTGCTTTTTTCTTATTGGATTTATGTTCTTTTGTTTCGCCTGTATCGCGGAATTCAATTTTAGATACTGCATATGGTTCGTTGTAATAACCACCGTTTGAGAAGGCCGCATAGGCAGCACTCATTGTTAATGGGTTGACACCATTAAATGCGCCAAGGGAATGGGCTTCATGTAATTTACCATTTTCTATTTCTGGTTCAATGCCAAGGCCTGTTACAAATTCAATTATTTTTTTGTTATCTACTTGTTGGAATGCTTTTACTGCTGGAATGTTACGAGATAGGGCAAGGGCACGTCTCATACTCATCGTTCCCATAAATTTTCCATCCCAGTTGTTGATTGATTTTCCACCAGTATAAGAATAAGGTTCATCAATGAATGGATAATAAGTATCCTCTTTGTTATAACCATAAGTAGATGCGTTATTGTACTCTATTAATGGTGCATAATCGAATAGTGGTTTTGCCGTAGAACCAGGTTGACGATTCATTTTAGGACTTGCTGCAAAGTTAAATTCGTTGGCACCTTTTTTATTTCGACCAGCGCCGATTGCTAGAACTTTTCCACTTTCAGAGTCTAGAACAGATACACCTGATTGGACAACATCATTTACCCAACTGTAACTTTCTCCATTCATTACACGATTTACGCCATCTTGTTTACTGCGGTCCATATTAGTATAAACTAAGACAGGGGTTACATATGGATTTACTTTATATTTTTCTTCTAATTCTTGTACTACAGTATCAATATATCCTTGATATTCGTGGGCACCACTATTTGTGCTATTTGATTCTGCAGTTAAGGATTCTACTGGAATACTATTTGCTAAATCTTCTTCTTCTTTTGTAATATAGCCATGCTTTCTCATTAAATATAGTACTGTTTTTCTTCTTGCTGTTGCATTTTTTGGATTAGCAGTTGGTCTATAGTAGTTAGGAGATTTAAACATTCCTGCTAAAGTTGCTGCTTCTGATAAGTTCAAATCACTTACTTTTTTATTGAAGTAGGCAAGGGATGCTTCTTCTACACCGTAGATATTTCCACCTAGGAAGTGGTTATTGACATAAAACTCGATAATTTCTTCTTTTGAATAATTTTTTTCTAGTTTAAATATTGCTAAATAAATATCTGTGAACTTACGAATAATTCCACTCATACCAGTTGACTCTGTTGAGGTGAAACTATTTTTAATTACTTGCATAGATAGGGTAGAAGCTCCACCTGCATCACTATTTCCAGCTAATTGACCAAGGGATGCTTTTAAGAAACGTGGGGCGTCAAATCCATTGTGTTGGAAGAATCTAGAATCTTCTGTTGCTACAATAGCATCTACTAATACTTGAGGAAGTTCATCATACGTTATTTTCTCTCTACGTTCAGAACCTAATTTTATTATTTCTTTATTATCCTTATCATAAAGAATAGATACTTCTGGTTTATCTAGACGCTTTGGATCAAAACTTGGTGCTTTTATTGTAATATAGATTAAAAATGCCGAGAGCATGATTAAACATAAAATACCTAGAGTTAGACAAATAATTAAAATAATATTTACAATTTTTTTCTGTTTCTTTTTATTTTTTACTTTATCTAGTAGTCTTGCAATTCCTAGAATGATTAATATTCCAACTGCTGTAAAGACAGTAAATAATAATCCTAGATTGATATAACATAAAACTAATAACAAGATAAAGGCAATTAGACAGATTATCATTGTTTTTTTTGATGTTTCTTTCTTTGTCACTTTCTTTTCTTTGAAATCACTTTTTTTATAAGTCTTTGTTTTACTCATATCATTACTGTTATTTTTTTTCTTTTGAGCCATTTACTTTACCTCCAATATCTTATCTACCACTTTTAAATAGTCAATTTGTGGTCTAAATGTATTTTTTAGAATAAAACCTTTTTCATCAAAATAGTGAATTGGAATAGATTTTCTTGTTTCTTTTTCTAGAAAATCAATAAAATCTTCACCTGTTAAATAATATGTTTTATCTATTTTGGTAAATCTCACTATTAAAAATGATATGCCCCCTGCGTCTTTAATATTTCTAATGTGTTCTATTTGATGGGGATGGATGTTACTTAGTGGAAAAGATGTCTTACTAGTAGTTTCTTTTGCCTCAAAATCAATGTATTTGCCTTTATATATACCATTATAATCTGTAGTAGAAGGCTTTTCGAAATAACCTTCTTTGATTAAATTTCTATGATAGTCTACTTGTACTAATTTAATGGGAGTAGGCTTTTTATAAATATAGGCGATGTTTTCTTCTTTATAATAGAGGTTGCTACTGTTTAGTTCTGCTTCTAATGTCATACCTCTATTTTTATATGAAATTACTGTATTTTCTTGTTTTTTTCTTATTCCACCTGGATAATTCACATCACTCACCTAGTATTTATTATACTATAGTTTTTTTCTTTTGACTATATCTTTTTCATTCTAAAATGAATATATTATTGTTGCTTTTTACAAAATATGACAGGTTTTGTCGAATCACGCGACAAATTTTTTTCTTTTTATTATACTAATTTTGAGGTGATACGATGAATACATTAGAAGTAGTTAAAATTATGAACCGAATGATGAATCAGGTTCGAAGTTTGAGAATTGAAGTTGCAATTGTGCGAATAAAGAATTGACAAAAACCTTAATTTTTGCGAAAATATAGAGTGTAAGGGATTGGTGATGTAGATGTATCAAAATAAGATAACGCTTATGCCACAAGATATACTAGAAAAAGAATTTAAAATTGATACACGTGGGTATCGATTAAAAGAAGTAGATCAATTTCTAGATGTTATTATTGGGGACTATGAACAGTTCTTTAAAATTATTAATAATTTAGAACAAGAAAAAGCGGACCTTTTAGGGGAAATTATGAAGCTGAAACAAGAACTTCGTAATGCTCGGGCTAATGCAGAGATTGCTAAAAGTACTGATACACCAGAAGTTACTAATGTCGATATTATGAGACGACTTGCACAACTTGAAAAAATGGTATACGGAAAACAAACGCTGTAGTTTTTATAACTATTGAGGAAAGTCCATGCTCACACAACCTGAGATGGTTGTAGTGTTCGTGCCTAGTGAAAAAATAAACTAGGGTAGAGAAATCTAACGGCGGGCTTAGTCTAAGTCTATTGATAGGATGATGCCCTGAAAAGTGCCACAGAAACGTGTCCTTTTGGAAACAAAAGGGTGAAACGAGGTAAACCCCGCGAGTGAGAAACCCAAATTTTGGTAGGGGAGCTCTAACAAAGGAACCAAACGGAGTTAGGGACTGCTTTAGCAGTAGATAGATGTTTGTTGCCTAGTAATAGGAACAGAACATGGCTTACGAAGTATTATTTTTTTTTAATTTATAGTGAGGTGAGGTCTTGAAAGAGTTAGGTGAATATTTACGAATTACAAGACTAGATAATGGAGTTAGTATGGAAGAAGCAGCAGAAGATTTAGATCTTTCTGTTAGCCAACTTGAAAATATAGAAAAAGGAAATGTTCGCGCATTTAAAGACGTCTATGGTTTAAAACAATATGTAAAACAATATGCTAAATATTTAGGACTTGATCCAGAAAAAGTAATTGATGAATTTAATGAATTTTTGTTTGAACATACGTCTAAGATTTCTTTAGATGATATTTTGGAAGCAAAAAGAAATAGTGAAGCAAAAGAAGAGAAAAAAATAAAATCTCCTTATACAAAAGAGTATAAGAAAAAAACAAATTGGTTTCCAATATTGGGAGGGATTGCTCTTCTTTTGGTAGTTTCTATTTTAGTTTATTTTATCATTAGTAGTGTTAACAAAGTTCCTGTTAGGACTGAAGAGTTGAAAGGAGTGAGTCAGTATGAACTTGCCTACGAAACTTACTGTTCTTAGATTACTATTAAGTGCAGTTTTGGTTTTTATTCTATGTTTTCCTTTTTATGCAATTGGTGTTCAGTGGCCTAAAATTGTTGCTTTGGGAGTAACTATGGATTTACGTTATTTAGTAAGTGGTGGAATCTTTATCGTTGCTTCTTTTACAGATTTTTTGGATGGTCATATTGCCAGAAGTAGAAATTTAGTAACCGATACTGGTAAAATGTTAGATGCGATTGCCGACAAAGTTTTGGTTAATCCTGTTCTTATTATTTTATCAGCGCAAGGTTTTATTCCTGCCATTATTCCAGTACTTATTATTTCACGTGATATTGTAGTGGATGCTATTAAGATGGAAGCAGCTAGTAAAGGACGTGTGGTAGCAGCGATTAAGAGTGGAAAAATTAAAACGGCTTCGATGATGGTAGGACTTATACTGATGTTCTTTTATAATCTACCATTTGAAGCAATCAATATTCGTGTTGCTGATTTCTTATTATATTTTGCAGCAATTATGTCTGTTATTTCCGCTTTTCAATATTTTTCTTTAAATAAAGAAATTATTTTTCCAAAGCCAAAAGCAGAAATTTAGAAAATGATTTACTTGAAAATCCTAAATTCATAGAGGGATTTTCTTTTTTTGGGTGATTATAGCGCTTCCAAAATTTACAAACGGTTGTTCGAAAAAATGCTTGCTTTTTTTTCTTAAGTAAGATACAATGAAATTGAATTAGAAAACAAGGAGGAATTATTATGGCAAAAATGGTAGAAAAGGATAAAGATAAAGCATTAGATCAAGTGCTTTTAGATATTGAGAAGCAATTTGGTAAAGGGGCGATTATGAAACTTGGGGATAATACTCATATGAAAGTAGATGTTTGTTCTACAGGGTGTTTATCTTTAGATATTGCTCTTGGGATTGGTGGTTATCCGAGAGGAAGAATCATAGAAATTTATGGGCCAGAGTCTAGTGGTAAGACTACGTTTGCATTGCAAGCTATTGCAGAAATTCAAAAAACAGGAGGACGGGCTGCTTTTATTGATGCTGAGCATGCGCTAGATCCAGTTTATGCGAAGCGACTTGGTGTTAATATTAATGAACTTTTGCTTTCTCAACCTGATACAGGAGAGCAAGCACTTGAAATTTGTGAGGCTTTGGTACGTAGTGAGGCAGTTAGTATTGTAGTTATTGATTCAGTTGCAGCATTAGTTCCTAAAGCGGAAATTGATGGAGAGATGGGAGATAGTCATGTAGGACTTCAGGCTCGTCTTATGTCGCAGGCTTTGCGTAAGCTTTCTGGTACGATTAATAAAACTAAAACTACGGCTATTTTTATTAATCAATTACGTGAAAAGGTAGGAGTTATGTTTGGAAATCCTGAGACTACACCAGGAGGTAGAGCGCTTAAATTTTATTCTACCATTCGCCTTGATATTAGAAGAAATGAACAACTAAAGATGGGGGATGGCGTTGTTGGAAATAAGACCACTGTTAAGGTTGTAAAGAATAAAGTAGCCCCACCATTTAAAACTGCTGTTGTTGATATCATGTATGGCGAAGGAATCTCAAAAGAGGGAGAAATTATTGATTTGGCAACGGATGCAGGGATTGTTCAAAAAACAGGAGCTTGGTATTCTTATGATGGAGAAAAACTTGGGCAAGGTAAAGAAAATGTTAAGTTACTATTGAAAGAAACACCAGAGTTAAAAGAAGAGTTAGAACACAAAGTTCGAGCTTATTATGGAATTGAATTAGATAGTGAAAAGAAAGAAAAATAATGAGATAGAGCAATCGTTTTGGTTGCTTTTTATTTGCTAATTTTTCTAATATACAGTATATTTATTTTAGGCACTTAATTAGTAGAAAGGAATATAGTAAGGTATGATGAGATTGAATGAGTTGATAGATTGTCCTTATGACAATCAGATTTTTGGAATTAAGAGTGATACGCGTGATGTGAAAGCTGGAGATTTATTTGTGGCAGTGAAAGGCTTTAATGTAGATCATGCAGATTTTGTAGATGATGCTATTTCTAGAGGGGCTGTGGCTGTTATTGCAGAAAGGGAGTTGGATGTCGCAGTTCCTGTTGTAGTTGTTTCTGATGTTAATCAATCTTTTTATGAGATTTGTGCAAAATTTTATCATCAGGCGGATTGGCAAATGCAATTGATTGGGATTACTGGTACAGATGGAAAGACAACTACAGCGACGATTCTTCATGATTTGTTAGAAGAGATGTATCCTTGTGCTTATATTGGGACGAATGGTATTTCTTTTGGTGGGAAGATGGAGGCAACAAGTAACACGACACCACTTACAGAATTTTTATATGACTACTTTGATAAGTTGAATCGCGAAAAATGTCAATATGTGTCACTTGAAGTGTCTAGTGAAGCGCTTCTTCATCATCGTGTAGATGCTCTTCGTTTTCGTTATGCGATTCTGACTAATATTAGTGAGGACCATTTGAATTATCATAAAACTATTGAAAATTATGTGAGTGCTAAGGCTAAGCTTTTTACTTTATTGGAGGAGGATGGGTATGCTATTTTAAATAGTGATGATTCTCACTTTACAGAAGTACGTGCAAAAGTGAATGCTAATCTTGTTACTTATGGTGTAAATGATGATGCTTCTTTTCAAATAAAAAATGTCAAATGTTTTGATGATGGCTGTCATTTTGATATTGTTCATAATCAGGAAGTTTTTCATATTGAAAGTCCGTTAGTGGGACTTTATAATGCTTATAATTTGACCGCTGCATTTATTGTTTGTTATTTGGAACAGTATGATTTGAATAAAGTGGTTTCATTGATTCGAGAAATAAAGCCAATTTTAGGACGAGGAGAGTTTTTAGATTTTGGTCAGAATTATAAGATTGTACTTGATTATGCACATACTGTGAATGGAATTGATAATATTTTAAGTACTTTGAATCTGATAGAACATAAAAGAGTTATTACTGTTATCGGATCTGCTGGAGGACGTGAGAAAGAAAAGCGTGGTAGTATGGGGAAAGTTGCTTTGGAGAAATCAGATTATGTTATTTTCACTATGGATGATCCTAGAAATGAAAAAGTGAGTGATATTATTGATGATATGGTTTCCTCTAGTACTAATACGAATTATGAACGGATAGAAAATAGAGAAGAGGCTATTGCGAAAGCATTTGCTATGGCTGAAGAGGGTGATATTGTGGCTATTCTTGGAAAAGGACGAGATCATTATATGGCGATTGGCAATGAACGGGTTGAGTATTGTGATTATGATGTGATTCAAAATTATTTTGAATAATTAGATAAAAAAAGAATGAGAATTTACATAAATTTCTACATTCTTTTTTTGTTTCATTTGATAAAATGAGTATCACAAAGGAAGATACTTTATGAGTTTTCTATTTTTCCTGTTGAAATATATAT
>CAJUCU010000040.1 GCA_910585335.1 uncultured Bacilli bacterium
AATTTAGTGTTTAAATCGTGTGGTAAATATCTTTGAGAATGTGATATACTAGTCAGAGTGATTAGATTCTTTCTTAAATGTATTTGTGTTAATTAACATTTTAAGGTATCTTCTCAAGGTGCCACATCAATTGTAACTCTACATAATTATTGAAATAGTCAATGTGAATAGTATTGACTATTTTTTGTTTCATTTTTTATCAATCCTTTCCCAATCATAATTTGTGCTTTAAATCTTTTGAAAGAGGGAAATCCAAAAACCATTCTTTTAATTACCTTAATAAAATTATTATTTCCTTCAATAAAATTATGGTGATAATCAGTATTGAAAGTATTTTTGATAGAAATTTTAATAGAGTAGTAATAGAGGTTTTCGTACGAGAAGAAGTATTAGGATATGATTTTGTTAATGAGAGATTTCTTTTGCTAACTGCGGGAGGAAAATTTGCAACAAAAAAAGGATCATATAAGATCCTATTTCATCTAAATGGAGCGGATGAGGAGAATCGAACTCCCGTAGTTAGCTTGGAAGGCTAAGGTTCTACCATTAAACTACATCCGCAATTAGTAGACATTTTTAATTATAGCAAAACTCCCCAAAATGTCAATACTTTTTTGCTATTTTACTATTATTTTATGCTTTTTTCTTTATAATATTCTCTAAAATAGATAATTTTGGGGAGAGTTACATAAGTGATCCCTTAGCCTTCCTTCTTTATACTACAATAATTATAGTACTATTATGGTTTATTTATCTTTCCATCATTACTTTGATAATATCATCTGCTAAGTTGTACCATTTTAATTGAATACAATAGCGTCCATATTCATAGGTAGGATTATAATTGAGACATCGTGTAAGTGGCTGTATAAAAAGAGGTCCAAAGTGTACTGCACTAGATGTAATGTTGTTTTGTCTTATGATAATTGTTTTGATTTCCTCTTTCGTGATCCACATAAAGTCTTTGACCACTCCATAAATAATTGCATCTACCATGTGTGTATCATTTCTACCCATTAATACAAATCTCTCTGCTGCTTTTTCTAATAGATTCTGATTATTAAAGCTATTATTAATCATTTCTATTTCTTTTTCGTGGTTTATTTTGTATTCTGCTACCGAAAGTCTTTTTTTTCCCTTTCCATTTGTGGTACCATCTGCATAATGATATTTGAGATATTCCTCAATTATCTCTTTTTTTACGTGATTTTTTATTAGAAAATGGATGAATTCGGAAATTGGTTCTACATGTACAGAATTTTTAATACCTTTTTTTATACTGATTCTTTTCTTTTCTGTTTTGATTTGTATAAAGATGTCTGTTTTTTGAGGATTCTTGTTTTTCCAAGCTTTAATGTAGTCTTTATTGGTAAAATCTGGAAATAGTTTCTCTAACATTTGTTGAAAAACTGGATGTACTTCTGTTCCTTTTTTACCATTTAAGTATTCTACAAATTCTATTTCATTTTCTATTCCTGTAATAGGCGCATTAAATACCATTTTTTCACCTCCATCTTATTATAGTGAGTAAGATAAAAAATACTAACAAAAAATTTTAAACATATACTTTTATAGGTGAATAGTATGGGTACTTTTGTGTTAGATTTAATTTCAAGTTATGGATATTTAGGAATGTTTTTAGGAATGGTTTTAGAAGCGGTTATCATTGCTATTCCTAGTGAACTTATTTTAGCAACTGGTGGTATTCTTGCTGGTAATGGTATTTTTTCTTTTTGGGGTGCTTTTTTAACTGGATTGATTGGTAGTGTATTTTGTGCAATTGCCATTTATTTTATGGGCTATTTTGGCGGTAAACCGTTTATCAAAAAATACGGAAAATACTTTTTTATGAAGGAAGAAGATTTAGAAAAATCGGATAGTTGGTTTAATCGCTATGGAATGACCGCCGCATTGATTGGACGAAATTTTCCCATTATTCGTACATTGATTTCTTTACCAATAGGAATTATGCGTCTTCCTTTTTGGAAATTTTTGTTATTTACTACTATCGGTTCTATTCCTTGGACTTTTGTTTTTGTTTATCTTGGATATGCCCTTGGGAATAATTGGGTCGTTATTAATGAATATATTGGAAAAATGAAAACGCCAATTCAGTTTTTACTTATTACTTTCGTCATTGTTTATTTTTATAGGAAGATAAAAGCGAAGTAAATGCATAGAAACATCTAGTATTTTCTTTTTTTTTATGATATAATCAAGGGCGTTATGAAGAGGTGTATAAATTATGGAAAAAAGAAATGTAGCAATTATTGCCCATGTTGACCATGGGAAAACAACTTTAGTAGATGGAATATTAAAACATTCTGGGATGTTTCGCGATAATGAAGATGTTACCAATGTTTCAATGGACTCTAATACATTAGAAAAAGAACGTGGCATTACCATTCTTGCTAAAACTACAGCATTAGATTATAAAAATGTTCGTATTAATATTCTAGATACGCCAGGACATGCTGATTTTGGTGGAGAAGTGGAACGTATTATGAATATGGTCGATGGTGTTATTTTGGTAGTAGATGCCTATGAAGGTGCTATGCCACAGACTAGATTCGTATTAAAAAAAGCTTTTGAAGCAAAGGTAAAACCTATTGTTGTTATTAATAAGGTTGATAAACCAAGTGCTAGGTGTAGTCAAGTGGTGGATGAAGTTTTAGATTTATTTATAGAATTAGGTGCAGATGATGCTCAACTTGATTTTAAAGTAATCTATGCTTCTGCCCTTAATGGAACTTGTTCTTTGAGTGATGACCTTAGTACTCAAACAGAAGGCTTCGATGAACTTTTAGATACTGTTTTAGAAGAGATTCCTGCACCAACAGGAGATGTTAGTATGCCACTACAATTTCAACCAGCTTTGCTTGATTATAATGAGTTTGTTGGAAGAATTGGAATTGGCCGTATTCACAACGGTAAGATTAAGACTGGGGAAATGGTTAGTTGTTGTAGACTAGATGGAAGTACTAAACAATTTAGAATTCAAAAATTATTTGGTTTTTATGGTTATAAAAGAGTAGAAATTGAAGAAGCAGAAGCGGGAGATGTGATTGCTATTGCTGGGCTTGCTGATATTTCAGTAGGAGAGACTGTTTGTAATACTACAGATATTTTACCACTTCCAAAGTTACATATTGATGAACCAACCTTACAGATGACTTTTGGTACTAATTCTTCTCCGTTTGTAGGTAGAGATGGAAAGATTGTAACAGCAAGAAAAATCGAGGAACGTTTAGTAAAAGAGACGCAGAAAGATGTTAGTTTAAAAGTAGAACAACATACCAATGAATCATTTTTAGTCTCTGGTCGTGGTGAACTTCACCTTGGTATTTTAATTGAAAATATGCGTCGTGAAGGATATGAATTAGAAGTATCTAAACCTGTTGTTATTATTAAAGAAATTGATGGGGTAAAAAGTGAACCTTGGGAAGAGTTACAAATTGATACACCGGAAGATACCGTTGGTTCTGTTATTGAACAATTAGGTGTTCGTGGTGGAAAGATGGAAAATATGACTAATTTTGAAAATCAAGTACGCCTTCTTTATACGATTCCTTCTCGTGGGCTGATTGGATTTGCCACAGATTTTATGACTTTAACAAAAGGTTATGGTATTATGAGTCATACTTTTAAGGAATATCGTCCTTATGAAAATGTTGATATTGGAGAACGTAAACTTGGAGTACTTGTTTCTATGGAAAATGGAGCATCGACTGCATATTCTATTGGAAACTTAGAAGACCGTGGAATCATGTTTATTGAGCCAGGTGCTGAAGTATATGAAGGAATGATCGTCGGTGAATGTAACCGTGATAATGATTTAGCAGTTAATGTTGTTAAAGGAAAGAATTTAACAAATGTTAGAGCGAGTGGTAGTGATCATACTGTTGTTTTAAAACGACCTCGTCCTATTCCTTTAGAATATGCATTAGACTATATCAATTCTGATGAATTAGTGGAAGTTACGCCAAATTTCATTCGATTACGCAAGAAAATTCTAAATACAGAAGAGAGAAAAAAATTTGATGCTAGAAATAAAAAAGTAGCGTAGTAAAAAAATAATTCTTGGAGAATTATTTTTTTGTGATATAATACAGTTAGAGTAGTAAAGGGGAAACATTATGTTAGAGAGAAAAAGAAAATTAGAAGAAAAGATGGATACACATGTCCTTAATTTACAAGAGATTAAACAGGTGGCGACTACTGAGAAGAAGGAAAGAAAGCAAAAAAATACGCCATTATTACTTTTCTTTTTAGGACTTTTTATGATTGTCATGGGAATATTATATCCTATTATAATGGATACCCTTGATGATCCGCCTACTGAGATTTCAGATATTGATCGTGTAGATGAAGGGGAGAAAACTACACCTGTTGAAGGTGGGAGTGTTAGTTCTAAATTAAATTGTGTTACTGTTGTGACGGATCAAAAAATAAGTAAGACCGTTCGAGATACTTATGAATTTGAAAAGGAGTTATTGACTAAAATTTCTACTACAACAGAAATCAAAGCCCTTAACGACGAGGGAAAACTTCAAGTTAGCAATGGAGCGTCGACATTTTATTCTTTATATGGTTCTGTCGATACTGCTGGTGTTTCTAAAAACATTAATTTAGCAGGGGATAATAGTAGTTTAACAACAGTACTTACAATTGATTACAATCGCTTTGATATGAATCAATATAATCGAACACATCCACAGGCGCCATTTTTTACCACTTATGAAAGTGGAACTTCAAAAGCAGATGTTACTAAATCTATGCTTGCTCAAGGTGCTACTTGTGAATAAAGCAATAAAAAAAGTTGTCTATTAGGCAACTTTTTCTGCTTTTCTTAATGTTCTTCTTTCTCTTGCTGTTAATCTAACTTTTGTCCCATCTGCAAGACGTTCTACTTGAAGATTTAGTTTTTGTTGTTTTTTTGTAGCGTTTAATGCATGAGATCTTTTATTTGCTGAATTTGGTTTTTTCTTTGATATATTAACTGCCATAACTTTCCCTCCTAACCCAATTTCTCTTCGTTTTATAACTTTACCATAAAAATGCTTTTAAGTCAAATAAAACCTATATATTTTATGCTTGTTGTGGTAGAATAAGACTAAAGGAGGTAAGATTATGTTTACACCAATCTATATTAAAAGTAATTATTCACTTCTTTCCAGTATGTTAAAAATAGATGATATTATTTCTTATAGTTTAAAGAATAATCTTACTTCTTGTTTTTTAACAGACACTAATATGTTTGGAGCAATGGAATTTTATCAAAAATGTAAAAAGAATCATTTGAATCCTATTTTAGGCTTAGAATTAAAAATAGATGATTTCATACTGCTAGTTTATGCTAAGAACTATGAGGGGTATCAGAGTTTAATTAAACTTTCTACACTTTCCAATGAGCAGAATTTAACATATGATGATATAAAGAAGTATCATCATCAATTGATTTTAGTTTTACCTTGTTATGATGGTCCTATTTATCAAGAACTTCAAACGGTCTTTGATGATATTTATTTGGGATATTCTAATAAACTAGAAGAAGAAAAAGCACTCGCTGTTACTTCCAATATTGTTTTTTGCCGTCAATGTTTATATCAAGATTTAGAGGAAGAGGAAACTTTAACTTTTTTATATCGTATTCGTGATAATAAAACGATTAGTGATGAAGTTTTTTATGATACTCATAATCAATCCTTGAATCAATTTTCTTTATTAGATTTTACAGATAATAAAGGACTTGTTTCTATTGAAAAAATTATTTCTATGTGTCAGCTTGAGTTTCCTAAACCACAATTATTACTTCCTATTTATGATTTAAAAAGGGATGTTAGTGCTGGTACTTATTTATTTGAACTTGCTAAAGTAGGGCTGAAAAAACGCATTGGTGATATTCCTAAGGATTATCAAACACGGCTACAGTATGAATTAGGAATTATAGATCAAATGGGATTTAGTAATTATTTTTTAGTTGTTTATGACTTTATTAAATATGCAAAACAAAATGGTATTTTAGTAGGACCAGGAAGGGGAAGTGCAGCAGGTTCGCTTGTTTCCTATTCTTTAGGTATTACAGATATTGATCCATTGAAATATGATCTTTTATTTGAAAGATTCTTAAATCCAGAACGTATTACGATGCCTGATATTGATACAGATTTTCCAGATCAGAGAAGGGGAGAAGTGATTGATTATGTTACTGCTAAATATGGGAAGAAAAAAGTAGCAGGTATTGTTACTTTTGGAACTTTAGGGGCAAAACAAGTTTTGCGAGATGTGGGACGTGTCTTTAATATACCTTCTTATAAAATAGATGCTTTATCTAAATTTATTCCTGCTTTTAGTAGAGAAAAGTTAGATGATTTTTATAAAAATAATGTTGGTTTTAGAACTAGAATTGAAAGTGATTATCAGTTAAAGAAGTTATTCTCTGTTGCTAAGAGAATCGAAGGTTATCCTAGACACACATCTTCTCATGCAGCAGGGATTGTTATGTGTCAAAAAGATTTAGATGAGGTTATTCCACTAACCGTTAGTGAAGGAATGTATTTGACTAGTTATTCTATGGAATATTTAGAAGATTTAGGTTTATTAAAAATGGACTTTTTAGGTCTTAAAAATCTGACCTTAATTAGTAATATATTAGAAGATATCGAGTGTTATTCTGAAGAGAAAATTGATTTTAATAAGATACCATTACGGGATGATAAAGTATTTCAATTATTTCAAAATGCAGATACTACGGGTATTTTTCAGTTTGAATCTGTTGGAATGAGAAATTTTTTAAAACGATTAAAACCCAATTCTTTTGAGGATATTTTTGCAGCGATTGCTTTATTTCGGCCTGGTCCTGCTGAAAATATTGATTCTTATATTAGAAGAAAACATGGCCAAGAGTCTATTTGTTATATTGATCCTTGTTTAGAAGATATTTTGAAAAATACGTATGGCATTATCATTTATCAAGAACAAATTATGCAAGTAGCCAGTAGATTTGCTGGGTATTCTTTAGGGGAAGCTGATATTTTAAGACGAGCGATGAGTAAGAAAAAAGTTGACTTATTGCAAGCAGAAGAGGATAAGTTTATTAAAAAGAGTATTGAACTAGGGCATTCTCTAGAAAAGGCAAAAGAAATCTTCGCACTTATTTTAAAGTTTGCTGGTTATGGTTTTAATAGAAGCCATTCGGTTGCATATTCTATTATTGCTTGTAAAATGGCATATCTTAAAGTTTATTATCCAAACTTTTTCTTCAGTAATTTACTTACCAATGTTATCGGAAGTGAATCGAAAACCAAAGAGTATATTGTAGAAACTAGAGGAAATGGTATTCACGTTGAAAAACCAAATATTAATTTCAGTAGAGAAAGATATATTGTAGAGAATCATCAAATTATTTTTCCTTTTAGTAATATTAAACAAGTAGGTGTTGTTGCTACTAAGAGTATTTTAAAAGCTCGTGAGTCAGGTCCATTTTCTGATATTTACGATGCTTTTAGTCGCCTTGTGATAGAAGGGGTCACTAAAAAGACATTAGAATCTTTAATTCTTTCAGATTCATTTCGTATATTTTCTTATAATAAAAAAACATTACTTTATAATTTAGATAGTTTACTCAATTATGCGGAATTAACAAAAGATTTAGATCCTTCTTTTGTTATGAAACCAGAACTTGAAATTCAAGAAGAGTTTTCTATGGCAGAAGAGTTGGAGCATGAAATGCAAGTATTTGGTTTTTATTTTACACATCATCCTACTACCATCTATGAAAGTAAATATTTAGACTGTATTAAATTAGAAGAGGTTCCTAAGTATTTTAATAAGAAAATTTCGACGCTTGTTTTAGTAGACCGTATTAAAGTTATTAACACTAAAAAGGGGGATAAGATGGCCTTTGTGACAGCGAGCGATGAAACACAATCGATGAGTTATACATTATTCCCTAAAGTTTATCAGTTGTACGCTACTCTTAACAGGTTAGATATTGTTAAAATTACGGGGATGGTTGAAAAGAGATTAAACGAATATCAAATTATTGTAGATAAAATTGAATGGGTAGAAGGAGAGGAAAACAATGAAGAAACATCACATTTATAAAATTTCTGTTGTTATTGTTATTCTTGATCAATTATTTAAGTTTTTAGTAAGGACGAATATGAATGTTTTAGAATCTCATTTTCTTATTCCTCATTTTTTTAATCTTACTTATGTTCAAAATGAAGGTGCTGCCTGGGGAATGTTTCGTAATGCCACTATATTTTTGATTTTTATTAGTGTTGTTGCCTTTTTCTGTTTGCTCTCATTCATTCGTGACGAAAAACAGTGGAATCTTCCTAAAATCATTTCTTTTGGTTTTATTTTAGGTGGTCTTCTTGGTAATTTAATAGACCGTATTTTTTATCACTATGTAATAGATTATTTAGATTTTCGAATTTTGGGATATCATTTTCCAGTTTTTAATTTTGCAGATATTACAATTGTAGTAGGGGTATTTATTATTGCAATTGAGATTATAAGGAGTGAAGTACATGAATATCGAAGTAGAAAAAAATGATGTTAGAGTGGACCAATATTTAAGTGAGGCGCTAGATTTATCACGCAGTAAAGTCCAAAAACTAATTAAGGAAGAAAAAGTATTTGTGAATCATAAAGGGGTAAAAGCAAATTATCTTTTAAAAGAGGGAGATTTTATTTTTGTTGATGATCAACTTCAGTATGAGATTACAATAGAAGCGGAAGATATTTCACTTGATATTTTATATGAAGATGATTATTTGCTTATCGTTAATAAAGCTTCTGGTATGGTTGTGCATCCAGCACCAGGTCATTATAAAGGTACTCTTGTTAATGCTTTACTATATCATTTGAAAAAAGAGGCTACTACTAATTTAAGACCAGGAATTGTTCATAGACTTGATAAAGATACTTCTGGTGTAATGGTTGTGGCAAAGGATGAAAAGTGTCATGAACTTTTAAGTGAGATGATCAAAAAGAAGCAGGTAGAGCGAAAATATGTGGCTATTGTAGATGGCGTTATTTTCAATGACTCAGGTGAAATTCAAGTGCCTATTGGAAGAGATGTTTCTAATCGTCAAAAGATGGCTGCTACTGATATAAATAGTAAGGATGCTATTACACACTTTAAAGTCTTAAAACGTTTTTCTAATCATACTTTTATTGAATGTTTATTAGATACTGGACGTACTCATCAAATACGTGTTCATATGGCTTATATTGGTTATCCTGTTATGAATGACCCATTATATAATAAGAAAAATGCAACGTCTTTTGGACAGATGTTACATTCTAAAAGTATTTCTTTTACTCATCCTATTACTTATCAAAAAATTCATTATGAAGTAGAGCCACCAAAGGAATTTTGTGATCAGTTAAACCAATTAGGGTAATGTATTGATAATATAAATAGTAAGTGATAAAATTGTGGCAAAAAGACTCAATAGGACATAAGGGTTTAAATATTTTGTACTTGCTTCATTTAAATTTGTTGTTTCTTCGTATAAAAAGAGACAACTGACAAAAGTGCCAATACATGAGATAAAACCTAAAAAAGTATTATGTAAATAAAAAAAGACGACGGTAAATAATTGGTTAAAAATATAATTGATTAGTAATGTTTTTTTGTAGCTTTCAGGGATGTGTTTCCACGAAAATTTTATTATTAGTTGGTAGATGGAAATTGCGATTCCTATATAAGTGATAGTCCATGTTATAGAATAAAAGATAGGTGGAGGGGTAAAAAATGGAAGTTTCAGTGATTGATAAAATGCTAGATCAATTGGAATTAAGCTAGAGAAAAACCATGGTAATAAGCATATAATAAATAAAAGTGTTCTTTTTACTATCATCATTGTAATCACCTCTTTCCATATCATATGATTTGTTATATAATAATAGTAGTCTTTTTGAGGGGATTATTTCAAATTATGAATGGCTATCATATAGAAAGGTATATTAGTCATTTATTATGATTTTCAAAAAGAATAAAGGAGAGAAAGTATGGAACAAGGAATTGAGATTATGTTAGATGATAAAAATCTAATTGTTATGAAATTACTTCATTATTTTATTACAGAAAAGAATTATAATCCAATTATTCTACAAGGAGTAGAGAATGAAATTTGGTTAGAGAATTTGAGTGAAGATTATAAGATTATTCGTATTGTATCTAATTATATTCATAATGATGAACAATTTCGATTTGATATGTTTAAAACCAAAAGAATCGTTAAAAAAATTAAAAATAAAACATTGTCATTCCATATGAACACATTAAGTATTTTTCTGGATTTAGGGGAAAATGTTAATATGAGTAATAATGTAATAAAAGATGTAGATTGTTTAAAAATAGCAGAAGAAACTGACTTTTTAAATAATGACCTTGTTAAAACTTCGTTTCCAGACATTACACATAAACTTGAATATTCAGAAGAAGGACTACAGTTATTTGCAAAGATTACTAATGATATTAATAGTCATAATAAAACAGATGCTGAAAAAATGGAAGAAGTATTTAAGCCTAAAGTTCCTTATATTACTTATGGACTTATTATTCTTTGTTCACTGCTTTATATTATTCCCATTTTATTTGGTAGTTATGATTTCTTAGTATATGTTTTTTCTATTCATAAAAGTTCTATTCAGAATGGGGAGTTTTACCGCTTATTAACTGCTTCTTTCTTACATGGTAATTTCTTGCACTTAGCATTTAACTGTTACGCTTTATTTGTAATCGGAAGTCAAGTAGAAAGTTTTTTAGGAAAGATAAAGTATTTGTTAATCTATTTGTTTAGTGCTGTTACAGCTTCTTTAATGTCTATGTTATTTATTGGTAATGACTTGAGTTTAGGGGCTAGTGGTGCTATATTCGGGTTAATGGGGGCTCTTGTTTATTTTGGATATCACTATCGTGTTTATTTAGGTAATGTTATGAAGAGTCAAATTATTCCTTTGATTGTATTTAATTTATTACTAGGATTTACTTTGACTGGAATTGATAATTTTGCTCATATCGGTGGACTTATTGGTGGAACATTAATTACCATTGCATTAGGGGTTAAATATAAGAGCAGTGCTTTTGAAAAAATAAATGGTTGGATTATATCTATTATTTATGTAGCATTTCTTATTTATTTAGGCTTTGCTTATGTGATTTAAAATAGTATAGAATGTGGAAATAAAAAAGATTCTAATAAATAGGAATCTTTTACAAATTTCTACATTTTTTTTGTTTTTTTTACGATAGAATGTAGTTCATAAAGGTGGATACTTTATGATATATATAAACCGTTCGATTCTATCTTTTACTATATTCAATATACAACAATTCTAGTGTTTTATCAATCAAAACATATAAAAATAATCATAAAGTTAACCAAATATGAAGTGTTGGTTAATGAAAAGTAAATTATTAATAGTCAAAAAATAGTCAATGATGATAAAAAAAACAATAGTTCATATTATAAGAGAGAAAAGAACTGAATAAATTTAAAACAAAAATCTTCATTTTTTTGACAAAATAAAAAAACAGTCAAAATATTGGTCATTTATCTTTCTTTGTTTGCTATAAAAAACAAAAATCTGTAAAACTCATAAAGTATCCACCTTTATGATAAGAGAACAAGAAAGTCGGGTGGTAAATGATGAGTAAATTTCAAATGGTAAGATGTAATCACATCAAAGAAAAAAGAAGAAATAATGTCTTCTTTTTGTGCGCTATCATTGTACTTACACTTCTTATTGTAATAGGAGGAAGTTATGCTTTTTTAAGTCTTACTTT
>CAJUCU010000041.1 GCA_910585335.1 uncultured Bacilli bacterium
CAGCAAAGTCCGTAAGTTCTAAACTACTATGCGACGAACTGAATTGTTCATCGGCAACAATAAGAAATGAAATGTCAGCTTTAGAAGAAGAAGGGCTACTAGAAAAAACGCATACATCTAGTGGAAGAGTACCAAGTGAAGAAGGTTATCGTTATTATGTCGATAATCTAATGACATTAAAAGAAATGAATGCAGAAGATATGTTAAAATTGCAAATTATTTTCAAAAATCATGAACTAGCATTATCAGACTGCATTACCAAAAGTCTACAAGTCATTTCTGATATTACGTCATACGCAACAGTAATCCTCGGAAGTACTTCACACGACAACTTACTAAAAGAAACCAATGTCATACCAATCGATGAAAAAAGCTTAGTTGTCATTGTGGTAACTGATAAAGGTCATGTAGAACACAAAAATATTGAGTTAGAAGGCGTTAGTCTGGACGAAGTAAAAAAGACAGTTGGGCTAATTAATAATTTAATAGTAGGTACTCCAATTGATGAAGTAAGTAGCAAACTAGAGTTTGAAATCAAACCCATAATCGGTAAATACGTAAGTCAACATGAACAAATATACAACGCTTTTTATCACGTATTCTCTGACTTTACTGCTCCACATACCACAAACGTTGTCGGAAAAAGTAAGTTCCTAAATCAACCAGAGTTTAGTAGTATTGACAAAATAAAACAAGTCTTCACAAAACTAGAAGACGAAGAGACACTGAGAGAAATCAAGCAAGATGAAGACCACAATATTACAATTTGTATTGGAAAAGATAGCAACATCGACGAAGATGTCACTGTCATCAAAACAAAATTCAAAACAGCAACTGAAGAAGGAACATTGGCAATTATTGGACCAAAAAGAATGGAATACGATAGAGTAGTAGCAATGTTAGACTTTATCAAGAAGAATATAGAAAAGTAAGGAGAAAAAAATGAACGAAGAAAAAAACACTGTCTCACCAAACGAAGAGTGCACAGAAAAAAAGTCTTCTTGTACATGTGATGGCGACCATAATTGTTGCCAAAAAGAAGGAAAAGAAGCCAAAAAAGAGCACAAAAATAAACACAAAGAACTTCTTCTGAAAGCAGAAGAAGAAAAGAAGGCACTAGAAGAAAAATTACGTTATGTGCAAGCAGAGTTAATCAACTATCGTAAAAGAAAAGAAGAAGAAACTGCCAATATGCTAAAATATGCAAATCAAGATTTGATTCTAGAAATCATCAGTGTAATTGATAATTTTGAACGAGCAATTAAACTAGATGATAACGATTTAACAGATGAACTATCCAAGTTTTTAGCAGGTTTCAAAATGATTTATGCCACACTGACTGATATTTTAAGAAAGTATGGCGTAGAAGAAATCTCTCGTGTTGGTGAAATCTTTGACCCAGCGCAAGAAGAAGCACTTATGACAGATTCACTAGAAGAATACGAAGACGACGAAGTCTTAGAAGTATTATTAAAAGGTTATAAACTAAAAGACAGGGTAATACGTCCTGCCTCAGTAAAAGTAAATAAAAAATAAGAAAGAAGGATATGATAATATGGCAAAAATAATAGGTATTGACTTAGGTACAACAAACAGTTGTGTATCTGTATTAGAAGCAGGGGAAGCAAAAGTAATCCCTAATCCTGAAGGAGGAAGAACAACTCCATCTGTCGTGGCATTCAAAGGAGAAGAACGTATCGTAGGTGATGCTGCTAAACGTCAAGCAGTAACCAATAAAAACACAATCTCTAGTATCAAACGTTTAATGGGAACAGATAAAAAAGTAGAAGCAAATGACAAGAAATATTCACCAGAAGAAATCTCAGCAATGATTTTATCTTACATGAAAGATTATGCTGAAAGCTATTTAGGCGAAAAAGTAACAAAAGCAGTAATTACTGTACCAGCATACTTCAACGATGCAGAACGTCAAGCAACTAAAAATGCAGGTAAAATTGCAGGACTTGAAGTGGAGAGAATCATCAACGAGCCAACAGCAGCAGCACTTGCTTACGGACTTGATAAACAAAACAAATCACAAACCATCCTTGTATATGACTTAGGTGGTGGAACATTCGACGTTTCTATCCTAGAACTTGGAGATGGTGTAGTAGAAGTAAAATCAACGAACGGTAACAACCATTTAGGTGGAGATGACTTCGATGAAAGAATTATCGACTATCTAGTAGAAGAGTTCAAGAAGGAAAACGGTGTGGATCTTTCTAAAGATAAAATGGCAATGCAACGTCTAAAAGAAGTGGCAGAAAAAGCCAAAAAAGACTTATCAGGAGTTACAACAACACAAATATCAGCACCATTTATTACCCAAGGAGAAGATGGTGGTCCACTACACTTAGATGTTACACTTACTCGTGCTAAGTTCGAAGATTTAGTAGGAGATCTAGTAGAATCTACCTTAACACCAGTTCGTAATGCTTTAAAAGATGCTAAAATGAAATCAAGCGATATTGACAAAATCATTTTCGTTGGAGGATCTACTCGTATCCCAATGGTATATGATGTAATTAAGAAAGAACTAGGAAAAGAGCCTTCACGTGAAGTAAACCCAGATGAAGTAGTATCTATGGGAGCTGCTATTCAAGGTGGTGTTTTAACAGGAGATGTTAACGATATTGTCTTATTAGATGTTACACCACTATCACTTGGAATTGAAACATTAGGTGGCGTTATGACAACGCTAATTCCACGTAACACAACGATTCCAACTTCAAAATCAGAAGTATTCTCAACAGCAGCAGATAACCAACCAGCAGTAGATGTTCACGTTCTACAAGGAGAGCGTCCAATGGCTGCAGACAACAAAACATTAGGACGTTTCCAACTAACTAATATTCCGCCTGCACCACGTGGTGTACCACAAATTGAAGTGAAATTCGATATCGATGCTAACGGAATCGTAAATGTTACTGCAAAAGATCTTGGAACAAATAAAGAACAATCTATTACCATCACATCAAATACAAACCTATCTGATGAAGAAATCGAACGAATGATGAAAGAAGCAGAAGCAAATAAAGAAGCGGATGATAAACGTAAAGAAGAAGCAGAAGTAAAAAATGAAGCAGAGCAAATTGTCTTCCAAACAGAAAAAGCAATCAAAGATTTAGGAGACAAAGTAGATGCCAAAGAAAAAGAAGAAGCTGAGGAATTAATCAAAGGATTAAAAGAAGCTTTAGAAAAAGACGACATCGAAAAAATCAAAGCAGAAAAAGACAAACTCCAAGAAAAAGCAATGGCTCTTGCAACAAAAGTATATGAACAAGCTGCCAAAGATAACGCAAATAAAGAAACTGAAAAAAACGAAAATAATGATTCTAAAAACGATGACAATGTAGTAGATGCAGAATATGAAGAAAAATAAGATAAAGTTCTAGGAAACTAGAACTTTGCTTGTATTCATAAAGATAGGAGAAAAAATGAAAAAAAGAGAAGAAATAAGCAGTGAAGATAAATGGGATTTAGAAGCCATCTATAAGAATGAAGAATCATTCGAACAAGACTTCAAAGAAGTAGAAAAAGAGCTAAAAATTTTATTAAAGCAAAAAGATAACTTTATAGAAAACGCTGAAAATTTTACTGAGTTCTTTCAACAAGACGAAAAAGTATCTAGATTATTAGAAAAACTATATACTTATGCACATTGCAAAAACGATGAAGATAAAACCAATAGTACTTATCAAGAGTTAAAAGCAAGAATGGAAAACATCTATGCAGAGTACAATGAAAAAACTGCTTTTGTGATTCCCACCATTTTAAAAATGGACAAAAATAAAGTGTTAGAGTATATAGATAAAGAAGAAAGCCTAAAACCATACAAGCACTTCTTTGATATTGTCTTTGAAAAAAAAGAACATATTCTAGACGAAAATACAGAAAAAGTTTTGTCGGCATATGGACCTGTATTATCAGCATCTAGCACCACTGCATCCTATTTGACCGATGCCGATTTAGAATTTGATAATATTCATGATGAAGAAAAAAGAGAAGTACCATTTAATGAAGCAAACTACGCTATATATATACGATCTAAAAATAGAGAAGTGAGAAAAGAAGCATTTAAACGTCTCTATGAAGGATACAGTAAAGTAAAAAATACGCTGGCTTCTACTTATCGTACAACAGTAGAAAAAGATGCCATTACAGCAAGACTTAGAAATTACAACAGTGCCATTGAAATGTACTTAAAACCAAATCATATTCCAATCAAACTGTATGAAAACTTAATAGAAGTAGTACATCAAAATTTAGATACACTATATGAGTACTATGACTTAAAAAAATCAATTCTAAACTTAGATAAATTTCATTTATATGATACCTATGTATCAACGACAAAGAGAAATGAAAAAGAATATAGTTTTGCTGAGGCAAGGAAAATAGTACAAGAAGCATTAAGTGTTTATGGAAATGAATATAGCCAAAAACTAGAAGAGGCTTTTGAAAACAGATGGATTGATAAATACCCTAATAAAGGTAAAAAAAGTGGTGCCTATTCTACAGGGAGCTATGATACTCTTCCTTTTATCCTTTTAAACTACACAAATACCTATAATGATGTAAGTACACTAGCTCATGAATTAGGACATTCTATGCACACTTATTACACCAATAAAAACAACACTTATATCGAAGCAGATTATCCTATCTTTTTAGCAGAAATCGCATCTACTACCAACGAACTTTTGCTGAGCCATTATATGTACACTCATTCAAATGATAAAGAAGAAAAACTAAGCATATTAAATGAAAAACTTGATTTGTTTAAAGCAACCATCTTTAGACAAACAATGTTTGCAGAATTTGAATACATTGTACATAATTACACAGATAAAAAGAATGTAGCAACAGCAGAATATTTATGTGATACCTATTATCAATTAAATAAAAAGTATTTTGGAGATGACGTAGTAGTAGATGAAGACATAAAATATGAATGGCTAAGAATCCCACATTTTTATAGACCATTTTATGTATATCAATATGCAACAAGTCTAGCCATATCATGTTATGTGGCAGAAAATATTATAAAGAAAACAGACCTTTTCCAAGAAAAATATATGGAATTTTTATCTTCAGGAGGTCGCGCTTTCCCATTAGAAGTACTAAAAATTATAGATATTGATTTAACAGATAAAAAAGTATTTGAAAGTGCCATGAAAGAATTTAAAAATACATTGGAAGAGTTCAAAAAAATTTATAACGAAAAGTAGTGAGGTGAAAATATGGCGAATAAACGAGATTATTACGAAGTCTTAGGGGTTTCTAAAGAGGCAAGTGCTGCTGATATCAAAAGCGCTTTTAGACGTCTTGCCAAGCAATACCATCCAGACTTAAATAAAGATGATCCATCCGCTACCGAAAAGTTTAAGGAAGTGCAAGAAGCTTACGAAGTACTAGGCGATGAAACAAAAAGAAGCCAGTATGATCGCTTTGGACACGCTGGTGTTGGGGGAGCAGGCGGCGCAGGCTATGGTGGTTTCGGCGGAGGTTTCTCTGGTTTTGAAGGTGCTGAATTTGATTTCGGAGACATTTTCGATAATATCTTTGGTGGCGGAGGCTTTTCTTCTTTCGGAGGAGGAAATAGAGCAAGCGGTAGTAGAAAAAGTCGTGGTAGTGACCTATTAATGCGTGTAGATTTAGATTTTGAAGAAGCAATTTTTGGAACAGAAAAAGACTTTGATTTAGATGTCGTAGAAGATTGTGAAGAGTGTCATGGCAAGGGTGGATTTGACGAAAAAACTTGTGATACCTGCCACGGAAGTGGAACTATCACATCAGAACAGCACACAATACTAGGCTCTTTCTTATCGAAAACAACTTGTCCAGATTGTAGTGGAAGCGGAAAAACCTTTAAGAAGACATGCTCCAGCTGTCGTGGCAAAGGTAAAGTGAAAAATCATAAAACAATTACTGTAACGATTCCAGCAGGAATTGACACAGGAGATAGACTTCGTGTATCAGGAAAAGGAAACGCTGGTAGTAACGGTGGACCAAATGGAGACTTATACTTAGAGTTTGTGGTAGCAGAGCATAGTTTCTTCAAACGTGATGGAGATGATATTTATTTAGAATTACCATTAACAATAACAGAAGCTATCCTAGGATGTAAAAAAGAAGTTCCTACCTTATACGGAAATATCCAATTAACAATCCCTGCAGGAACTGCCAGCGGAGAAAAACAAAGAATCCGCAGCAAAGGTGTAGATAATAAAGCACATAGATCAAAAGGAAATATGTATGTAATTACAAAAGTACTAACACCAAAAAAACTAAGTCGTGGCCAAAAGAAATTAATTGAAGAACTAGCAAAAACAGACTTAGAAGATCGCGAAATAGAACAATTTAATAAATTTACCAAAAAGAATGATAAATAATACATTCTTTTTTTGTATCATCAGACACAAAATGCTAGATAAAGTTTCTTCTTAGGAAGAGACAAAGACATCGATTAGATTGAATCACACAAATAACAGAAAGTACAAATTTTCTTTTGCTAGTAATTTTTTCCTTTTTCTAGTATAATACTAATAGGTTAGGTGATAACGATGGAACACATTAGAAATTTTTCAATCATTGCCCATATCGATCATGGGAAAAGTACATTAGCAGATAGAATCTTAGAAAAAACAGGTGCGATTACCAGTCGTGAAGCAGTAAATCAAATGCTAGATAGCATGGATATAGAAAGAGAACGAGGAATTACAATCAAATTAAATACAGCCTCATTAAAATATCAACTAGATGGAAAAGAGTATCTCTTAAACCTAATTGATACACCAGGACACGTCGATTTTTCCTACGAAGTATCTAGATCTCTCGCATCTTGTGAAGGAGCAATATTAGTAGTAGATGCAGCACAAGGAATAGAAGCACAAACCTTAGCCAATCTATACTTAGCTTTAGAAGATAATTTAGTGATTATTCCTGTTATCAACAAAATTGATCTTCCCAATGCTGACATCCCAAAAGTGAAACAGGAACTAAAAGATTTAGTAGGTTTCGAGGATGATGAAATCATTTTAACCTCGGCTAAAACAGGAGAAGGTATAGATGACCTGCTACGTGCTATCATCGAAAGAATACCCGCTCCCACAGGAAAAAAGGAAGAGAAGCTAAAGGGATTGATTTTTGATAGTATTTTCGATAGTTATCGTGGTGTCATTATCTCAACACGTATTATGGATGGCGTTTTAAAAACAGGAGATAAATTGAAAATGATGGCAACAGGCAAATCATATGAAGTAGTAGAACTCTTCAAAAATACACCTAAAGAAGAAAAAGTAGCTACTCTAGGAGCAGGAGAAGTAGGTTTTATTGTCGCATCCATCAAAGATATTGGTGCAGTAGAAGTAGGAGATACAATCACTTTACATGAAAATCCTGCCTCTTCACCACTTCCTGGTTATCAACCAATGAAATCGATGGTATTTTGTGGTCTTTATCCAATCGAAAGCGTGAAATTTGAAGCTCTTCGAGATGCACTTAGTAAATTAAAGCTAAACGATGCTTCCTTGATATTTGAACCAGAAACCAGTGAAGCCTTAGGCTTTGGATTCCGTTGTGGCTTTTTAGGACTCCTACATATGGAAATTATAAAAGAACGTATCACAAGAGAGTTCGGTATCGAACTAATTACAACGGCACCGTCCGTTATTTATAAAGTAACATTAACAAACGGCGAAGAACTAGATATCGATGCACCAACCAAATTTCCAAGTAAAGAAAAAACAAAAGAAGTAGCAGAACCATACATTCGGACCAATATCTTCGCTCCCACCGACTACATCGGTCCAATCATGGAACTATGCCAAGATAGAAGAGGAACTTATGTTTCTATGGATTATATCAATGCTACTCGCGTAAACATTCATTACGATCTTCCATTATCAGAAATCGTTTATGACTTTTTTGATAAATTAAAGTCCTCTACCAAAGGATACGCTTCCTTTGACTACGATTTAATAGGCTATAAGCCTAGTGCACTAGTCAAAATGGACATTCTCTTAAATGGTGAAATTGTCGACGCATTAAGTGTAATTGTCCATAAAGATTTTGCCTACAACAGAGGAAAAGCAGTAGTAAATAGCCTAAAAGAGGCGATTCCAAGACAATTATTTGAAGTGCCAATCCAAGCAGCACTAGGCAATCACATAATTGCACGAAGCACAGTAAAAGCACTTCGAAAAGACGTTTTGGCCAAATGCTATGGTGGAGATATTACAAGAAAAAGAAAACTTTTAGAAAAACAAAAAGAAGGTAAGAAAAAAATGAAACAAATAGGAAGAGTAGAACTACCTCAAGAAGCATTCATGAGTATTTTAAGCGAAGGTGAGTAAGATGTTAGATGAACAAACCATAATTAATATGTTTGAAAATGAAGTGATTTGTTATTATACAGAAGGAAAAAATATTTATGCCGTAGTGGGAACAGAAGTAAACATTATGCCAAATACAGAACATAATATCACACTTTGTGAAGAACAAATTTATTCTAAAATTAAACTGTTTGAAAATAGAATAGAGGAGTTAAACGAATGGAAAAGTAGCCTAGATATTAGAGAAAACGCTCGTTATTTTCTAGAACGAATTATGAACAGAGATAGTATTCGGTACTGGTATAGTGTTACATATCTATACGAACATATCGCAGAAACTTCACTTCTTTCAAGAAACATTGTAGAAGATAGTTTAGAAATAAACGGAGAATTCAAGCATGTAGAAGCGCCTCTGGCACACTCTAACATGTTCGGCTTAGAACTAGGGGAAGTAAATAGTGTTGCCAAAGAGTTAAAGAAAGAAATAGCAAAATCCAAAAGAATGGAGCGGAAATGACAACATCACTATACGTCCACATTCCATTTTGTAAAAACATTTGTACTTATTGTGACTTTTGCAAAATGTATTATAATGAAACTCAAATAGAATCATATTTAGATGCACTAGAACACGAATTAAAAACAGTCTATCGTGGCGAGAAGTTAACAACAATCTATATTGGTGGCGGAACGCCAAGTTGCCTAAATATAAGCCAGTTAAATCGTCTATTTCAAATACTAGCAATAGTAAAAAAAGACGAAAATATAGAGTATACCATCGAATGTAACTTTGATTCCACAAATAAGGAAAAATTAGACCTGTTTCAAAAATATGGCATCAATCGTCTTAGTTTTGGAATAGAAACAACAAAGAAAGACCTAGAGCAATATTTAGGCCGCGAAAACGACTTAGATTTAATAAAACAGACCATCGCTTATGCCAAGAAAATTGGTCTTTCTAATATCAATGTAGATTTAATGTATGCCTTAAAAGAAGAAACATTAAAAGACTTAGAAAAGGATTTAGACTTTATTTTGTCTCTCGATGTCCCTCATATTTCAACTTACTCCTTAATCATTGAAGAAAACACGATATTAAAATTAAAAGGAGAAAAAGAAATAGACAGTGAAATAGATGCCAAGATGTATGAATACATTGGGAAAACACTGAGAAAACAAGGATATGAACATTATGAAATAAGCAATTTTGCGAAGAAAGGATTTCAGTCTAAACACAACCTTACATACTGGCACAATCAAGAGTATTATGGAATTGGCCTTGGGGCTTCCTCTTATATAGAAAACCAAAGAATAAGAAATACACGTAGCCTAAATCAATATTTAAAAGGAAATCGTATTCTAGAAATAGAAAAATTAACCAAAGAAGATAAAATGATTTATGAAGTAATATTAAATCTACGTTTAAAAGAAGGTGTTTCTCTAACATCATTTGAAAAAACATATAACAAGCCATTAAGACAACAATTTTATTGTTACGACAAATTAATAGATATGGGCCTATTACAAGAAGAAGAGGGGCGTATTAAAATACCAGAAAACAAATTATATATCAGCAATTATATTATAGAGGAGTTAGTATATGGAAAAAAGTAAATATTTTTTAAAAGAGTTAAATTATATCCAAGAAAATAAATTAAAAGAAAGCGCAATGAAACTAATAGAGGAGCTACCTGAATATTTTTTCGAAGTAGCAGCATCTTCTACAGGAAAATATCATCCTGGTTATGCTTTAGGAGAAGGCGGGCTATTAAGACATACAAAAGCTGCCGTTAGATTTGCCCATGAACTACTAGAAGATCCAAGTATCGGCGAAAAATATACACCACATGAAAAAGACTTAATGCTAATTGGTATTATGGTACATGATGGTTTAAAACACGGAAAGATAAAAGATACTTATACAAAGTTTGAACATCCAATTTTAATAGCAAATCTAATAGAAGAGAAAGGGGAAGGATTAGGTTTTAGCAAAGAAGATATCACCTTTTTAAAAGCTGTTGTTTCATCTCACATGGGACCTTGGACAACGAATGCCTACAGTAGCACAGTGCTTCCTGCTCCTAAAACAAAATATGAAAACTTTGTCCATATGTGTGACTACCTTGCCAGTCGTAAATGTTTCTCACTTTCTTTTGATAAAAATAATGACATCATTGACTAAACGTTTGTTCTAATATATAATGGTGATTAGAATAGGAGATGATAACATTGGGAAATTTAATCGTAATAGAAGGTACTGACACCTCTGGAAAAGAAACACAATCAAAATTATTAGCACAATTTCTAGAAGAAAACGGCTATAAAGTAAAACATTTTGCCTTCCCAATGTATAATACACCAACAGGAAAAATCATAGGTGGGCCATATCTTGGTAAAGAAGGGGAGTGTCCTTCTTATTTTGAAGAAGGTCCCAAACAAGTCGACCCTTATATTTCCTGTCTTTATTATGCAGCAGATCGTAAATATAATTTTGATAAAATAAAAAAATATCTAGAAGAAGACTATTATGTAATACTAGATCGTTATACCACTTCAAATATGGGACATCAAGGCGGGAAAATCATGGATAAAGATGAACGGTTTCATATGTACCAATGGATTGACAAACTAGAGTACTGGTTATTAAAACTACCAAAACCAGACCGCACTATCTTTCTTCACATGCCGCCGGAATATTCAAAAAACTTACTTAATTCTCGTGAAGAACTAGATGATTATGAGAAAAGTAAAGCCCATTTAAAAAATGCGGAAGAAGCATATATCGAACTTTCAGAATTATATAATTGGGACAGAATAGAATGTGTCGAAGATGAAAAACTAAAAAGCATTCAAAAAATTCACGAAGAAATTTTAGAAAAATTATCCTTTAAAATAAAAGAATAATAAAAACAAAAAATCTAGTATATGATGCGAACTCCATATAGGAGGCATCGATATCTAGATTTTTTTTATGGCATATTAATTGGTTTATTTAAAGGAATAAGCCCAGAAAAAGTAGCATTAACAGGAAGTGGTCTCGCAGTTAAATTTCTCGGTAGTTCATTATGTTGTTCTGC
>CAJUCU010000042.1 GCA_910585335.1 uncultured Bacilli bacterium
AGTTTTTTCTCTCCAAACAAAGTAAGACTCAAAAAAGCATAACTTGCTCCCATAAGTAAAACAATGGCAAAAACAATAATACTTAATTTCAACCACTGATTCTTTTTCTTTTCTACTTTCACTTGTCTTCTTAAATTATGATATTTCCCATTCATTCTTTCACCCACTCTATTTTTTATCATAAAGGTAGCTACTTTATGATATAGATAGAAAAATCCCTCATTTTCCTATTTTATATACCATAATATACTATAAAATAGAAATTTTAGCAATAAAAAAGGAGAAAATAATTACAAAAAAAGTTGCATTATGACGATATTTTTATGAAAGATAAAATATTGTTAGTCATTAATTTAGTCATCGCAAATGAAATCGACTTATCATGTAATGTTGTTATATCAAAACTAAAAGTATTCTATATTAAAAAAATAACAAATTCCGACATATATATATTAACAGAAAAAAACAGTCAATACTTTAGTCAAAAATAACAATCTCTCTTTATTTTGATTAGAAAAACAAGAAAAATCATAAAGTAGCTACCTTTATGATTTCCATTTTACTTGAAATATATATAAAAAAATGTAGAATTTTCTGGTAAGATTTACTTTTATTAAATCTTTTCATTCTACATTTTTTTATTTTAAATCAAGAAAAAAAGCAACTATTAACTAATTGCTTTAATTTCTATTTCATAACTTCCATTTGGACTCTCGACTGTAACAACATCTCCTACTTTATGATCCATAAGAGCTTGTGCAATTGGAGACTCATTAGAAATTCTACTTTCGAATGGATCTGCTTCTTGACTTCCTACGATTTTATATTCATCTTCTTCATCAGGATCATCTACATATTGGATAGAAACAGTACTTCCAAGTCCCACAACATCTTTAGGAACATCTGTAATAATAGAAACATTCTCTAACATTTTCTCTATTGTCTTAATTCTAGCTTCAATCTGAGCTTGCTCATTTCTTGCTGCATCATACTCAGCATTTTCAGATAAATCACCTAAGCTTCTTGCTTCTTTAATAGATTGTATATTAGCAGGTCTTCTTACATTAATTAAATTATCTAATTCGTTTTTTAATTCATCTAACCCCTCTTGAGTTAAATAAACAACATTCTTATTTTTCATATTTTTCACCTCGTAAATCGTGACGTATTAAATAATACTACATCTTACTCTCAAAGTCAATCATTTATGCATTTTTATCATATATATTTTGATACTTCTCTTAAAAACATTTCATCTGTCATTCCACTAATAAAATCAATAACTATTCGTTTAGGAGAAGTCTCTTGAATATAAGCCTCTTTTTGGTAATCTAGATAAATTTTAAAAATAATACTCTCACGATTATCCTTTAAAATATCGTCTAAATAAACCTGATAAATCTTCTCCATTCCTTTTCGGTAATAAACAGTATCTTTTTTAGAATTAGAAAACTGATAAATATGTTCATAATTAAATTTTTTAAGAGAAAACAAAGCTTGATAAACATTCTCACTCAGTTCGATATATGGTTTATCCATACTATTTTCTATAATATCTAAAATAATGGTATTAACAATTTCTCGGTTTGTGCACCCAAGTACTTTCACAATTTCTAAAGGAATATCTTCTCTTTTAAAAAGATTCAAGTTAATGGCATCTTCAATATCCCTACCAATATAGGCAATAATATCAGAAACTCGTACAACACACCCCTCTAAAGTCATAGAAGCGTACTTGGAAAGTTTTGCTAGACTTTGATATCCTTCATTATATTCTCTTAAAAATTCATCCTTTTCTTTTGGCTCTGGAACATACCGATTCTCCAACATTTCTCCATTATGACACATAATACCATCTAACACTTGAACTGTAAGATTAAGACCTTCTCCATTCTTTTCTAAAACCATAAGATCCCTTACACTCTGAAGATTATGACCAAATTCCTCGCCTAATTCACGTTTAGAAATATCATTTAAAAATGCCTCTCCTAAATGACCAAGTGGAGTGTGACCAATATCATGCCCCAAAGCAATCGCTTCTATCAAATCTTCGTTCAACAAAAGAGCACGCCCAATCGTTCTAGCAATTTTACTAACCAATTGTACATGAGTCATTCTCTTAGAAATATGATCATTTTCTTTAAAAGAATATACCTGAGTTTTATCAATATATCTAGTATAGGAAAGGCTATGAATAATACGGTCAATATCATGAAAAAAAGCAGGACGAATATCTTCTTCTTGTAATTGCAAACGAATAGCCTCAGAACTTTTAGTAGCATAAGGTGATAGACTTTCCTCTTTTAACAAAAAATTTCTCTTTGCTTTCTCAAATATCTCTTCCATACTTCCTCCTTATTTCCTCTTTTCTATAAAACGCATCATGGAATATTTAGGAATTTCATAATCAAATTGAATTTTTAATACTTGCTCAGGATGTCTTGCTACTTCTAATATATTCATCTCTTCATCATAAATAACATCAATTACTTTCGAAAAGACATCTCCTGTTGGTGTAAATATCTCAACCCTATCACCAACTTCAAAATAATTTCTCTCTACCATAATAATACAACGATGCTCTTCATCATAGCCAGTAATGAGTCCTAAATAATCTTGATTCGATATCTCTTGTCTTCCTGTATAATATTGATCTTCTTCCGTAGCCATTTTTGTAAAATAATGAGTAGAAGTTTCACGGTTAGCCACTCTAGCCAGTCTCTCTTGATAAACCTTCATTTTATCTTCGGTTAAAGTATTTTCATAATACTCATCAATAATCTTACGATATGTTCCAATAACCGTTGCTAAATAATATAAAGAACGCATTCTCCCTTCTACTTTTAAGGAAGCTACTCCAATTTCAATTAAATCTGGAATATATTCTGCCATATTCAGATCTTTAGTAGCAAAAGTAAAAGGAACTCCATTTTCGGTATCAAATAAAAAGCGACACACTTGGGCACAACCACCACGGTTGGCATCTCGCCCTGTTACGTAATTAGAAAGTGTACATCTTCCACTCATACAAGTACACATAGCACCATGAATAAAAACTTCAATATCCATCCCTGTTTTTTCAATAATCTCTTTTATAGATTCACGCGAAAGCTCCCTTGCCAAAACAACTCTTTTAACTCCCTCATTTTGAAAATAAGAAACAGCAAAAGTATTAGTAGTAGAGTTTTGTGTAGATAGATGAACTTCCACTTCTGGATAATGAGATGTAATATAAGAAATTAAAAATGGATCACTTACAATAAAAGCATCAATTCCAGCATTTACTACTTCTTGAATATATTCAAAGACTCCTTCCATATCTTCATTATGAAATACAATATTTAAAGTTAAATATACTTTTTTATTTAGTTGATGTGCAAAAAGACAACCTTCTTTTATTTCTTCCAAAGAAAAATTAGTTGCATTCGCACGAAGTCCATATCGTTCTCCACCAATATAAATAGCATCTGCCCCATAAAGCAAGTTTACTTTTAAACGTTCTAAATCCCCTGCTGGTGCCAAAAGTTCTATTTTTTCCATCTTATTCACCTCCCTTTTTGACTCTATATATTGTTTTCTGATTTAAAAAAGGTGCTGAAGAATCTAAATGTGGTTCCACAAAATCCAATAACTGATCAAAAGAAATTTCATTTCGCAAATACTGGTTAGTATAATTTAATAGTAAGAGAAAAAGCTGATGATCCATATAGCTTTCATTTAAAATAACATAATCTACTGTTAGTTCTTTTAAAAGAGAATAATGATTAGAAAGTTTTTGATAGAAAAAAGTAGTACCACTATCTTCTTCTTGAACCAAATAGTCCTGATTTCCTATTTTTTCATGAATGAGAAGTTGATGATCCGGTTCTAACTCGTTCATTTTCTGATAATTAGTAATTAATTTTCTTCTAGAATGAGCAACTACTGGTAAAGAAAGAAGTGTATAAAAAAGTTTCATTTTCGTATTTTTTACTAAATCTAAAATTTCACTTTTTTCAAGTTCTCCTGCAATAACAGCATAATGAACCCCTTTAGAATAATAATAGTCACAACTTTTAGAGTTAGTAACCATATGGGTTTGATTCCAGACAAGATTTACGTCCAACTTCTTTCGTCTTTTAATTTCTAGTAATGCTAAATCATAAAAGAAAATTCCTTGGATATCTAAAGAATTCAATTCATCCATAATTTTTTCTAGTTCATACAAATCTTCATTAAAAATTGTTTTGTTAATAACAACAAAAAGTTCTAAATCTGTATACTTTTTTCTAAATATTTTAATTTGTTCTAATGTATAAGTATTTTGATATGAAACAGAATAGTCTCTTAATGGTAACAAAAAAGCTTTCTGCCCATATGCTAAATAATCCTCTATTTGATCATTACAAACTGCTACAATACTTTTCATAAAATACTGCTCCTCTCGACTTATTTGACCTAACTATACAATAGGCATCTATTTTTTTCAATATTTTCTTCATAAAAGACAAGATTTTAAACGAAAAAAGAATAAGAAATCTTATTCAGTTGAAAAGTTATAATCGTCTTTTTTATTTTTTACAGGGGCCTTAGAAGGTTTCTTGCTTTCCCCATTATTATCTTCATACCATTCAATCTTATCACCAGACTCTTCTGCTAAATTCCAACAAGCACTAATGCTATAAGAATCATCTAACAGATGCATTACATAATTCATGATAAATGGTATAAAGAAAACAATCACCCCTGCTGCAATAGAGTTTCTAAGTAAATGCGGATATTTTTTTTCTTCAGGATTCGATACCATTTTAACTAAAATAAAGGTGACACTAAAAATCATAATGATAGGTGTAATAATTTGAATAATTCCCATTACTTTTTGAACAATACTTAAAATCGTAGCAAGTCCAAAATCTCCACATGAGTCTACTAATTTTTGATTCACTTCCAAAATAAACATACCAAAACCTCCTATATAAGTATTCTTCTAACTGTAATAATTCTTCTATATGCCGCATTATTATCGATTTTTACTCCTCCTTGTGGAAAAGGACGAGAATTAGAAGCATGAACAATTTTCGCTCCATCTCCCATAAAAATAGCAACATGGCCATCATAAAGAATCAAATCTCCTGCTTGCGCTTGACTATAAGGAACAGCTCTTCCATCGTTAACTTGTGACCATGTGGTAGCAGAAAGGTTATAACCAAAATGCTTATAAACAAGTCTTACAAATGCTGAACAATCTACACCACCACCACGATTATAAATTTCTTCCAAGCTATTATCGTTAGGACCATGTCCTCCACCATAAACATATTTTTTTCCAACAAATTTTAAAGCATAAAGTACCACATCTCTACCTGTAACACCAGTTCCAGGTCCAACATTATCACCCTGATAACCGTTAAAAGTATAATCTTTTTCCCCCTTTTGTACTTTCTTCTTATTATTTTTATTCGTCACAACATCATAAGTATCAGCACTATCCATCTGTGCTTTATATTCTTCCGCTGTCTTCCAACAGGCACTAACATTAAAAGCCCCTTCTGTAAGCATCATTGTAAAATTAACAATGTAAGGAACAAAAATACAAATTAAAGCAGCAAAAACTTTATTTCTCATATTGACAAGACCCTTTTTATCATCTGGATTAATTAGTAATTTTATTAATCCAAAAATACACGATAAAATCAACACGATAGGTACAATTAATTGTACAATAGAAAGTATTCTTTTTAAAATAACTAAAATCGAAATAAAATTATAATCACTACAACTATCCACTATATCTAAAAAATAGAACATAAGAATCACCTATTTCCATTACTATTATAACATGTCATCCTAGAACTTCAAATTTAAAATCTTCACTTTCAAAATAATCCTCTTCTCCAAAAATAGATTCTGTATCAAATCCTTTAAAAAAGATTAACTTTTTATTTTCAATATAAGGCTCTGCTCCTTCTAAATAGTTACTCACTCCACGCCATCTCAAAAAGCAATCATAATCACAATAATTATCATCAATATATCCTTGTTTTACAACATCTTGATACATTTTTTTAAATCTTTTCTCAATACTTTTCTGAACCATGACATCATCCACTGCATAATCTTTATAAATTTGTTCTTTGGAATAAGGTTTTTGTGTTTTTAAATCAAGTATATAATTTTTAAAAGAAGTAACTGGTCTTTGATATTCATTATTATAATCTACAAGTTTAATAGAAAGTGATAAAATAGAATCCGATTTATTAAAAACAAAACCCATCTTATTTTTTTCAAATGATAAAAAGTCATCGGCAAACCGCATAATTTCTGCATTATACTCTGAAGCAGCAGTTCCTTCTACATTGATATAAGGAACATTTTTATCTGTTCCACTATAATCACTATTTCTCTTAAAAACAAAATTTTGAGAAGAATCCACTTTAACATGATCATAGTTCTTATTAGACAAAAAGTAACTGACAAGAACAAAAACGATTAATAGTGACAAACCGACTATCATAAAAATAATTTGTTTACTACTAATATTTTCATTCATATACATTAATATCACCTACTTTTTTTTAGCAACTGCAAGACCATCGCCTAAATCTAAAAATTCAACTGTATAGTTTTCATTTTCTTCTAGAAAGGTATGATACTCTTTAATTTTACGTACTAAGCTACGTAAATTCTTACTTTTAATAGATTCCATTTCTTTAAAAACAAGTCCATGAAAATTCATATTATCAGTAATCATATACCCTTCTTTTTTTAAATTACGATCGAAGTTTTCAAAAAACCGAATGTTTTGTCCTTTAGCGGCATCTAGAAAAATCAAATCATATTCTTCATTCAAAGAAACCTCCAAAGCATCTTTAAATATAAGTGTAATTCTTTTTTCCAAACCAAACTTTTTTACATTTTTTAAGGCTTGTAGATATCTTTCTTCATCTCTCTCAATCGTAGTAATTTCAATATCATCATGAACAAGTGCCATTTGTATGGCAGAATAACCAATAGCAGTTCCTACTTCTAATATTTTTTTTATTTGATGTTTTACAATAAAGGTTGTAAGATATTCAATTCCCTCATCTTGCATAATAGGAACTTTGTTAATTTTTGCATACTCTTTTATTTTTCTAATTTCAGAATGTTCTAAAGTTACCATATCCAGTCTCCATTATCTTTAATTTCCTGTACTTTCTGTAAATGTTCTTCATTCGTTTTAGTATAATAAATTTTAGCATTTTTATCAGCCACAAAATATAAATAATCATTATCAGTAGGATGAATACTAGCATCAATACTAGATTGACTAGGATTACAAACAGGACCTACTGGAAGTTTCCCCTGCATACCAGGACCTCTCGTATTATAAGGATTTGCTTTATTAAATTGTGCTGTAGTAAGATCACTAGTCATTGGAACTTGTAAAGCATAATAAGTAGTAACATCACTACCTAGGTTCATTTTCTTTTCTAAGCGATTATAAAAAACTCCCGCAATCATTTTTCTATTTTTGCTATTAGTCCCTTCCTGTTCAAGCATAGAAGCAAGAGTTAAATACTGATGAACTGTATAATTTCCCAAAGAATTTTGATATTTTTTTAATTCTTGTTCAGTTTGGTTGAGCATCACTTCAAAAATTTCTTGAATAGAAACATTTTTATTTTTAAATTGATAAGTATTAGGTGATAAATAACCTTCTAAAGGATAATAAATATTAGAATCTAAAATCTCATCCGTTAAAAACCAATACTTTTCTATTAATGAGTTCAAATAAGTAGTATCATCTAAAAGTGCAATCACTTCTTCATAGGAATGATTCGTGTGTTTTGCAATCTCTGAAGCATAATCAGTAAAAGATTCCCCTTCTTTAAATGTAATAGAAACAGAATCTGGATTATAATGATTCCCTTTTTCTAAGACATCAACAATCTGAGAAAGACTCATATTTTTTTTCAATGTATAAGTAGTCGCTTTTAATGAAGAAACAGAATTAAGCTTTAAATAAACTCGAAAAAAGAAATCATTACGAATCAAATTTTTATTTTTCAAAAGCTTCGCAATGTTTTTGGTAGTCATTCCACTAGGAATCACCACTTCAATTGAAGCGTTAGATGTTTTATCAATAGGAGATGATAAAACTTGATAAACGGCAAATAAACCTATTAATAAACAACCGAATACCACTAAAATTGTAATTAAAATATTTCTTTTTGCCACTTTTACCTCCATGAACAAATAACGAGCTTACTGCTCGTTACTATTTCTTTCCATTTCTTCTTGTTTTTGTTTCACTTCTTCTTGAAGTGTTTCTAGAATCGTTTCGATAACTTTCCATTCTTTTTCTGTTTCAATCGCTTCTAATTTGGAATTAGGATCGTTGGGATCATAAATAGAAGCATAAACTTGAATGTTTCCAGCTACATCCTTTGTATTATCTGTATATACAATATAATTTTTATTGGTTTCTTCACTTTCAAAAGTAAATAAAACATCGTATACAGTTTCGTGTCCTGCTTCATCAATTAATGTAAAACTATTTTTTTCCATACTAAACTTTCTCCTTTTGATCTAAATAACTTTGCAATATTATCGTAGCAGCCAAACTATCAATGACTTTTTTTCTTTTCTTTCTAGATGTATGATTTGAAATAAGCATATCTTGAGCTTGTTTGGTAGTAAGTCTCTCATCCATTAAATGAACAGGAATATTTAACTTTTCTTCTAGCATTTGTTTAAATCGCTCACTAAGAACTGCTTTTTCACCAATAGAATTGTTCATATTTTTAGGATAACCTAGAACAATTTCAGCGATTTGATAAGAACAAACCAATTTTTCTACCTCTAAGATAAGTCTTTCATATTCTTCATTATGTCGAATAATACCATGACTACTAGCAATAAAACCAGTTTGATCAGAAATAGCAACACCTAAAGTGCGAGTTCCCAAATCAAGTCCTAAATATCTCATAAATCTTTAGCAAAATCTTTTAATAGAACTTCTACGATTTTAGAGCGATCAAGTCCCATAATCTTTTGTCTTGCCCCTTGATAACTAGAAATGTATCCTGGGTCTCCACTGATTAAATAGCCCACAAGCTGATTAATCGGATTATAACCCTTCTCTTCTAGAGAATAATAAACTTCTCTTAGAATTTTAGCAACAGATACTTTTTCAACATCATCTAAATGAAAGAATGTGGTTTTTTCAAGATCCATAATCTCACCTCACTACAATATAGTTATATTCTAACATTAATTAGTAAGGAGTGCAACCAAAAATTTAGAAATACCAAAATCCTCACAGCAGAGATAATTATAAAGCAATTTGATAAGGATTACTACTAGAACCATCACCTCCTAAATATTTAATTTTAGGAGCTAAATAAACTGTTGGATAAATCCTACGAATAGTTTTTACAAAATCTTTTGTAGGTTGAGATGCATTCCATATACCAATAGTATGTTCTTTTGTGGTCCCTGCCTCACTTAAAGTATGAGCACCACTACCACTACCATAACTACTTAACCAATTTTGAGATGACGAAGAACAAAGATTACTATCTTCTCTAGAAGAAAAATCAAACAAATTTACATTTAAGATACAATTTTTTGTTCCAGCAGCATATCCAAAATCACTTAGATACATTAATCCTACAAAACCAGTCATAGAATTTGCATTAGAAGCATTAGCCCCTCTTTCGTAGTAGTATGAATAAGCAGGGGTATATCTATTAAGAGTAAGTAACCCTTTATACCAATAAACAGCTGTTCCTAACATTTTTCTAGAAGTTGAAGTTAATCCAGTACTGCTAAAATCACAAGTTACACTACCTGTAACATGTGGACATCGTCCGCTTGTTCTATTATAATAAGCACCACTATTTAATATTGTTTTGAGAGCTGAAGCTCCCCAATCATTTGAGTTAGAGCTGTTCCAACTATATAATACGCCACCACTAAGTGCATCTTTTCGAATAATTTTGACCCGTTTTTCTTTTGCTCCCCACACACTTTTTTCAGTAAAAACTCCTATGATTCTCCAAGTCTCTCCATTAAAAGTAATATAATTATTTGGACTTGCTCCCATATAACGATATGCAGTAAGTTCATCTGAAGTCCAATCACTTTGTTGACTTCCTTTCGAATGTACAACGGTAAACGGCTGTTGTAATTGTGTAGCACTAGCCCCATCTGTATACCCTACAGCATTTGCTTTAGAAACCAAGACATCACTTAATAAAGCTTGTACAGATGTCACACCTGTAGTAAAAGTTGCTTCATTATTCATGTTATTACTTCCATCTTTTAAAGTAGAACTAGCAATAGTGATAGACACAACTCCTTCAGTAGGGAATCCTCCCAATGTTAAAGTATATTGTTTTCCATTTGTTACACTACTGGCAGCACTTAAAGTCTTTATACCAATCCCCACTGTTGTACCTCCTACTTTAACTGTGATATTAGAAACAGCAAGAGTTGAGGTAACACTTCCTGATGTATCTGTTCCTTTAAAAGTAATTGTTACTGTCCCACTACTTCCACTACTAGGAGAAGTACTTACCAAACTCCATACTGGTTTTGTGGTATCTAATGCCCTCGCGTAATAAGTCGGATTACTAGATAAAGAAACACTTGTTCCTGCAGAGGTTCCACTTGTGGCACTACTAGAGGTTGACCAGAATCCAATATTATATCCTGCAAGTGAAGTAATACTAGGTAGCGTTACATTACAAGAACTTACCTGTGCTGTTCCATTATAAGTGGCAGCGATACTACAAGAATCACTTGTTTTACTAATAGCACTAACTCCTGAACCTTTCGAATAAGTAACACTTCTAGTAACCGCTGCTTTCTTTGTTTGAGCGTAATAAGTGGCATTCGCACTTACTGCTTTTGATGTATTATGATTCCAACTACTAGTATGAGTAGAGGCTGCTGTACTATATCCGACTACTGTTGGCGTATTTGTACTTCCAACGATTGTTGGAGAAGTTACACTACAAGTGGTCGCTTGAGTGACTCCATTATAAGTTGCTGCAATTGTACAAGACCTAGTTACATTAGTATCTGTCACCGCTGTTCCACTTGAGTTTGTTTGAGTAGATGCTCCATTCTTATTAAATGTAATTGTGATAGTTTTAGCAGCCTTCGTAGTCTGGGCATAATAAGTTGCATTCGCACTTACTGCTTTTGCTGTGTTTTGATTCCAACTACTGGTATGAGTAGAAGCTGCTGTACTGTATCCAATAACAGTTG
>CAJUCU010000043.1 GCA_910585335.1 uncultured Bacilli bacterium
ACCACAAAATATTATGGCAAATCAATTTATTATTGGTGTTTCAGAAACAGGCGAACTAGGATCTTATAGTATTTATCGTAAAATTAAAAGAAAATGATATAAATTAAAATAAAAAATGAATTTTAATTAGTAAAAAAATGAAAGCGAGTGATTAATATATGGATGTTTATTTAGAAAAAGTAACTATTGATAAAAAGGAGACTTTATATAGATTATTACAATATTCTCTTTATGAAGAAAGTGAAAATGATTTAAATGAGATGAATGACAATGCAATATTTGAATACAAATATTTTGATAGATATTTTACAGATATAGATAGAGATGCATACTTTATAAGGGAACAAGAATCAAATAAGTTGATGGGATTCGCTATGGTAAATACATATATGCAAATATTTGATAATGGTCATAGTATTGCAGAATATATGGTAATACCTAAATATAGAAGAAATAAAATTGGTAAAAAAGTAGCAATAGAATTATTTGAAAAATACAGGGGAAATTGGGAAGTAAAACCATCATTTAATAGTAAGAAAGCATATTCTTTTTGGAAAAATGTTGTAGAAGATTACACTAATAATAATTGTGAATTTAAAAATGGAATATTTATCTTTAATAATATATAGGACTAAATTATAAAAAGAATAGAATTAAATGGAGGTTAATATGCAATTAACTTTATTAAGACACGCAGAAAGTGAGTATAATAAAAAAGGTTTATTACAAGGAAGAATTGATTGTAATTTAAGTGAAAAAGGAATTATTCAAACTAAAGTAAAAGCAAAGGAGTTTAATAGTGCTAGTTACGACATATGTTTTACTTCTCCATTAAAAAGAACTCTATTAACAGCACAAATTTTAGTTCCAAATTTGGAAATAATTTGTGATAAAAGAATTATTGAACGAAGTTTAGGAGATTGGGAAGATACTCCAACATCAGATGAAAAGAAATTTCTTCTTAATAATATAAATTCTACTTCTCCTAATGGTGAATCAACTATTGAAATAACGAAAAGAGTTTTAGATTTTATCGATTTTTTAAAAGCAAACTATAATGATAAAAGAATATTAATTATAACCCATGCTGGAATTGTTTATGCTATTCAAGTTGCACTTGGGCTGAAAATACAACCTATAAATAATTTAGAAGAGTTAACTATTAATATAGAAAATATTAAATAATTTTAATTTAGTAAATCAAAAATAAGTGAATTTAAGATAAAAGTAGTTTGAATTTTTATAAACTCAAGTTACAATATAATTGTAATTGATGCTTATCAATCTACTTTTGTGCAAGAGTTCAAAATAGGCTCTTTTATCGCACCATAGAGAAATTAGTCGAACTAATCGACTTTAAATATATGAAAGGTTAATTTCAAGTTAGCCTTTTTTATATGCTTTGAAAGAAGTTGATTAGTTATGCAAATAATAAAGAAAAAACTAGATATTGATAAAACTCTAAATAGTATAATTTAGGAAAAAGCAAAAGGGTATTGCTCCTATTGAAAATGATATTGAATATCAGCATAAGTGAAATAAAAAATTGATATAAGTAGAAGAACTATTTTCGATAACTAATCCCTAAGATATAAATGTCTTTTTTCATATGGAACATATTTTTTTATTAATTTGATTTCATTTTCACATTCTCTGTTTATTCCAGAGTTAACAAATTCATTAGGAGAAATCCATCTAAATTGTTGACTTTCCTCATCAAGTATTAATCTTGGCAATTGTACAATATTATATTCCATAACTAAAGGATTAAAAAATTCTTCATAAATATTGGGTTTCGATGTAGTAATAGTTTTAGATAGTTGTGTTTCAATTTTGTCAAAACCAATAAATTGAACTAACATATCAAAAGAAGCTTTATAGAACATTCTGTCCCAATGATTTCTTTCATCAAATGCTCCTTCATTATCAAATGGATTATCATTATCTATTTCTTTTGGAATAAATTCACTATATACCCCAAATTCTATTAGTAATTTTTTAACTACATTTTGCCAATCATTTGCTTTCTTTGAAAAAGAATCGAAAAAATTATAAATATCAAGTTTTGTTTCTAATAAAGAATTAATTAATTCCATAGTTTCTTGATTGTATACGCCTGTTGTTTCTCTAGAACAAGTATGGTTGGCGAATATATTAGCATTATAGTTTAACCAATATCTTAAATCATGGGCATTTAATTCATCTGGGTTAGTATAAAATCTTAACTCTTGTCTTTTTGAAGAAATCATTAAATTAAAGTATTCCTGAGGAGTTAAATTCAAACGACAATATTCATAGCCATAATTTTGATACATTTCTTCTTGTGTTGGTTCATAAAACTTGTCCTCTAAATTGTATTTTCTATTAATCTCATTTCTAATATTTAAGTTATTTTTATAAACACTTAATGCCATTGAATTACTAAAAAATATTTGTTTATTATAAATTTGAAAGCGAATTGGATAATCATCATTTAAAAAGCCAAAAACATCTTCAAATCTACCATATATATTACTATTCATAATTTTAAGTATTCTTTCAATATCATTAGATAATATACATTCATAATGTGCTATACCATTGTTATAAAATATATTATTTTCTAAATTTATATATTGAGGATGTACAACTAAATATAAAGGTTCCAAACCAAATTTTGTGAATTTTTCATTATTTAAATTTACCATATTAAATCGATATGGTCTATTTATTTTATCTAAAACTGCTTTTGTAATTGGCATAAAGTATCACTCCTATGAAAACTTATGATGTTTATTCTACCATAAATTAAAATGAATTTATTATACTTTTTATTAAAATAAAACTTGTTTATATATGGAACCACATCATTTAATTCCAATGTCTATGACAGAACACTTCGATGTCAGTCTCGATAGAGAACAAAACATCTTCTCCCTTTGCAGCAATTGTCACAACCAAATTCACTATGGTACCAAAGAAGATAAAAAAAGACTGATTACAAAGCTTTTTCTCTCAAGAGAAAAAGAAATATGTTCTATCTTAGGGCGGAATATAACGCTAGAAGAACTTTATCAAATTTATAAAGTGTCATAGCACAGAAATAGTAAAAACTCGTATTCTTATTTTTAGAACACGAGTTTTTATCGAAATATAAACAAAATGGAGGAAATAACATGATTCCAACCACATTTGAAAGAAGTGCGAAAAAAACAAGAATAATATTTGGCTTGTTCCATAATCGTACTTCTTTCTTTTTCAAATGATAACACGCTCATAACAAGATGCCCACCAAAATATAATAAGAGTATAAAGACAACCAAGTAAAAAAAGACGAATAGATGGACAATAACAAAAAGCAAAAATAATAATTACAATAGATAAAATTTCATCTTTTCAAGACAGAAAACTTATATTATAATAATGAAAAGGGAGAGATGAAAATGGAAAATGAAATAATTTCTGCAAGTCAAGAAAAAATAGAAAAAACAATAGAAGCTTTAGAAAAGAAATTTGCAACGGTTCGTGCAGGTCGTGCGAATCCTTCTAGCCTAGATGGAGTCATGGTAGAATACTATGGTAGTATGACACCATTAAAGCAATTAACAACAATATCTGTACCAGAAGGAAATCAATTATTAATCAAGCCTTTTGACAAAAGTTGTCTAGCAGCAATCGAAAAAGCCATTGTCGCTGCGAATTTAGGATACAATCCTAGTAATGATGGAGAAACAATTAGAATCATCATTCCAGCACTGACAGAAGAAAGAAGAAAAGAATTAACAAAACAAGTAAAAGCAATGAGCGAAGAAGGAAAAGTAAGTATCAGAAATATTCGTCGTGAAACATTGGAAAAACTAGAAAAAGAAGAGTTACCAGAAGACGTAGAAAAAGGCTTAGAAAAAGAAGTTCAAGATTTAGTAAATCTCTATAATAAAAAAATCGATGATATGCTAAAAGAAAAAGAACAAGACCTACTTACCGTCTAAAATAAATCTTGCATATCAAAGATTATAGTATCTTATTAGTTAGTTTTTATTGTTTTTTCGTATATTATAGTATATTATGATAATAATCGGGGGATTAAATATGAGCGGTAAAATTAAAAACTTCAAATATTTTGTATCTTTAAATCAGTGCCTTTGCACTGGAACTTGTCATGAAGAAAAAAGGGAATACCAATTAATTATCAATGATATAAACTCATCTTCTAAAAAAGAAAGCAAAGTAGCTGTTACTACCAAACAAGTTCCAAGGGGAACAGAAAATAATGTACGGAAAATTCATACTGTACTAGAACAATATGAACAGGTATATTGTAATATAAACAATCAACTAACCAGTATCTTAATAAATAAAAAGAATAGAAATAATTACATAATGCATAGTCATTTACTGGAGCAAATACAAGATGAAAATGCTAGAAAACTTCATTTTTCTACAGGAAACATTGTAATGACTCTATATCCAAGTTATGGATTTCAATATGAAGAAGAAGGCTGTATGTATGAGTATCAAGGTTTTCTAACCCAGTATGAGAGAAATCTTTTTTGCTTCGAAAAAACCGGAACGATGATTCATAATGAAGTGACAGATATTAATATGCACTTAGAAGGAATTGATAAAGTATTAACGAAAAACAATAGTCAAAATCAAAAAAATATAAGTAATCATTGAAATATTTACAAAAAAAGCATGTTGTGTTAAAATAAGCGTAGCGACGTTGATTAAGAAGTAGTAACAAGGCGCACTTCTAAAGAGAGCTTGTGGTCGGTGTAAACAAGTGGAGAAACCTTGCGAATTCGTCTTAGGAGTTCTTATCAATAATAAGCGTAATTCTTGCGTTAAAAGAGGAAAGTGTATAGTACAAAGATAACTATAAAATAAGGTGGTACCGCGAGTATACTCGTCCTTATAATATAGTTATCTTTTTTGATGATTTTCATCTAATCTAGAAAAACAAAAAAGGAGTGAGTAGAATGGAAAACAAGAAATTCGAAGAGGTAAAAACACAAATAGAAATGGATAAAGGAAAGATAAATGACTTAAAAGAGTTGAATGATTTAAAAGTAAAATACTTAGGTAAAAAGGGTTTTATTACCGAGCTAAATCAAGAAATTAAAAATATTCCAAATGAAGAGAAGAAAGCATTTGGTCAACAAGTACAAGAACTGAGAACTCTTTTTAATGATTTTTATGACGAGAAGAAAAAAGAATTAGAAACAATCATCTTAAATGAACAATTAGAAAAAGAGGCAATCGACATCACTTTACCTGCTGTAAAAATAACAACAGGTTCTCCTAATATTTTGGAAAAATTAATAGAAGAAGTAGAAGAAGTATTTATGTCAATGGGATATGATGTAGTAGATGGACCTGAAATTGAATATGATAAATATAATTTTGAGATGCTAAATATTCCCAAAGGACACCCAGCACGAGATGCCCAAGATACATTTTATTTAGAAGGAGAAGAAATTCTTCTACGTAGTCAAACTTCACCTGTACAAGTTAGGACGATGTTAAAAGGAAATGGAGAAATTCCGATTCGTATGATTTGTCCTGGAAAAACCTACCGTAGAGATGATGATGATGCCACTCATTCACATCAATTCTTACAAATAGAAGGACTATTAGTAGATAAAGATATTAGTCTAAGCGATTTAAAAGGAACAATTGATATCATAATGAAAAGACTATTTGGAAATGAAGTCGAATCCAGATTTAGACCTAGCTATTATCAGTTTACAGAGCCTAGTGTAGAAGTCGATATTAGTTGTTTCAATTGCGGAGGGAAGGGATGTTCTATCTGCAAGAGGACAGGTTGGATTACCGTAGCAGGAGCTGGAATCGTTCATCCTAATGTTTTAAAAATGTCAGGTTATGACCCTGAAAAGTGGAGTGGTTTCGCTTTTGGTTTTGGAACAGAACGTCTTGCGATGTTAAAATATGATATCAACGATTTAAGAGTTTTCTATAATACGGATTTAAGAGAAGTAAAAACATTTGATAGAAAGGAGAAAGAAGAAAATGATTAGTTTAGAGTGGGTAAAAGAGTATATTGATATAAGTGATCAAGACTTAAAAGAGTTAGCGGTAAAAATCACGAAAGCTGGTATTAATATCGAGAAAGTGATAACCAATCATATAGATCATTTAGTAATTGGAGAAGTAATAGAATGTATAGACCATCCAGATAGTGATCATATGCATGTCTGCCAAGTTCGAACAGGAGAAAATGAGGTACATCAAATTGTTTGTGGTGCTCCTAATATCAAAGAAGGCCTAAAAGTAATCGTTGCCCTACCAGGAGCGGTACTGCCAGGAGATTTTGAAATAAAGAAAAGTAAGTTACGTGGAGTAGAATCAAATGGTATGATTTGTGCACTATATGAATTAGGGCTAGAAGAAAAAAATGATGACACCTATGCCAAAGGAATCGAAGAATTAAAAAACGACGCAGTAGTAGGTTCCGACCCATTAGTCTACTTAGGTCTAGAAAGTACGTTGTATGAACTAGATATTCACAAACATCGTAATAATGACTGCTACTATCATATCGGTTTTGCCTATGAAATAGGAGCCATATTAAATAGACGAGTAAAACTACCAGCCTTAGATTTCACTGAAGAAGATGACAGCATAGAAAACTATTTTCATTTAAAAGTAGAAACAGAAAAATGTCCTTATTATTTAGCAAAAATGGTAACAGAGGTAGAAATCAAAGAAAGTCCAGACTTTATAAAACGCCGACTTCTAGCAGCAGGCATGAGACCAATTAACAATGTTGTTGATATTTCTAATTATGTAATGCTTGAATTTGGACAACCACTTCATTTTTTTGATAAAGATAAGTTAGGAAATGAAATATTAGTAAGAGATGCCAAAGATGGAGAAGAAGTAGTTACATTAGATGGAAAAAAACGTACTTTAAAAAAGAGCGATATTGTAATAACAAATGGAGAAACTCCCGTTTGTATCGCTGGTGTTATGGGTGGAGAAGAAACAGAAGTAACAGAAAGTACCAAAAATATTTTAATAGAAGCAGCCATATTTGACGCTGTAAGTATCCGCTATACAGCAAGTAACCTCGATTTACGAAGTGAAGCATCCCTCAGATACGGAAAAGGCTTAAGTTACGAATATACAGAAATGGCCCTAAAAAGAGCTTGCCATCTATTAGAAAAATATGCTAATGCTAAGATCAAAAGTTCTGTCATCAGTCATGATAGAGTGGACAAAACACCTAAAATAGTAGAGTTTGAAAAAGAGGCTGTAAATCGAATATTAGGTATTACCATCAATGAAGAAGATATGAAAGTGGAATTAGAAAGATTAGAATTTGCCTATGAGCAAAAGGGCGATAAATTTGTTGTTACGATTCCTTCAAGACGTCTTGATATTGATCCAAATGTAAATGATATCGCGGAAGAAATCGGGAGGCTTTATGGTTATCATAATCTTGTTAGTACCATTCCAAAAGTACCAATAAGACAAGGAAAATATGTAGGAGATGTAAAATATCGCAAGATGATTTCAAAAAGACTAAGAACCTTGGGCTTAAATGAAGTAAAAACATATACTTTGATATCGAAAGAAATGGCCAAAATATTTAACTACCATGATGTTGCTAACGCTGTTTTACCAAACCCAATGAGCAGCGATAAAAGTATTGTAAGAACAAGCTTAATTCCATCATTATTAAATGTCTATGACTATAATAAAAAACGTAAAGTAAAAGATATTTGTATTTATGAAATAGCAAAAACATATGACAAAGAGTATAATGAAACGAGTCTAATTACCGGTTTAGTTTCAGGAAATTATGTAAATAGTGATTGGAGAAAACCTGTAAAATACGATTTTTATGTAGTAAAAGGGATGGTAGAAAACTTATTAGATTTCATGGGCTTTAAGAATAGATATAGTTTTGAGACGAGCGATGTAGGAGATTTACATCCTGGAGTAAGCGCCGATATATTGTTAGACAGGAAAAGAATTGGTATTATAGGTCGTGTTCATCCAAGTGTTCATAAAGATGAGATTTATGTATTCGAACTATCTCTAAATGCTTTAATGAGCAAAATAAAACCATTAAAATATAAAGAAGCACCCAAATATCCAGAGATAGAAAAAGATATGGCCTTCATTTTAGATAAGGATATAACAGTAGGGGAGGTAATGACTACAATTAAAAAAGCAGGCGGAAGACTCCTAGACCGTGTTACAGTATTTGATGTTTATACTGGCGAAAATGTAGAATCTGATAAAAAATCAGTTGCCTTCAACCTAGTGTTTATGGATCCAAATAGAACTTTAACAGACGAAGAAGTGATGGAGGTATTTAATCATATCATCGAAAAAGTGTTAAACACCTTCCAAGCAAAATTAAGAGATCAGTAAAAGAAAGCAATTTAAAATATAGGATAATTAGTTTCAAAAAGTGTGAAAATCTATTCATGCTTTTTTTGTCGAAAAATGTATTTTAGGACTAGTTATCCTATTTTCAATGTGCTATAATTTTAGTATAGAATTCTAGAGTAGTATAGTAGGAGTTTTATAAAATAAGAGTAATAAGGAGTGTAAGAATGGAAGTAACATTTAAAAAAGCATCCATAGAAGATGTAGAAGGCCTAGTGGGATTATGTAACGAATGCTTTGAAGAGAATACATCACTAGAATATGCGAAAGATTTATTTAAGAAAACAGAAAGTGATCCTAATAATATTTATCTAATAGGAATAGAAAATGGAAAAGTAATCGCCCATACCAAAATTACCATTATTCGTACTATCTTTGAAGATATGAATACTTACGCAATTTTAAATCATGTTTGCGTAAAACCAGAATATCGTCGGCATAATTTAGCAACTAGGATGCTAGAAATTGTAGAAAAGATATGTATTGATCAAGACTGTAAAACAATAAAACTATGGTCTAATAATATTCGTGTTCCAGCACATAAATGCTATAAGAAATTTGGTTTTATTTTAAAAGAAGCTGGTTTCTTCGAAAAAGAAATTAGAAAGTAGGAAACAATATGAATATAGAAAAGATATATATCGGTGGTTGGTTCCAAAGAACTACACTACAATTGAGTGAAATTTATGATTTTGTAAGAGAAGGGACTTCTGAGTTAGCATTAGATAAGAAGAAACTGATTAAACTACATAATAATTTAAACATGAAAGAAATTGAATATGGTGTCGATGGACTTGAATATATCATGATTACAACACAAGATGGCATTCATATTAAAATAGTAGAGGATGGACTTATTGTTTTAAGTGATAGTGATGTAAATGAGTTTTCATTATTTAAAGATATCGAAAATCTTGCTGATTATTATGAAAATAAACTATCTCCAGCGATTAGTTATTTATTCTCTCTAGGAGCACCAGTACCAAAAGAGCTTGCTAATATTGAAACAGTATTCCCATACTTTATTGTTTTAAATAAAGCTACAAAGGCAAATATACAAGCGCTTTTGAGTAGAACTGATAAAGAAAAGTATTTTGAATTTTCGAATAAAAATTATGATGTCGTAAGAGGGGATAAATATTATTTTATCAATAGTAAAGCATCCGCATTTTCTCAAGTAGAAAGATATATCGAAGAACAAATCTTTATTCGTGAATTTAAAGGACAACTACATCGTTATTTAAATCTTCATCGTATTATTTGGGAGAAAATTGATGAGGTTAAAGAAAATGCTCGAGTTAGAGGAAAAGACATTGTTGCCTTTAATAGTAAAATAGATGGTTACAGAAAGACAGTAAACTTAATTGATTCTCGTATTAATCAAATGAATACTTATATCAAGACAAGAGAGAAAATAGCAAAAAGTGATGAAGCTTTGCAAGAATCATTGGATTTAATTGGATATCGTTATGAGACATTAATTAATACAGTTTCTTATATGCAACAAATCTGGTCAATGACGAAAAATTATCTAAACTCAGCAACATCATTGTTTGATAGCTTAGAATCAAAAGTAACAGAAAAATCAGTAAATAGTTTGACTATTGTTACATCGATGGGAGTAGGTGCTTCCTTAATTGATCTATTTACAGAGTCAGCACCAACCTTTTCTAAATTTGGAGTATTATATTTTTTCATTTTGGCCATCGTTGGTTATACTGTAAATAAAACGATGAAATTTATTTCTGAGAATAGACGCTATGAGATTTCTGATATTGAATATGATAAGAATATAAAATAAAGAGGATATGAAAAGTCATATTCTTTTTTCGGCAATCAATCAGAAAAAGAATGCAATTACGCATAGGTTATGATATCCTAATAATAGGTGAAGTGTATGAAAGAAAAGAAAGTCCTATCATTTTTAGTAAAGCATAAAATGAGTTTATTTGTTGTGGCTTGTGCTATCATCATGTTGGTAGGGCTTTCTTACGCTTGGTTACAATTAACACTTCGAGGCGAAAAGGAGTTAACACTAAGAGCAGGAACACTAGAGTTAAGTCTGGATGATAGCATGAGTGCGGGAATTACAATGGTTGATGTTGTTCCCATCAGTGATGAAGAAGGACTTGAAAGTAACGGATACACTTTTACTTTAGAAAACACAGGAACCGTTGATAGTAATTACGAAATATATCTAGATGACTTAGAAATTCCTGAGTCTGAT
>CAJUCU010000044.1:0-642 GCA_910585335.1 uncultured Bacilli bacterium
AACGAGAAAAGATGCGATTAGTAGAACTGTATACTTTAATGCCAATGGAAATACCATAAGTGCCACTAGTGTTAGTTGTAGTATAGGTGCCACCTATAATGGAGTCTCTCAAGGAAGTAGTTGTAGTGCTACTGCACCAGTAATTACAGCACCAAGTGCAACCCCAACTATAATTGGATATAGTAGTAGTACATCTTCTCGCGATAAAGTAGTTGGAAGTGGAGAAAGTTTTAGTTTAACTTCGTCTAATCATGGAAGTACTTATTATGCGCAAACGAGAAAAGATGCGATTAGTAGAACTGTATACTTTAATGCCAATGGAAATACGGTAAGTGCTAGTAGTGCTAGTTGTAGTATAGGTGCCACTTATAATGGAGTCTCTCAAGGAAGTAGTTGTAGTACTACTGCACCAGTAATTACAGCACCAAGTGCAACACCTAGTATTATAGGATATAGTAACAGTAGTTGTTCTAGGACTGCAGTGATTGGAAATAGTGCCTCATTTAGTATTACAAGTTCCAATCATGGAGCGACTTATTATGCCCAGACTATGAGAGGTGCTGTAACCAGAAGTGTTACTTATTCAAGGGGATCAGGAGTTAGTGCGATTGGGAAGACAAGTGATTCTTGTAGTATCGCTGC
>CAJUCU010000044.1:652-4219 GCA_910585335.1 uncultured Bacilli bacterium
GGTATGCTGCTGGAACTAGTATATCTTTATCAAGTAATGTGACTTATTATGCGAGGGCGTTAGACACGACTAGACCATATTGGAGTCTAAGTTCTGTAACACCTAGTAGTGGAAGTTTAAATAATACAGAGACATCAGTTACATTGGTATTTACAGGATATGATAGTAGTGGATCTGTTAGTTCTAGCTTATCAGTTGGACATATTACCGTAAGAGTAGCGGGAAGTGCTGTATCACCACCAACGAAGACACTAACGCATGTATCAGGGACACAGTATAGATTAGTGTTAGCAGGGATTAATACAGCAGGAGCGCTAAGCTTTGAAATAGCAGCAGGGACTTTGACAGATGGTAGTGGAAATACGAGTAGTACTTATTCTGCTTCTACAGGACTTACGCTTACTGTTAAGAATGGTTGGTATACGGAAGGAGGATGTAGAGTATATTATACATCTGGAGTGAAAAGTACAGGATGGAAGACTATTGGATCTACAACATATCACTTTCAAAGTAATGGCTGCCCAAGTAATGGATGGTTACAAGATTATGGAAGAACATCTAGTTGTAAGAGTGGTTGGTGGTATTTAGAGAATGGTGCAATGGCAATTGGCTGGAGAGAGATAGGTGGAGAATGGTATTATATGGCCAAGGGGGACGGACTTGAAAATAAATATCAATGTATTGGTACTTATCCAGTTGGCTGTATGATGACTGGTTATGTATATAGTTTCGATTATGGTTGTACTGGACATTATCAGTTTAATTCTAGTGGGGTAATGTATAGAAATACAAATATTTATGATTCTTCTGGTTGTGCAACTAAAACCATAACAGGTATTGCACCACAAGGTAGTTGCTAAAAGTAAAATGTTTGTTATAAAATTCTTTTCTCTTTTTGCTTGTGATTTTGGTATGATGTTAATATTTGATATCATTATGGAAATAAAATGGTATTTGAAAATTATGTAAAAAATTGGGTGTTTTTTATGATAAAATAAGTTATATAGTATGTAGCATTGGTAACAATAATATAAGAGGGAGATAGGTATGTATTATAAAAAAAATATCCAAGAAGTAGAAAAAGAATTAGATACTAGTGAAGATGGTTTAAGTTTTGAACAAGTGCAGACTCTTTATCAAAAATATGGTAAAAATATTTTACCGAAACAAAAGAAAGATGGCATTATTAAAATATTTTTTCAGGAGTTTTTAGATCCTATTATTATTTTACTTTTAGTTAGCATCGTTGTTTCTTTGATGACTGGAGAAGTAGTGGATGCTATAGCCATTTCTTTTATTGTATTAGTTGATGCGGTGATGGGCGCCTATCAAGAGAATAAAGCGAACCATTCTGTAGAAGCATTGTCTCAGATTGTGGCAACAAAGACAGTGGTGATTAGAGATGGCTTACAAAAAGAGATTTTAGCTGAAGAGTTGGTAGTAGGGGATGTTGTATTATTAGATTCTGGGGATAAAGTAGTTGCTGATATGCGGATTGTGGAGGTACAGAATCTAATGGTGGATGAGTCTATTCTTACAGGAGAGAGTGTTGCAGTTATCAAAAATAATGCTGTTATTTCTCAAGATAATGTAGCTATTGCTGATCAAAATAATATGCTTTTTTCTGGGACTACTGTGGTAAAAGGAAGAGCCAGAGCGATTGTTGTTGCTACTGGATTAAAAACAGAATTGGGCCGTATTGCCGATAGTATGATGCAAACGAAAGAAGAAAAGTCACCTCTTATGATTCGAATCGAAAAATTATCTAAGCAAATTAGTATTCTTACTTTGCTTGTTGCTATCATTATTTTCTTTTTATTAATGGGAAAGGGTGCTACTTATCATGAAATTTTTCTATCTGTCATTGCCCTTTCTATTTCTGCTATGCCAGAAGGATTACCACTTGCTTTAACCATGGCACTTACTATCGCTTCTAATAAAATGGCTAAGAAAAACGTTATAGTTAGAAAACTGAAATCGGCAGAGTCTCTTGGAAGTTGTACTGTAATTGCCAGTGATAAAACAGGCACCTTAACTGTTAATGAACAAACCGCCAAAAAAATTTTATTACCAGACGAATCTTATTATTTGGTATCAGGTGTTGGTTTTTCTTTAAAGGGAGAAATTCAAGGGGAAAATATTTCCCATGCTTCAAAGGTTATTCAACTGGGTGTTATTAACAATGAAGCCCAAATGCTAAACGATTCCTTTGTTGGAGATTCTATTGATATTGCTTTTCAAATACTTGGCAAAAAGGCTGCTATTGATACCAGACATATTTCTATTTCGACAATGATTCCTTATGAATCTGAGAATCAATATTCTGCTGTTTTTTATCAAAAGGATGGAGAAATGTATTGTACTGTAAAAGGTTCTTTCGAAGTAGTAAAATCTTTTTGTAGTGATGTATGGTTAAGGAAAGACACTATTTCTTCTGGTGTTTTAGATGCGCAAAATGAGACTTTAGCGAAGGATGGATTTCGTGTTATTGCACTAGCAGAGGGTAAAGTGAAAAAGAAAGAAGATTATACTTCTGCCGATATTAAAAATTTAACTTTTATGGGAATGGTTGGATTTATCGATCCTATTCGGGAAGAAGCACTTCCATCTATCCAAGAGTGTCATAGAGCAGGGATAAAAGTTTTAATGATTACGGGAGACCATCCGCTTACTGCTTTTTCTATTGCCAAAGAGTTAGAACTCGTTTCCTCTTATGATGAAGTGACTACAGGAACAGAAATAGAAGCGGAGCTTGCTAAAGGAGAACATTCTTTTGATACGTTTATCCAAACTAGATGTGTGTTTGCTAGAGTTAGTCCTTATCAAAAACTAAAAATTGTAGAGTCTCTTAAACGGCAAGGGGAGTTTGTTGCTGTTACTGGAGATGGTGTGAATGATGCTCCAGCACTTAAAGCGGCTAATATTGGTGTTGCTATGGGAAGTGGTACTGATATAGCGAGGGAGACTGCCGATATGATTATCGTAGATGATAATTTTAAATCCATTGTTTCAGGTATTAAAGAGGGACGTGTTGCCTATTCTAATATTCGAAAAATTATTTTATTTTTAATGTCATGTGGTTTAGCGGAAGTATTGTTCTTTATTTTATCTATTCTTTTTGGATTGCCAATGCCTTTGGTTGCTATTCAATTATTATGGATTAATATGGTAACAGATGGTATTCAGGATTTTGCATTATCGTTTGAAAAGGCAGAGAAGGGTATTTTAAAAGAAAAACCTCGAAATCCGAAAGAGTCTATTTTTAATAGAGAATTAGTGACTGAAATCATCGTTTCTGGTGTTGTAATCGGAAGTATTATCTTCCTCACTTGGTATTTCTTACTGAAAAGACTTCATTTTGATGTATTTTTTGCTCGCGGCTATGCAATGGCTCTTATGGTTTTTATTCAAAATGTTCATGTCTTTAACTGTAGAAGTGAGCATCGTTCTGTATTTTCTGTTCCTCTTCGTGGAAATCCTTTGATTGTTATTGGGGTAATAGGCTCTATTATTTTACAGATGTTGGTAATGGAAATTCCTATGTTTTCTGGTTTTTTACAAACAGTG
>CAJUCU010000044.1:4229-9218 GCA_910585335.1 uncultured Bacilli bacterium
GTGTCTATTCCATTTAAGCATCTCATTTATTTATTTCTTCTTTCTTTTTCTGTTCTTGTGATTATGGAACTTTATAAAAAACTAAAGTATAAATAAGCCCTTCTTGTATGAAATGTGTATTCTTTTCCATACTAATACTGGTGATAATATGAGTTTATGGGATAGAAAAGTAAATAAAGGAGAACCACTTTTATTAACGAAAGATAAGGAAGTTGATGTATTAATTATTGGAGCGGGGATTACAGGACTTACTACCGCTTATTATTTAAGACACCATCCTTCTATCTGTATTGTTGATGCTGGAAAGATTGGGCATGGTATTACCCTTAACACTACAGCAAAGGTTACTTATTTACAGGAGAGAATTTATACTAAAATAAATCATGCTTTTAATAAAGAAAAGGCGATAGAGTATTTGAAGTCACAACGCCAGGCAATTGTTTATTTAAAAAATATTATAGAAGATGAACAAATTGATTGTGATTTTAAAAAGACGCCATCTTATGTATTTGCTAATACAGAAAAAGAAGTAGAACCATTAAAGGTAGAATACAACTTTTTAAAAGAACAAGGTGTTCCTATAAAAGAAGAGGCTTTACCAGAAAAAATTACGACTTATTCATCTTATTCTGTAGATGACACTTATACGTTTCATCCATTAAAGTATTTAGAAGGATTATATCAAGTTTTAGAAAAGTCTAAGATACCAGTTTATGAAAATAGTCCGATTTTAAAAATTGAAGAAAAGGATGGGAAATATTGGTGTTATTCTAATCATGCTGTTATTAAAGCACAGCGTGTTGTTCTTGCTTGTCATTATCCCTTTTTCTTATTTCCTTTTCTTTTGCCACTTAAGTCCTCGATTGAAAAGTCTTATATTGTGGTGAGTCGGGTCAAAAAAGATAGTGGCTATAGTTGTATTTCTTCTGCTAGTCCTACTTATTCTTGTCGGTTTTATGATGATGGCAAGGATATTTATCAAATTTCTTTATCGGAAAGCCATAATACTGCGTTTCGTCAAGATGATGAAAAACATTTTAGACGTGTGAAGGATATTTTTGGTCTAGCAGATGAAAATATTGTAGAAGAGTATAGTAATGTTGATGTTTTAACGCCAGACCATATGCCTTATGTTGGAAAATTAAAGCATAATATGTATATTGCAGTAGGTTATAACACTTGGGGGATGACGAATGGTGTTCTTGCTGGAAGGATTCTTTCTGATATGATAGAGTATAGACAAAATGAGTTTGCCTCTCTTTTTCATCCATATAGGAGAAATCTTGTTCATTATGCGAAAATGCCTTATTACTTATTTGGACAGACAAAGTCTTTTATGGGAGCGAAGATAAAAAAGAAGAAAGATTGGTATCCTCATACGATTACTTTTAAACGAGAGGATGGAAAAAGTCTAGGAATTTATATTGATGATGAGGGAAGAAAACATATTGTTTATAATACTTGTCCTCATTTAGGATGTAGCCTTTTATTTAATGAGAGAGAGAAAACTTGGGATTGTCCTTGTCATAGTTCTAGATTTAGTCTTGAGGGTGAATGTATTAAAGGACCTAGTGTGAAAGATATTAAGTATAGAGGATAATTCATTTATCAGTATCTTTTTTTCATGTTTTTGTTATACTATTTTTAGTGAGGTGTTATTATGCAAAACGTTGAAATTGAAAAGAAGTATCAAATTACTAAAGAAATATATGATGCTATTGTTCTTTATTTTGAAGAAAAAAATCAGACATATCAATTAGAAAAACAAAATGATATTTATTTTTCGCCTATTCATTTTCCTTTTTTGGGCGGAGAAATTGATAATGAATGTTTAAGAATTAGAGTTTTAGAAGATAAAAATATTTTGATCTATAAGAAATATATTCCAGCTACATCAAAAGATCCTTCTCATTGTATTGAACATGAACTTGAAATAAAAGATATTGAAAAAATGAAATTCATTTTAGAAGATTTACGTATTTCAGAAGTTTTACACTAAAAAGGATAGAAAATCTTTTCTTTATCAAAACGAAATAGAAATTGCGCTTGATGTTGTTGATCAACTTGGTTATTTTATTGAATTAGAGATTGTTGATTTTCGTAATGTGGGACATGCTTTAGAAGAGATGAAACAATTTATAAGTAAATTTGGTATTACAGAAGAGATGCGAAATTGTGAAGGGTATTCTTATTTATTGTTTAATCAGAAAGAAAGTAATTAAAAAAATGTGTTTGGTAAGTAGGTTTTAGATAGAATACTGTGCTATTCTTTTTTCTTTTGCAAAAATATGTTATGATAAGGGCGGAGATAGATGTATGAAAGAATGTGTAGAACCATTATTAGAATGGTATTATAAAAATAGAAGGATGCTTCCTTGGAGAGAAAAAGTAGACCCTTATCATGTTTGGATATCTGAAGTGATGTTGCAACAGACTAGAATTGAGGCAGTGATTCCTTATTATGAACGATTTATGGCAGAACTTCCTACCGTTTTTGATTTGGCACAAGTAGATGAGGAGCGACTTTTAAAATTATGGGAAGGGCTTGGTTATTATAATCGTGCTAGAAATTTAAAAAAGGCAGCTTCTATTATTGTAGAAAAATATCAAGGAGTTTTTCCTAGCGAGATGGTAGATGCTTTGGCATTGCCAGGGATTGGTGAGTATACAGCAAGTGCTGTTCTTTCTATTTGTTATTCTAGGCCAGAAGTGACAGTAGATGGTAATGTTTTACGGGTTTATATGCGACTTCAAAATAGTTTTGAAAATATTGATATGATTAGTGTTAAAAAACAGGTTCGTTCTGCTTTGGCTCAAATTATTCCAAAGGAGGCCGGAGAATTTAATCAAGCATTTATGGAATTAGGGGAAGTGATATGTCTTCCTAATGGTATGCCCAAATGTGATATTTGTCCATTAAAAGATTTTTGTAAATCTAGAAGGGAACATACATTTTTAAATCTTCCTGTTAGAAAACCTAAAAATGCGAAAAAGAATCAAAAATATACAGTGTTGCTTTTTGTTTGTCATGGTAAGATTGCACTTCATAAAAGAAGTGATGAAGGTCTTTTGAAGAATTTGTGGGAGTTTCCAAATCTTGCTGGGTTCTATAGTGAGAAAGAGGTTTTGCAATATCTGAGGGATTGTTCTATTTCAGTTGAAAGTATCGATACAGCGCTTTCTTATACGCATGTTTTTACACATTTAAAGTGGTCGATGGAAAGTTTTGTTATTACTGTTTCAGAAGAGAGTGCTCTTTATGTATGGGAGGACTTAGAAAATATTGTTCAAAATTATGCGCTTCCTAGTGCCTTTCAACCATTTCTTAACCATTTACTTGGGAGTGATCGAATATGAAAATAGTTTCTTGGAATGTCGCAGGATTTCGTGCTTGCTTGAAGAAAGGATTTGCTGATTTTTTTCAGGAAGTGGATGCTGATATTGTTTGTTTGCAAGAGGTGAAGGCCACATCGTTACAATATGACTTTCATCCTGCTAGCTACTATGAATATTTGAATGTAGCAGAGAAAAAAGGTTATTCTGGAACACTTGTTTTTACTAAAGAAAAACCTCTTCATGTTACTTATGGTATGGGATCTATACTTTTTGATGTTGAAGGGCGAATAGTTACTTTGGAGTATGATACTTTTTATTTGGTTAATGTTTATGTTCCTAATGTACAAAGAACACTTGCTAGAATGACATATCGCCTGCAGTGGGAGAAGGAATTTCGTCGTTATCTTAAAAAATTAGATCAGATGAAGCCTGTTGTTATTTGTGGGGACTTTAATGTTGCTCATACAGAACAAGATATTAAGAATGCGAAGCAGAATAGAGGGAATGCTGGTTTTACAGATGAAGAGCGTGAGGAGTTTGGAAAGTTATTAAAAAGTGGCTTTGTAGATACCTATCGTCATTTTTATAAAGATAAGAATGATTCCTACACTTGGTGGAGTTATATGAAAGGGGTCAGAGAGAGAAATATTGGTTGGAGAATTGATTATTTTTTGGTTTCTAAGAGATACTTAAAGCAAGTAGAGAGTGCTACTATTTATTCCTCAGTTTATGGTAGTGATCATTGTCCGATTGGTATACAAATCCATGACTCTTACGTAAAATAGAGGAGGGTGATATAAATGAAAAAATTTATAATAGAAAATAAAAAAATACTTTTATATCTTTGTTTGAGTTTTGTTATGGCTTTTTTACTTGCTGGTAGTATTTTCTTTTTTTATCATGAGCGGGAAGTAGAAAAAGAAAAGATAAAGATGGAAGTACAGAATGAAAAATTAAAACGGAAACTTGAGAAAAAGACAGAAAAGACGGAAGAAAACTTATTAGAAAAAAAGGAGGATGTTTTTAAAGAGAATAGTACTAATAATGGTAATACTGTTTTAGATTCTAATGAGAACTCTCCATCTAATGGGGCGAATCAAGGAGAAGTAGTCGGAGATGAAGAGGGGGTAATTGCCTATTTTTTAGAGCAAGAGCGCACTGCTTCTCTTAATGAACAAGATGCTTCTGTTCGAGAACGTTTAAAAAATGGAGTGAATACTATTTATCAGTTTTTATTTCATGGTGGAACTATTCAGGGGAAAAGTTTTCAAGAATTAAGTAGTCGTGCCAAACTTCAAGTATTAAAAATTGCTCTTTCTATTGATTCAAAAATTGATTCTTATTTTCCTAATTATAAACAGTCTATTAAACAAGGGGCAAGCAATTTAAAGTCTAAAATTGTCGTTGCTTATTTAGAAACGACAAATAAAATTTGTAGTAATTATGAAAATACTTGTACAGAGGCACGGGAAGATTTTAAGAAGTTGAAGGAAAATTTTAAAGTTACATTTTCTCTTATTGCAGGAGTTGTGAAAGAGGGAGGAGTTGCTATAAAAGAGTGGTATTTAAGTACAAAATAAAAGAGCAAACTTGATTGCTCTCAGGTTGTTGACAAAGTGGTATATTCAAAATGAATATACTGCTTTTTCTATA
>CAJUCU010000045.1 GCA_910585335.1 uncultured Bacilli bacterium
GTATAGAAAATAGCAAAATATGGGAGTTTTTCTATATCATAAAGTATCTTCCTTTGTGATAACCATTTTACAGGAGTTATACTAAAAAATATGTAGAATTTTTTCTACTTTTTTATTTTTTTATAGATACAAAAACAGCCAATGCTATTTGCATTGACCATTTTAATCAAATTATTCTTCTTTATATTCGCTCTTTGGAAACCATTCCAAACATCATCTTATTTTTCTTCACCTAAATTTTTCTGCAGTTCTTTCAAAGTCATTACAAACTCATTTGTTTTACGAATTTCATCATCAAATTTCTTAAGCGTTGCCGTATTTTCTAGTTCTAATTCTGTCTGCTTTTGAACAGAAGTTTTTCCCTCTATTCCATAAATCGGTGAGATAATTGGACTACTTTTAAATGTATGGTTGGATTGATAAGGTTTTGCAGTTTCTGTTGTAACATCTCCTAAATTTAGAGAAGTTTGCATTATTTTTTCTTGTGGTTCTTCAGTAAGCTCTGTTACCACTTCTACAGATTCCTTCTCTGTCTTTATTTCAGTTACTTCATTTTCCTTTAACAACTTAATACGTTCTTCTAAATCCTGCAAAGTAATCGGTTCATTTCCCTCATCTTGATATTGCGTAATTTCATTTTTCTCATATAAGCTATTTCCTTTTTCTAATAACTCTTCTAAACTGATGATAGCATTTTCTTCTTGTTCTGCTTCAAATTCTGTTAATTCAATATTTTGAACATTTTCTTCTGCCTTTTGCAATTCTTTTGTCAACTTCTCTAATTCTTTTTGCGCCGTTGTTTGATCTGGTACTATGTTTTCATATTGAATTTCTTCCTGTTCTTTTGGTTCTATAATATTTGAAATCATTGCATCTGTCGCCGTATCTTTTATCTCTTCTACTAAACGATTTAATTCCATTGTATTATGCTTTTGATTTCTTTTTTCATAAGTTTTCTGTGCTATAAAAATCAATAGGCATAACACTGCACTAAAGAATGCAATTGCGTATACCATGATAATCTCCTCTGAAGTTAAAAAAGTTATTATATCAGACATATTCTTCACCTCTACTACTCGTCTATTTTCAGTTTACCACAAACTAGATTCCTCGCAAATACATAGAATCAAATTTACATTTCCTTTTACAAAAATTTACACCGAACATTTTTACAATATTTTACATAGGCTATTCTTATTCTTTTCTTATCTTCATCATAGCACAAATCTACCTCTTTGAACAAGTATTTTTATAATTTTTCTTTGGGTCAATATAAAATCATTTTCTTTTTCATATACTTTATTAATCAAGACAGGAGGTATTATGAAAGGAAAATTTATTCAATCAACACTCATTTTACTTATTGGTGGATTTCTTACCAAACTCTTAGGAATGATTATTAAAATTATTATGAGCCGATTAATTGGAACAGAAGGATTAGGACTTTATATGATGATTCTTCCTACCTTTTCCCTTTTTATTGGTCTTAGCCAATTTGGAATGCCAATTGCTCTATCAAAGTTAATTGCAGAAGATACAAAAAATAATAAACGACTTTTTTTCTCTGTTGTTCCGATTACTATTTTTGTCAATTCTATTTTAATCGTGATGATATTCCTATTAGCTCCCATTCTTTCTAATCGACTACTACATAATCCTAGTAGCTATTATGGTATTTTAGCAATTGCTTTTGTCATTCCCTTTACTAGTATCTCTAGTATCTGTCGGAGTTATTTTTTTGGAAAAGAAAGAATGTTTCCTCATGTTATCTCTAATCTATTAGAAGATGTGGTTCGACTTTCTATTATGTTAATTGGAGTTCCTTATTTTGTCCGAATGGGCATTCAGTATGCTGTGTGTTTTATTATTTTATCCAATGTTATTAGTGAAGTTTTATCCATACTTGTTCTTTTTTTATTCTTACCTCGGAATGTAAAAATTACAAGAAATGATTTGCGGCCTAGTAGAGTTTATATTAAAGAAAGCCTTTCGATTGGTATTCCTAATACTACAGGGAGATTAATTGGTAGTATCGGCTATTTTTTAGAGCCCATTATCTTAAGTAGTGTTTTGCTTGCTTCTGGTTATACAACTTCATTTGTTACTACTGAGTATGGTATTTTATCTGGTTATGTGATGCCACTTTTACTTCTTCCCTCTTTTTTTACCATGGCAATATCCCAAGCACTTCTACCAGCACTTTCTCGTGATTATGCCAAAAAAAGTTATGGCAGTGTTAAGCGAAAAATTAGACAAGCAATTACGTTTTCGTTAGGTTTAGGAATTCCTGTTACTATTCTTTTTATATTATTTCCTGAATTTTTCCTCCAATTTATGTATCATACAACAGAAGGGGCTACTTATATGAGAGTACTTGCACCTATTTGTCTTTTCCAATATATTCAGGCACCACTTTCTTCGGCACTAGATGCGATGGGACGAAGTCGTGATGTTATGGTTTCCTCTTTTCTTGGGATGATGATTCGAACTATTTTACTTTTTCTCGTTTCACTTTTAAAGATTGGACTATGGGGGTTAATTATCGCAATTGGTATCAATGTTGTCGTTGTTACTTTCCATAATGCTAAAAAAGTAAAAGAAGCACTTTAGTTGTCTTAGTTACCTCATTCTTTACTACAGCTTTTTCAGATAGAAAATAAAACTTTCTTTTCACACAAATTACACACTTATTGTATAATATTAATTACTGGAGGGATACTATGAAAGTTTTAGTTGTAGATGATGAAAAACGAATTCAAGATGTTTTATATGAATACTGTAAAATAGAAAAGTTTGATGTCGATTTTGCCAATAACGGAGAAGAAGCACTAATCAAATTAAATCAACACCAATATGATATTATGGTCCTTGATATTATGATGCCAAAGATGGATGGCTTTGAAGTATTGAAACTGCTTCCTAAAGAAAAGAAAATTCCTACTATCGTTTTGTCAGCTAGAGATGATGAATATGATAAGTTACAAGGGTTTGACCTTGATATTGACGATTATTTAACGAAACCTTTTTCACCAAAAGAATTAATCGCTAGAATGAAAGCGATTACCAAAAGAAATCAAGTGAAGCGAAAGACTAAATACACTTATCAAACCTTGGAGATTGACTATGATGGTCATACTGTAAAAATAGATGGGAAACTAGTTAATTTAACACCAAAAGAATATGATGTTTTAGTCTATCTTATCGATAATAAAAATATTGCTATTTCTCGTGAGCAATTACTATCTAAAATTTGGGGATATGACTTTTTTGGTGATGACCGAACAATTGATACTCATATTAAAATGTTGCGCAATAACTTAGGAAAATATCGAGACTTGATTGTTACAGTACGTGGTCTTGGATATAAATATAGTGATGAAGAAGAATAGTTTAAGAATAGAGATTTGGAAGTATCTAGCTCTATTTTCTCTTTTTATTTTAATTTTTCTTTGGGTGTTTCAAGTCTTATTTTTAAATTCTTATTATGAATGGGTAAAGACCCGAGAAATTAAACAAGTTGCGTATACATTAAAAAGAAATAAGAATTCTAAAGATCTAAATCAAATTATAGATAACCTGTCCTACGAGAAAAGTATTTGTATTGAGATTACAGATGCCAATATGAATTATTTATCTACCTCTTCTATTGTTAGTCGAGGATGTTTTATGGAAAATAAATATCATAGTGCCTATCAAAGTGATTTTATTTTAAGTGGTAAAAAACGTCAAACCTATGAACTTATGAATCCAAGGTTTCATAATAAAACTTTAAGTTATGCTATTCAATTAGATGATGAACGCTATGCTTTCATTAACACTTCGCTTGACCCAATGGACTCTACTGCAAATATTTTAAAAAATCAACTCATCTATGTTTCTATCATTGTACTTGCCCTATCTTTTTTCAGTGCTTATTTTATTTCTAAACGTATTTCCAATCCTATCGTCAAAATCAATGATGTTGCCAAAAAGTTAGCTGGCGGAAAATACGATGTTTCTTTTCAGGTAGATGAAGATATTGAAGAAATCAATGAACTTGTCAGTACTCTCAATTATACAAAAGAAGAGCTCTCTAAAACAGAAAGCCTCCGTCGCGATCTCATGGCCAATGTTTCCCATGATTTAAAAACCCCTCTTACTATGATTAAGGCTTATGCCGAAATGACTCGTGATTTGAATCCAGATCAAGAAAAAAGAGAGGAAAATATGAATATTATCACGGATGAAGTAGATCGACTTACCCTCTTAGTAAACGATATTTTAGAACTTTCCAAAATGCAGTCAAAGGTAGAAGTATTAAAACTTGAAGAATTTGACTTAGTAGAACTCATTCATAATATTTTAAAGAAATTTGAAATTTTAACAGAACAAGAGCATTACCATTTTATTTTTACACAACAAGAAAAAATTATGATTCAAGCAGATAAGAAAAAAATGGAACAAGTGATTTATAACCTTTTCAATAATGCGATTCACTATACTGGAAATGATAAAACTATTACTGTTGAGTTAGAGCGTCATCATGATACGATTATGGTAAAAGTCATTGATACTGGTAATGGAATCAATCCTAAAGATCTCCCTTATATTTGGGATAAATATTATAAAGATAGTAAGAAACATAAACGTGATAGTATTGGCACTGGACTGGGACTTTCTATTGTTAAAAATATTTTGAAACTACATCATTTTGAATATGGTGTTAAATCAGAAAAAAAGAAAGGAACTACTTTTTACTTTATAGTTCCTCTTTCCAAAAAATAGAGCATATGCTCTTTTTTAGTTATATATACAAAGTTCATGTTGACATCTAGTACATGCTACATATAAAAGATTTCTTTCATTATTACGGTAAGAGTTTTTTCTATCATTATAAATAATGACACTATCAAATTCCAAACCTTTTGCCGTGTATGCTGGAATAATAATCAACTCTTTTTTAAACTTCTCTGAGTTTTCATCTACTAAAGAAATACTAATTTCATCCTTAATTAATTCATAAATCTTTTCAGCTTCTCTTTTGTCTTTGGTAATAATTGCTGTACTACGATATTCTTCTTGTAATCTTCTAACATCATCAATCATACTTCTACGTAAATCTTCAATTTCCTTTCGAATGATGACAGGTTTATTATTATCTTTACGAATTGCATTGACATGTTGTAGATTTAAGATCTTGTTGGTATAATTTATAATTTCTGGAGAGGAACGATATGTTTTTAGTAGTTCAATATACTTCGTCTCGCCTCTAAATATCTCTTTTAAATCTTCTAGAGAATGATAGGAATAATAAGGATTGATATTTTGATTAATATCTCCTAAAACTGTAAATTCTGCTTTTTTAAATATTTCATTAATAATGATATATTGTAGTTTATTATAATCTTGGGCTTCATCAATTACTACTTGTTTAATACTTCCTTCATATAAAAAGCCTTCTAGTTTTCCTTTTATGTAGGTAAAAAGAAGAGAGTCTTCGTAATTTATGATATCTTTATTCACAAATTTCTTTACTTTATTATCATCTAAAGGAAGACGACAGAATTCACTTTGCCAGAACATCTTATATATTTCTTTATAATCTTTTTTAAAGTTGGCATTTTCTCTTAACAACTTGGCGAAAGTGCGCACTTTTTTACTGCTGCCTTTATAAAAGTTTTCAGATAGTTTTTTAGCAATTTCATCCATTCTTTCAAATAGAGGAAGACGGTCATATTTATGATGAAGAAGCTCATTTACTTCTTCTTTATCGACGCGATGAATCTCTCCTTCTGTAAAGCTGTTTTCTATCTTACAGCCTTTTATATAATCATCTAAGAAAGCATCCATATCTTCTATAATTTCATCACTTTGTTTATATTCTACTAGTTCTGGATCTGTTTCTTCATATGTATAATAGCGAGAGACAAAGTCGGTATAGTTTTCTACTCCTTTGTACTCTTTTAGATAAAACGATAAATAATCGTTAAATGTAGTTTGTAAAGTATTCGTCTCCCCTAGTGATGGTAATACATCAGAGATATACTCCGTAAAAATATTATTAGGAGAGAATATCAAGACATTATTACTATTTAGTCTTTCTAAACGATATAATAGAAAGGCGATTCGGTGAAGTGCCACTGTTGTTTTACCGCTGCCAGCAATCCCTTGAACAATCAAATTATCATCTTCTAAATTTCTAATTACTCTATTTTGTTCTTGTTGAATTGTGTTTACTACATTTTTCATTTTTTCACTAGACTCCGTTGCTAAAACTTCCTGTAATACTTCATCATCGATATTTAGCGAATTATCAAAGACTCCAGTTAGTGACCTTCCTTCAATTTTGTACTGTCTTTTTCGTTTTAATTCTCCTTTGAAGATACCACCTGGCGCCTTATATTCACAAGGACCTGTTTCGTAGTCATAAAAAAGGCTACAAATAGGACTGCGCCAATCATACAATATATTATTTAAGTTCGTATCTTTTAAATAGGTTAATGAAAGATAGATATTAGAGATTTCACCATCATCATCTTTAAAGACGATGGAAGCAAAGTAAGGCTTATCTTTGATTTGGCAAAGTTTATGAAAGTATTCTTCTTTCTTTTTCGCTTTGACTTCTTCATCTCTTGTCACATTTTTTACTTGACTTATTTCACCATCATCAAAACTACCTGCATTCTCCCACATCATTTTTTTAAATTCACATAGTTCTTCTTCACTACCCGATACTTCTTTTTTTAATCCTTCTAAAGTTTCTCCTAATAAGGAACCTACTTTTTGTAGGATTTTCTTTTCTTTTTGTAGTTCTTCATTACTCACTGCCATATAAATTCTAACCTCTTTACTTGTTTTCTTCTATTATGGAAGTAAATTCTTCCTGTATTTGTTTTAGTCTTTCTTCTGTTTTTGCTTCAAATCTTGCTGTTACATTTGGTCCTGTGTTACTAGCACGAACGAGTGCCCAACCATCTTCGAAATTCACGCGGACACCATCTATATTATTGATTTTATATCCTTTTTCTGAGGCATAATCTAAGATGCGATTTACTACTTCGAATTTTTTCTCATCATCATAAGTGAACTTCAACTCTTCCGTAGCATAATAGATGGGTACTCCTTCTAAAAGTTCACTTGCTTTCTTATCACTATGAGACAATAGTTCAACAAAGCGTAGGCCTGCATAAATTCCACTATCAAAACCTAGGAATCGATCTCTAAAATAGACGTGTCCTGAGAACTCTCCACCAAACGCTAAGTCTAATTCTCTAACTTTGGCTTTGGTATAAGATGCCCCTGTGCGATAACAGATTGGTTTAGCGCCTAACTCTTTGATGACATCTTCTAATGATTTCGAACATTTGACATCATAAAGGAAGGCCTTTTGTCTTACTTTTTCGATGATACTCTTGATGATAATAATCATGTATTGATCCGTTCTGATATAGACTCCGTTTTCATCTACTACTCCAATACGATCTCCATCGCCATCAAAGGCAAGTCCTAAGTCCGCTTGTTCTTCCTTCACTTTTTCTTTCAACTGGGAAAGATTAGATTCTACACATGGATCTGGATGATGATTTGGGAATGTTCCATCTGAAGTATCATTTATTAAAACAAGGTCGATTGGAAATGTTTCAAATATTTTTTGAGCGATGATACTTGTAGTACCATTTCCAGGGTCTAGGACTACTTTTAATCTTCTATCTCCAAAGGATAAAGATTCATGCATTAATTCCAGATAAGCTTTTTCTATGTTTTTGGTAATCATGCCCCCTTCTCCTTGATAGAAATCTCTTTTCATAATATAACGATAAAAATCTTGGATTTCATCCCCTTTGGCATTTCCTGATTCATCAAAAGAGATTTTAAAACCGTTATCATCTTTTGGATTGTGACTTGCTGTAATCATGATACCTGGGGCAATCTTATAATAGATTTGGGCATAATAATACATCGGTGTAGTAACTAGACCTAAAGATACTACATTTACTCCTGTTTTTAATATTCCTGTGATTAAGGCATCGTGTAGAGACTTTGATGAAAGTCTATTATCATAACCAACAATACACTCTGTTTTCCCAATTTCTCTTATATAGCTTCCAAAACCTTCTCCTATCAATTCGGCTACTGCTTCATTTACTGTTTCTGGGTAGACTCCTCTAATATCGTAACTACGAAAAATATTTCTATTTAGAACAGTTGAATCCATCTAACCCCTCCTATCTTTATCTTTTTTCATTGTACCAGAATATATGGCTAAAGTCTAGAAACTGACATAGAATTTGACAGTGTAAAATGAAGAATTTTTATTTTTTAGTTCTATACTATATGATGTTTCATCCATTTTCTCATCCATCACTCTTCGACATTTAGAGAATTCCAAGTTCTTTTTTATCATTTTTTTATTTTATTCAAAAAGCGGCAGAAAGGCATTCTCTATCTGAATCTTTCTACCGCTTATATATCAAGCATATTTTAGAAATTGTTAGTCTGCAGTGACTGTAAATGGATTTTCACTCGTGCCATCTCCACTCGCGATTATAGTGCCTGGGGCAAGCGAGATTGCTGGGCGTACACCAGAGGCACTATTGGACTCATTCCTACTAATCCTACTCCTAAGCAAGCTAAAGGCATAAGCGGCGGTGTTATCGAAATTATATGGCGACAAAGACCAGTTATCTTGGTTCGTATATAAATAACTAGAACTACTATATCCAGAAGAGCCAT
>CAJUCU010000046.1 GCA_910585335.1 uncultured Bacilli bacterium
TAAGAAGTGTAAGTAAAATGATGGCGCATAAAAAGAAGACATTATTTCTTCTTTTCTCTTTCATTCCTTTTTGTCTCATCACTTGATATTTACTCATCGTTTACCACCGACCTTCTTGTTCTCTTATCATAAAGTATTTAACTTTATGAATGAATCAGTTATTAATAGAAAATAAAACTAGCATGAAAATTTTTCATATTTTATGCTAGTTTTTATGTGAAAACACTCATAATGGAGTTAATCATATCTAGGCGATCTGAAATTTTTTCTATTTTATCAGTAGGTGTTAACTTGTAATGGCTCTTCATTTCTTTTTCTACTTCTTTTAAGTAGCTGGGAGAACGATTTAGATACTTGTACCAGTAGGAATTTTCTCGTAAATAGCGATACAGATTGGGGTTATTGCGGATTGTAATTTGTGTTTCTATAAACATTAGTCATCAAAGTACTTATACATTGGTCTTGGTTCATAACTTGGTGTTTTTGCGGTTGTAGTACTTGTTCCTCCTATCCCTATATCTTGTAGCAGTCCTATTGTTTTTTGAAGACTTCCCACTGTTTTTTGAACAGAATCTAAATCTACGCTTTTTACCATATTAATTAATTCTGACATGGATGATGATTTGCTTTTGGCACTACTTACCCCTGCTAATGCGTTTTTTCCTAAATAACTATTCCAAACTTCATTTTTTTCTCCATATAACTCATATAATTCGTAAAAATCTTGCCAAGTGGATTTATGATTCATGACTGATGTGGCTAATTCTGGATGTGATTTCACAAAATTTTTGAAACTTTCTTTCGACATAATATCACCTATCCAAGTATATGATATATTTCCTTAAATATGTTCTTTACCTGAAAGAATGGGCAAAGAAAAAGATGACTATTCTAAGAAGTCATCTATTGTCATTAATTGATCATCAATTTCTTTTAAAGAGATTGGTTCTTTTTTGGTAGGTTTTTCTTCTTTTGTCTTCTCTAACTCTGCTCTAGGAGTAAGTTCTGCTACTATAAAGGCGTCTGTTAAATTACCTTTTTTAATCACTTGACTACCTGTAGAATATCTATCTAAAATTGGAAGTTCTGTTGTTTTTATTACTTTAATATCGCCATTTCGAAGTCCAATTTGGCTCTTGTTGCTTGTTATAAAAGTTTTAATGATGCGATATGGATTTGTTTTTACTTCACGTAGTAATAGCAATCCTCGGCGACTTCTCGTTGATAAATCCAGTTCATGTAGGTGTGTTCTTTTGGCGCTTCCCTTGTCAGTTACTACGATGACATAATCGTCTTCATCATAAGAAAGATTAGAAAGAGAGACTACTTCATCGCCCTTAAGATTCATTCCTTTAACCCCACTTGCTTTAATACCGACGATTGGAATTTCGTTTGCTGAGAAGATTAGAGAATAGGCACAATTGGTAGTAAGCATAACATCTCTTTTTTCTTCGAATGTCACTCCTACTAAGGCGTCATCTCCTTTTAATTTCATACAGACTGTTGGCTTAGAATATCGCTGTAACTTAAAGTCTTTTAAGGCACATCTTTTAATCATACCATTTTTAGTTGCTAAAATTACATTGATAGCACTACTGAAGTCATAAGCTGGTAAAGCACCAATTACATTTTCTGCTTCTCCAATTGGAATTAAGTTACTTACGTGTTTTGGCATGTCTTTCCATTTTAAATCTGGAATCATGTGTACTGGGATATGTAGATAATTACCACAAGATGTGAAAATTAGCATAGTGTCTAATGTATTCATTTCATATAGTCCGATTATATAATCGTTTTCTTTTAATGTTGGTTCTTCTGTTGAAGAAGTATAACTTCTAGGAGAAGTCCTTTTAATATAACCATCATGTGTTACCATGACGATGACATCTTCTTTTGGAATCATTGCAGTTGTGTCAATTTTTATCTCTGTTATTTCTTCTTTGATTTCAGTAAGACGTGGTGTTGGATATGCTTTTTTTACATCTTTTAAGTCTTTTTTCATTACTGATTTTAAAACATCCTCACTACCTAGTATCGCAGTTAATCCATTGATAATTTTTTCAAGATTTTCCATTTCTTGTTCTAGTGCAACAACGTCTGTATTTGTTAAACGATATAGTTGCAAAGTGACAATTGCCTCTGCCTGTTCTTCACTGAAAGCGAATTTTTCCACTAAATTTGCTTTAGCATCCGCTTTATTTTTAGATGAACGAATTGTAGCGATTACTTCATCTAATATCGAAATGCATTTAATTAAGCCTTCTACAATATGATAACGAGCCTTGGCATGACGAAGGTCAAATTCAGTACGACGACGTACTACATTTTTTTGGTGAGCGATGAAAGCATCCAAAGCTCCTTCTAATCCTAAAAGTTTAGGACGACGATTCACGATAGAGACCATATTAAAATTATAGCTAATCTGCATATCTGTATTTTTCAATAAATAGGCTACAATTAAATCTTTGTTGGCTCCCTTTTTTAAATCAATCACGATTCTAACGTCTTTCGCTGATTCATCTCGAACCTCTATGATACCATCAATTTTTTTATCAATTCTAATATCATCAATTTTCTTTACCATATTCGCTTTGTTTGCTTCAAATGGAATTTCAGTAATCACTAAAGAGTGATGACCTTTTTCTTCTTCAAAACAGTACTTACTTTTTACGATAATACGTCCTTTTCCTGTGGTATAGGCGTCTTTTATACCATCTAGCCCTTCTACGATACCACCAGTTGGGAAATCGGGTCCTTTAACGTACTTCATTAATGCATCTAGACTACTTTCTGGATGGTCGATTCGATAAATTGTTGCATCTATGATTTCACCTAAATTATGGGGCGGAATATTGGTTGCATATCCTGCTGAAATCCCTTGAGCGCCATAAACTAAAAGTGCAGGAAAGCGCGCAGGAAGAACTGTCGGCTCTACTGTTGTATCATCAAAGTTGGGAGCAAATTCTATTGTATCTTTTTCGATATCGCGAATCATTTCGTTACTAATCTTAGAAAGACGTGCTTCTGTGTAACGATATGCAGCGGGAGAATCTCCGTCAATGGAACCATTATTACCGTGCATATCGATATAAGGAAGCCTTGTTTTCCATGGTTGACTCATACGTACCATTGCATCATATATCGAAGTATCTCCATGTGGATGGTAATTACCGATAACATCCCCGACCGTCTTAGCACTCTTGCGATATCCTTTATCATATGTGTTACGTTCTTTATGCATAGAATAAAGAATCCGACGTTGTACTGGTTTTAGCCCATCTCTTGCATCAGGGATTGCGCGGTCCTGGATGATATATTTTGAATAACTTCCAAATCGTTCTCCCATAATATCTTCTAAAGTATAATCAAATATTTTCTCTATTATTTCCGTTGTTTCTATTTTCTTTTTTGCCACATTACCACTACTTTCTTTTTTTATTCTATACTTTCCTGTTCTTTTTTCTTATCTCATTTTAAATATTCTTTTTTTGGGGTGTATTTATTGCTTTGATTTTTTCTTTTACCTCTTCATATCCGTTATATTGGTATTTTTCTAAAAAGGAATTGTAAATTCTTTTTCTTTTGATTGGAAAAGAGGTGTAATTAGTCTCAATATATTGTTCTATTCTTTTTCCTATTTCCATGTCAGAGTGAATTTCTGTATTAAAAACAACAGTATCCATCAGACAATAATTAGGAATCCTAACTCCTAAATTTCTTTTTATATCATACTCGTTGATAAGCACTACTGCCGTAAATACAATATATTTCCCTGCATGAATTGAGTCTTTTAACTCTTCTATTGTAAGACCATCCACTTCATCAAATGAAACAAGAGAAAAGTCTTGTTTCTCGATTTCTTTGTTTATTTTTCTCATAGCCTCTTCAGGAGAACAACGAGTTAAATCTTCTTTTACCTTTAATATATAAAACTGAACTGCTGGAATTATATAACTATTCTGTTTCGTTTTGCACCTCCATTAGATTTTATATTTGTCTAGTATTACTCTTATCTGATGAGTCCTTATTCAATAACATATTATTCATTTCTACTTGTTTCTTAATTTCTTCATATTTATTGCATTTTTTTAGTGCGTTAGCGTTTAATAAAGAGTTAAAAGCAATAATTTCTCCTATGGACAGTAAATTTTCTAGACCTTTAGCATCTATTAATGATTGAAAATAGGCTTCGTAACCATCTATGTGCTGCAATTTTTCTAAACCTTCAGCGCTTGTTAGTAAATTAAAGAAAGCACAGTTTCCTATGGTTTGTAAGTTTTCTAAGCCTTTGGCGCTTGTTAGCAACTTAAAGTAAGCAGATCCTCCTATGGCTTGTAAACTTTCTAAGCCTTTGGCGCTCGTTAGTGAATTAAACCAGGCATATTTCCCTATGGTTTGTAAGTTTTCTAAGCCTTTAGCATCTGTTAATGATTCAAACCTAGCGTCACAACCTATGCGCTGCAAGTTTTCTAAACCTTCAGCGCTTGTTAGTGGATTAAAGAAAGCAGTGCCTCCTATGGTTTGTAAGTTTTCTAGGCCTTTAGCGCTCGTTAGTGAACTAAAATGAGCATCGCCTTCTATGATTTGTAAGCTTTCTAAGCCTTTGGCATTTATTAATGATTGAAAATTGGCTGAAGAACCTATGCGCTGCAACTTTTCTAGACCTTCTGCGCTCGTTAGTGAGTTAAAATTAGCATCGTATTTTATGTTTTGCAAGTTTTCTAGGCCTCTAGCGCTCGTTAGTGAATTAAAATGAGCATTTCCAGTTATAACTCTTAGTGATTTAAAACTAGAAGGTACTACTGAACCAGAAAACTTTAAATCTCTCATATAAACAACACAATTCCCTTTTTTTAAATCAGATAAGCTAGTTGCAATCTGGCTCTCACTACAATCATAAATGGTTGCATAATCTTTTTTTTCATTTCTTGGCATTCTGATTTGGAAAATTCGAGGATCTTTCATATAACCAAAACCCTCAATTTTAGAATCAAGTTCATATATAAAAATAAGTTCTTCTTTTGTTAATTCTATGTTTTCTTCTGTTTTTCTTTCTATCTCAGTTACTTTAGACATGTCATCTATTTTTTTACGATATTTGGGAGCATTGGGGAATTCAGCCAATTTTTTATCGGCAATTTTTTCCATGTTGGATTCCAAGTTTTGCTGCTTTCCTACTCCTCTAACTTCCCCAATTTCTTTTTTTCCATTCATTCGAATTGCGATTCTAGGATTTTTATATTCCTCATTCTGGTCTTTTGTATAATAGATGTAAAAATCTCCACCCTTCAACTGTGTCTTTGCAGTTTCTTTGCCAGCTGTGCACCATCCTGTATTTTTCCCTTGGAGAGATTCCCACATTGGAAGATAATCATCCCCTTGCTCATATTTTATCCATTTACCATCCGTTTCGCTATCGTTCTTTGTAATACCTGTTCTCAAAAAATAAAATGTATATAATTTTTTAAAGCTTTCACCTACGATAAGTGCCTGTTCCTCGTGTATATTAGGTTTTTCTGATTGAATTTCGTTACACAAAATTGTATAAACTTGTGCTAATACTTCAGGATTTAATTCTATAAAAGAATCTGCTGTGGTACTCGTTCTTTTTCTAAACGTCTCTTGTTCTTTGTCGAATTTTCCAAGCTTCAACATTTCAGTAAAGGCATAATATTTAAACCACATCGGATACATTGCATCTTCGCTAGATAAATAATCAATCCATAAGTCAAGAGAAGATTTTTGATCTTTCTGAATGACTTGGAGTAGTTCCTCTTTTTTACTTGCTGTGATTTCAAGATTCCCACGTCCTTCTTCTCTAGCAATCCTCTTTTGAAGCGCTATATAATTTTCTGGAACTTCTTTTATAATATACTTATCATAATAAAACTGTTTTAGAACGTCCATTTTATGCTTGCTAGTTTGTGCAACATCATGTGCTTGCTCTAGGCGATTTATATATTTGTTTATTTTTTTCACTGGTGTATCGCTTTTTTTGGCGGTATGCATTACGATATCGCTCATATGCATATTTTTATACAAGTGATTTAGAAAATCTTCTCCAGTATTATATTTCATAATTTTTCCTTTCTATAACTAAATTTCATATTCATCTTCTAACGTAAACTCTACGTTTTCATCAATCCATTCTTTACGTGGTGGCACATCATCCCCCATTAGAATAGAAACGCGTTTTTCGGCCAGTTGTGCATCTTCGATATTCACGCGGATTAGTGTTCTGCTGCCTGGTTGCATAGTTGTTTCACATAGCTGATCTGCATTCATTTCACCAAGTCCTTTGTAACGTTGGATATCGCATTTTTTGCCTTTTGCCTTTTCCTTCATTTCATCAATCGAATAAGCATAATCTATATTCTTTCCACTTTGAATTTTAAATAATGGTGGGAGTGCTACGAAAAGTCTTCCATCTTCGATAAGGGGTCTCATATAACGATAGAAGAAGGTTAGAAGAAGGCATTGAATATGTCCTCCATCTTCATCAGCGTCGCTCATGATGATTACTTTTGAGTACTCACAGTCCTTAATGTCAAAGTTTGCTCCGTAGCCTGCTCCAATTGTATAAATCATCGTATTGATTTCTTCGTTCTTCAAAATGTCCTCTTCTTTTGTTTTTTGTGTATTTAGCACTTTACCACGAAGAGGTAGAATCGCTTGGAATTTACGGTCTCGTCCTTGTTTAGCAGAACCACCTGCTGAATCCCCTTCGACTAAGAATAGTTCTTTACGGGCCTTATCTTTTGATTGTGCTGGAGCTAGTTTTCCTGATAAAGAACGTTCTTTTGTATTTCTTTTATTTCCTTTTCTGGCCTCTTCTCTTGCTTTTCTCGCGGCTTCTCTTGCAATTTTGCTTTTTAAAGACTTATTAATAATATCTGTTGCAACTGCTCTATTTTCCTCTAAGAAAACACGAATTTGCTCTGAGACGATATTTTCTACTGCTACACGGGCTTGTGGTGTTCCTAGTTTTCCTTTGGTTTGACCTTCAAACTGCAATATCCCTTCTGGTATTTTTAAACTAATGACGGCAGTTAGTCCTTCACGAACATCGCTTCCTTCAAAAGCTTTCTCGCGCCCCTTTACAAATCCATTTGTTTTGGCATAATCATTAAATACTTTAGTAAGTGCTGTTTTGAATCCCACTTCATGGGTTCCTCCGTCGATTGTTTTTACATTATTTACAAATGAGACGATGTTTTCTGAATAAGTATCTGTATATTGCATTGCAATATCTACTTCCATTTTTTCTTTTTGACCTGAGAATGCTAGTACTTTATGAAGAGTTGTTTTCCCTTTATTCATATCTTCTACAAATTCTTCTATTCCACGTTCATAGCAAAAAGTGATATTTCTCTCATCTTCTTCATCTATTACTTCAATGGTTAAGCCTTTGATTAAAAAAGCAGACTCCTGCATTCGTTCACATATGGTTGTGTAAGAAAAATTCGTCGTTGAGAATATTTCATCATCTGGTAAGAAACGTACAGTGGTTCCTGTTTTGTTGCTTGTTCCTACTTGTTTTAGAGGGACTGCTACTGTTCCACCATTTTCACACTTCATGTAATATTCGCCTTTATCACGTCTTACGGTTACTTCTAACCATTTCGATAAAGCATTTACGACACTTGATCCAACACCGTGTAGACCTCCTGATACTTTATAGCCATCACTTTCAAATTTACCACCAGCATGGAGTACTGTAAAAATAACTTCGGGAGTTGATCTTCCTGACTCATGCATTCCTACTGGCAAACCTCGACCGTGATCTTGTACGCTTAGTGATTTGTCTTTATGAATGGTAATGGTTATTTTATCTCCAAAACCATTGATTGCTTCATCTATTGCGTTATCTACTATTTCCCAAACTAGATGATGTAGTCCTCTTTTATCAGTAGAACCGATGTACATACCAGGACGTTTTCTTACTGCTTCTAATCCTTCTAAAATCTTAATCGATGAATCATCATATTTTAATGCCATGTTATCACTCCATTACTTTCCATATCAATTATAGCGAAAAATTCTCTCTTTATCAAATAATTTGACTAACTTTTACAGAAAAAAAGATGAAACTCGTTCATCGTATAACAAAAGTTATATTATTTTTCTTTGTTTTAAACTGTTCTTATTTGGGAGTTTTGTTGCTTTTTACAAGCAATTATTTATTATAAATTTTCTATCTCTTTTTGGGAAAGAGAAGTGGATTTTATAATGATTTCTATATCAACTCCAGCTTCTTTTAATGATTTTGCAATTTCTATCTTTTCTT
>CAJUCU010000047.1 GCA_910585335.1 uncultured Bacilli bacterium
AAAACTTACATTTTAGGTAATGAAGTGTGCGGACACTTAATATTTCCATTTATAACATTGTGGTATAAATATAAAAGTCCTTATTGGACCATATTATTGTGATGATCCTAATGATCACAAGGCTATAAAAAGAGGAATTGATATGTATAATAACGGGCAATAAAAATAATTTTGTTTTGTAGAAACTATATTATAAGACTGTAATGAATTTCATTTCAGTCTTTTTAATAATAACAATACAAATAATAAATTGACATTATTATTAATTTGAAAACTAAAAAAATGATGTTATAATATAGACAATAAATAAGAAGGGAAACTTAGAATATGGTAAGATTCTGGAAATTGATGATAGTTGTAATTTTAATATTATTTAGTGGGGTATGTATGTGCTTGCACATATTGTTTGGTTTGGATGCCAGAAAAAATTTTGATTACAAAGAGAGTGAAAAGAAAACAATAGAATTTTTAAATGATAATATTTATAAATTAAATAATCTAGCCCAGAAATACTTAGGAAATCATAATTTAGAAAGTCAGAAATATAAAATGATACAATCAATTATATATCATAAGGATGAAGAATTAGAATATGTTCAATTTGAGTACAATTCACAGGGAATGCTTGGAGGACAATATTGGGGATTATTGTATATTCCTAGAAATAAATATTTAGGAGAAGATAATTTATATATTTATGACGCAAAAGATAGTACATCTTCTACGGGAAATGATATATTTATTAGAAAAAAAATAAAGAAAAATTGGTTTTTTTATTATGATGATTATGATGGCAAAACAAATTTAAATGATGTTAAGTAAGTTTATAAAACTATCCAATTTGATATGTATAATATTAAAGACGATTACTCTTTAGAAATTGATGGTCAAAAAATCATATTAACAAAACAAAAAAAATTACAGTTCAGTCAAAGAAAACAGTATGAATATTAAAAGTGTTGACAAATAAGAATTTTAAAAATTTGAATTTGCTTTGCTTTAAAATTTATCAAATTAAGATTTCCTTATTTTATAATCTATGAATTATTCTCTTGACTGAACTGTAACTAAAAAAATACAAAATACAAGTGTGGCAATTATTAATTAAAAAGTCAAGTGCAACTTTTTGAATAATCTATGAAGGGTAATTTATGCCGAGAAAACTTTTGACAATAGGCAGGGCTAATTCGCCATAATTAGGTAATATTTCTTTTTTGAAATATTGCCTATTTGAATAAGAATTAGTCTCGGGTACCTGTTGTCAAAAGGAAATTGGAATAATTACTTACAGACAATTTATCTTTTCTTGTAATTTATATATTTTATTTATATCGCTAGTTGAATAATTTTCAATTAATGTTCCTTTTGGAATAAAATATCTGATCATACTATTATGTTTTTCATTTGTGCCTTTTTCACCAGAGCAGTATGGATGGCAAAAATAGATTTTCGTTTTGGTACCTTCGATTATAGATAAAAAATCCGAAAATTCTGTACCATTATCAGTAGTAAGAGATTTAAAGATTTTATTATAATTTGCTTTCATAAATTCTTTTATTTGATTGAATTTGTTCACTACTTCTTCAGCGGTTTTACATCTTAACTTAAAAATAATTTCGAACCTTGTTTTTCTTTCAGTTAAAGTCATTAAACATTCATGTTTTCCCCTTCTCGTACCAATTACTGTATCTAATTCAAAATGACCAAAATAAATTCTTTTATTGATTTCATCGGGTCTATTATTGATGCTATATTCTGCTTTAGAAGCTGGGAAATCGAACTTATTTTTATATTCATATTCAGCTTTGTATTTCATTCTTCTTGTATCTTCTAATTTAACGCTTATAATGTTATATCTTATGGCATTATATATGGTTGGGGTAGTAATAGATATGTAACCTTCATAATCAAACATCTTATGTGATTTCATATAACTAACAATGATATCAGGGGCCCATTTATCTATTTTAATTTTATCTTCGATAGATTTAGCCATTTTTTTATATTTTCTAAGTTTATATTCGCCTTTAGATAAACCTCTTTTAAAATTAGCATCATCTTGAGCATACTCAGCAGTATAAGGCATAGTTTTAGTTTTACCAGTACGAATGTACATTTTTTCTTTTCTTCGTTTTCTAAGTTCCCTTGAAATAGTAGATTTATTGACTCCAAGATAATTAGCAATGTAAGTATTATTAAATAATCTTTTTCCATTTGCATCTTTTTGATTAATTAATGATTCAATAGTTATTCGATTTTCTCTAGTTAAGTGATGATACTTTCCTTGATTTTTATCATTGTTTGTTGTAATATTGTTTTTAGACATATGAATCTTCCTTTCTTTTTGTAGCGAAAAGATATTATAGATTATTCATATGTCTTTTTCAATGGTGAAGTGTTGCACTTCACATTTAAATTAACACAGTAACAAAATTTTGACTTCTTTATGTTTTTTCATTATAATATTATTATAAAATAGAGAAGGGTGGCACAAAGATGGTTAAGAATAATTATAAAATCATAATGGGGTGTAGTTGTTTGTTGTTAATTTTTTCATGCACCTTGCTCTATCTCTTTAATGACAGCTATGCCATTGAAGAAAACAGAACAAAAGCGCTACCAACGAGTGCCTTCACTTCGAACTACACAGGAAATAAAAGAACAAACTTAATACAAGATGCTTTAAAAAATAATGCAACCTATATGCACTATCTACATAATTTTGAAATAGCCACCAACTATAAAACAAGTGATAATCAAACGCCATTATATAATATGATGAAGAACTTAATAGATCCTACTACTACTGAAAAGTTTGAACTAATAGAAGATAATCCAACCGAAATCTTAGATATGGGTATTTTATATATATTAAGTCATGGATATAACCCAACGAATACTACTAATACAGTTTTTTCATCTAATCAGTATGGAGGAGTATCAGACAATAATACCAAGCAGTACATCACCCAAATTGCATTATGGCTATATCTATTTGAACACAAAGATAAGTTTAATGATACTTATTGCCTAGAAAAAACAGATACAGTAAATGCTTGTGATTTCTATAGTAACACTAATATGAATGTTATGACACCAAATTATATAAGGACAATCATTAAAGAATCATCCAAAGTAAGTGGTTATAACTATTTAAACTATATTACATTATTAGTAGATAAGGCCAATACTTATAGTGTTTATCCAAATTCCACGATGATTGCAATCGATGGTGAAACATTAAATTATATCATTGCCTCTGATGGAACATCCCTAACTACAGAAGAAATTACTCCAGCAGCCAAAGATAATGTTGAAAACTATCTATACTATTCAGTAACATTAAAAGACCCTAATAAATATGGAGCTTATTTAGTAGACAGTAATAACAACAAAATAACAAATACTACAAATTTAACAGGTTCATTCAAAATATATGTGCCATTAAAAGAGGAACTAGATAAAATAGATTTGTCCTCTATTCATGTTAATATAACTGGTACTTTCGCTTCCCTAAAAGGATATTCTTACCGGGTAACAGATTCTGAAGAAAAGCTACTAGATAAAAATAAAGAACAAGTATATTCTGATGTGTTGTTTGGCTATGTTCCAACAGAAACAGCGACTGCTAGTTTGAAATTAAATAATATTGTTAAAATTAGTAAAGTAGATATAGCAACAAAAAAAGAACTACCAGGAGCTATATTAGAAATCAAAAAGAAAGAAACCGAAGAAGTAGTAGAACAATGGAAATCTACGCAAAAACCAAAATATTTATTCTTAGAAAATGGTGATTATAGTTTATGTGAAACCATTGCACCAGAAGGATATGAGTTAAAAAAGGAATGTATTGATTTCAGTGTAGAAGGAGATAAAATAGTCTCTGTTGTAATGGAAAATGAAAAGACAGTAGATGTTCCCAATACTTCTATGTTTAAATCAAAAGGAATTTATATATTTGGTAGTATCATAGGTATTTTAGGTATTGGTTTTATTATAATAGCAAGTAAGCAAAAAAATAAAAAAGCAAAATAAAAAGAGCTTTAAGCTCTTTAGATGAGATTAACGATGACAACCAGGGCATCCACCCTTAGAATCATTACCCCAGAATAAGAAGAATAAAATGAATACTATAATAATAATCCATATCCAACTAATATTTGAGTTATCATTATTATTTCCAGGGCAACTGTAGTAAATTGGATAACCGTATCCGTACATAAAATCAATTCTCCTTTCATTATATTATATAAATAATGTGAAAAGAGAAGTATAATAGACACCTATTTTTTGAAAGAAACTAAAATAAACTAGTTTCTTTTTCTATATTTTGTTATCCTTAAATAAAGGAAGTGAAATGATGAATTTAGATATAGAAAAAATGTTAGAAAAACTTTCTTATTCAAAATTTCGAAGTAGTTTTCATTTATCAAAAAAGTTAAAAGAATATACAAGGGAAAAAGGGATGGATACGATAAGAAATCATGCGAAAGACTTTATCAGAATGCGTCTGAGTCCATATCCAACGCCAAAAGATGGTGCACAAACACCGATGAAAGGACATCCTGTCTTCATTGCCCAACATGCGACTGCAACATGCTGTAGATCTTGCCTAGAAAAATGGTATCATATTCCAAAGAATAGAGAGCTAACAGAAAAAGAACAAGAAATACTAGTAAATATCATTATCACTTGGATACAAAAAGAAAATAAATAAGATGGAAATATTGTGAAAACATGCAAGAAAGAAATCATCGTGTGATATAATAGTAATATGGAGGGATTAAAATTGAAAAAATGTGTTTTGGTTTATAATCCAGAAAGCGGTAAAAGAAAAACGAAAATAAACAAATTAGCATTATCTAAAATAGCCCAAGGGTATGGTTATCAACTATCATTTGAAAAAACAAAGCATTCGGGTGGTGCTACCAAAGTATTAGAGTCATTATCTAACAATATCGATTTAGTAATTTCAATTGGTGGCGATGGAACTCTACATGAGGCTATTGTAGGGAATCTAAGAAGAAAAAAGAAACTGTTAATTTCGCATCTTCCTCAAGGGACTGTAAATGATGTTGGCAAGATGTATGGAATGACTCAAAATATAGAAAAAGATTTAGAAGCAATATTAAAGGGAACAAAGAAAAATATTGACACTTGTATTATGAACGAAGAACCGTTTGTCTATGTTGCGTGCTTCGGTAACTTTGTAAATATTTCTTTTGAAACTCCTAGGGATTTAAAAAAACGTTTTGGTAGATTAGGATACATCATCTATGCCATAAAAAAACATACTCATAAAGTACATAAATATCATTTGAAATACACAGTAGATGGTAAAACGGAGACAGGGGAGTTTTCCTTTATATTTATCACGAATACCAATCATGTAGCAGGTGTAAATAATATTTATGATGATATCAAATTGGATGATGGCTTATTTGAAGTAGTTTTATGTAGTGCTAAAAGTATGAAAGAAGTTGCCACATTAGTGACTAGTATTTTAACATCGAATAACAAAAAATTAAAAAATGTGGTCTATTTCAAAACAGATAATTTGATTTTAGAGTTCGATAAAACTCCAAAAGAATCTTGGTGTGTAGATGGAGAAGAATTAAAGCATCATACCAATCGCTTTCACTTTTCTGTAAATAAGGAAATTAATATGTTACTACCTACAAAAAATATTAAAAAGCTATTTGAAGACGAACTAGGAAAATAAAAAGAACTGTGATATACTAAGATAGGTGAAATAAATATGGAAACAAGAAGAACAAAAAAAGAAATTGTAAAAATGCTATTGAATTCAGATTTAGGTGAGAAAGATGAAGAAGAATTATTGGACTTATTAGTAGATCAACCAATTTCTATTGATGTAGATAAACAAGAAGCAAACAATATGACGCTAGGGGATCATCTAGCCGATAAAATATCAGAAATTACGGGAAGTTGGCCATTTATCTTTTTATTCATTTTCTTTTTAGGCTTTTGGATATTTCTAAATGTTGTTCTTTTAAAAGAAGGAAAGCAAATAGACCCGTATCCTTTTATATTATTAAATTTACTATTATCATGTATTGCAGCATTACAGGCACCAATTATTATGATGAGTCAAAATAGACAAGCAGCCAAGGATAGCCTGCGTAATCAAAATGATTATAGAACAGATTTAAAAAGTGAACTGATATTAGAAGAATTACATGACAAAATGGAACAAATATTAAAAAATCAAAATAAGATTTTAAAGAAGCTAAAGGATGAAGAAAAATGAAATCAAAAACAAAAATTATAATTACGATTGTAGTAGTTTCCTCTATTCTCTTCATTGGTGTTTTCTCATTTACTTTTTATTCTGTATATAAATATGGAGAAAGAAATGGGTTGTTAGAAAATGATTTTTCTAGTAGTGAACAAAAAGAATATCATGAGCAAAAGGATTTAATAGAAGAAGAACAAGACAGACTAGAATTAGAAGAAGATTTATTAGAACAGCAATATATCAATCGTGAAATTAGCTATGAAGAATACAAAAATAGAAAAACAGCACTGAAAAGAAGAGAAGAAGCACTAGACCGTCAAGAAAGTAAGTTAGAAAGGAAGTATGGAGAAGATGATTAAAGTAAGAAAAATAATGCCTTTATTATTAGTTAGTATTTGCTTGTTAACGGCATGTACTCCAAAAGAAGAAAGAGATTATAAATTAATAAAATGTACAAGAAAAGCGCAAGCAACCACAGGAGACAATGTAGAGATTAACTTATCTTATAAAATTTATTATAAAGATGATTATGTAAAAAAAGTAATTGCGACAGATGAAGTTAGAAGTTCTGATAGTGGAGTAATTGATGAATACGCATCATCATATAAGAAGATTTATGCATCATATGATGGACTAAAACATTTTAGTAATAAAATTACAACAACAACGAATTCAATGACTAGCGTAACAGAAATTGATTATGCCCACATTGATACAGATAAGCTTTTAGAAATTGAAGGAAAAGAAGATAATGTAGTAAATGAAGAGGGGAAAGTACCATTGAAAGATTTTATCGCATTTTATGAAAAATATGGTGCAGAATGCGATAAATAATTTTTTTCTGTCCGAATAGTTCAAAAGGATAGAATACTTCCCTCCGAAGGAAGCGATGTGGGTTCGATTCCCGCTTTGGACACCATTTTTGTTAGTTGCCCTTGTATATCAAGGGTTTTATTATGATGAGAAATCATTTTGAACTTGTTGATGATTTAAAGTATTAGCTTATTAATAGAGAGTATTCTTGTTTTTATATGTAATAAAACCCAAAATTCTACATATTTTTCAGTATAACTCCTGTAAAATGGATATCACAAAGGAAGATACTTTATGATAGAAGAAAACTCCCATATTTTGCTATTTTCTATACTAGATATACCATATTTTCCTGCTTT
>CAJUCU010000048.1 GCA_910585335.1 uncultured Bacilli bacterium
TGTTTAGATGTGAGTTTAAACATTCAAAATTTATTTTGAATTTTGTTCTTTTTGTGTCAAGTTTTATGAAAAAAATTTATGTTGTCTTTCATTCGTGATATACTAATATTATGGAGGTAGATAGAATGAGAGAAGAATGGAAAGATTTTGAAAGTGGTGCATGGACCAGTGAAGTAAATGTTCGTGATTTTATAGAAAAAAATTATAAAAGTTATAATGGAGATGAAAGTTTTTTATGTGGGGTTACCAAAAAGACAAAGGAAGTTTGGGCTCGCTGTGAAGAACTTTTAAAAGAAGAATTAAAAAAACATGTTTTAGATATTGATACAGAACATATGTCTTCTATTGATGGATATGAAGCAGGATATATTGATAAAGAAAATGAAGTAATTGTTGGACTTCAAACTGATGCGCCATTAAAACGTATTGTAAATCCTTATGGTGGTATTCGAATGGTTTATCAAGAATTAGATGCATACGGTTATAAACTTGATTCTACAGTAGATCAGTATTTTAATGAATTTCGTAAGACACATAATCAAGGTGTGTTTGATGCTTATAATGAAGAAATTAGAAAAGCTCGTCATGTAGGTCTTTTAACAGGACTTCCTGATGCTTATGGAAGAGGACGGATTATTGGCGATTATCGTCGAGTAGCATTATATGGAATTGATTATTTAATGGAAGCGAAAAAGGCAGATTGGGATCATCTTATAGGTCCAATGACGAATGATTTAATTCAACTTCGTGAAGATGTTTCAATGCAATATCGTGCTTTGGATTCTATAAAAAAGATGGCTTCCCGTTATGGTTTTGATATTAGTCAACCTGCTAAAAATGCAAAAGAAGCAGTTCAATGGACTTATTTTGCTTATCTTGCTTCTGTAAAAGAGAATAATGGAGCAGCGATGAGTTTAGGTCGTGTTGATGATTTCTTTGATATTTATATAGAAAGAGATTTCAAAAATGGAGTATTAACAGAAGAAGAGGCACAGGAACTGATTGATCAATTTGTCATTAAATTACGTTTGGTTCGTCATTTACGTACACCAGATTATGATGAATTATTCTCAGGAGATCCAACTTGGGTTACTTGTTCTCTTGCTGGTATTACAGAGAGTAAACGTTCAAAGGTTACAAAGACATCATTTAGAATTTTACATACGCTTACTAATTTAGATCCAGCACCAGAGCCTAATATGACAGTGTTATGGAGTGAAGAGTTACCAGAGGCATTTAAAAAATATTGTGCACGTATGAGTATTGAAACAGATTCCATTCAATATGAAAATGATGATGTAATGAGACATTTATATGGCGATGATTATGCGATTGCTTGTTGTGTTTCTGCAATGCGTGTTGGACGTGATATGCAATTTTTTGGAGCAAGATGTAACTTAGCGAAGGCACTTTTATATGCAATTAATGGTGGTGTTGATGAGATGAAGGGGGACAAAGTATTGGATGTTCCTGCGATTACTGATGAAGTACTAGATTATGATAAAGTAAAAAATGCTTATTTCTCTGTACTTGAAAAAGTGGCTGGCATTTACTCTGATGCGATGAATGTGATTCATTATATGCATGATAAATATGCTTATGAAGCGGGTCAAATGGCTCTTCATGATACTCATGTTCGTCGTCTTATGGCGTATGGTGTGGCAGGACTTTCTGTAGCCACCGATAGTCTTTCTGCTATTAAGTATGCTCGTGTTAAGCCAGTTCGTAATGAAGATGGCATTAGTATTGACTTTGAAGTAGAAGGTGATTTTCCTAAATACGGTAATGATGATGACCGAGTAGATGATATTGCGAAGGAAGTTCTTGATAAATTTTATAAAGAGTTATGCAAGCATAAACCTTATCGTGATGCAGAACCTACATTATCTGTTTTGACGATTACATCCAATGTTGTTTATGGAACAAAGACTGGTGCTACTCCAGATGGACGTAAAGCGGGTGTTGCTTTTGCGCCAGGAGCTAATCCAATGCATGAGAGAGATGCTAGTGGTGCCCTTGCTTCCTTAAACTCTGTTGCTAAATTAAAATATGCTGAGTGTTGCCGTGATGGTATTTCTAATACATTCTCTATTGTGCCATCTACTTTAGGTAGTACAAAAGAGGAACAGGTTGAAAACTTAGTAAGTGTTTTAGATGGTTACTTTGTTCAAGGAGCACATCATTTAAATGTTAATGTGTTAAATCGTGAAACTTTGGAAGACGCTATGGAAAATCCTTCGAAATATCCACTTTTAACGATTCGTGTTTCTGGATATGCAGTTCGCTTTAATCGACTTACTCGTGCACAACAAGAAGAAGTGATTGCACGTACATTCCACGGTAAGATGTAATATGGAAAAAAGAGCAAGTGTTTCTTCTATTGAGACGTTTGGACTTGTTGATGGTCCTGGTATTCGAACTGTAGTTTTCTTCAATGGTTGTATGCTTCGCTGCAAGTATTGTCATAATCCTGAGATGTGGAAGATGGGACCTTTAAATATGAGTGTAAGTGAACTTGTCTCTAAAGTGATTCGTAATCGGCCATATTATAGAAGAAGTGGTGGTGGTGTCACTTTTTCTGGAGGTGAGCCATTGCTACATGCAGATTTTGTGATAGAAGCTTCTAAAAAGTTAAAAGAAGAAAATATTCATATTGCCCTTGATACTGCGGGTGTTGGTGTTGGAAAGTATGAAGAGATTTTGGAAAATATCGATTTAGTTATTTTAGATATTAAACATTTAGATAGAAATGGTTATCATGATTTGGTTGGTCATGATATGGATGAGTTTTTTCAGTTTGTAGATGTTTGTCAAAAGATGAAAAAACCACTTTGGATTCGACAGGTTGTCGTTCCTTTGGTTCATGATAATCCAGATTATATGGAAATGTTAGTAGCGTATTTAAAAACACTCGAAAATATAGAAAAAATAGAGTTTCTTCCTTATCATAAGTTGGGCAGTGAAAAGTATGAAAAATTGGGACTTGAAAACCCATATTTAGATAAGGAAGCAATGGATGAAAAAAGATGTCAGGAATTATATCAAAAATATATTGAGACTAATTTTTCGTAAAACAGTAAACAGATGGCCCGTTTTCTATCTGTTTTTCTGTGCAATTTTTTATTTTTGTACTATAATATAGATAGATTCCATTAGCGGAGGTTTTAAGACATGAAAGAGTTAGAAAAGCGAATTTCAAAGATTGAGGAGAGAAATGAACGAGTAGAGTTAGATAAAGCATGGGAGACTAGTTGGACGAGAAAGCTTTGTATTATGATGTTAACTTATATTGTTGTTATTATTTATTCTTATTTGGTTCAAAACTATGATAATATTTTTTTAAGTTCTTTGGTTCCAGTGATTGGTTTTACTTTATCCACTTTATCATTAAAGGTAGTTAGAAAAATTTGGGAAAATAATAGAAAGATTAAATTTTAAAATGGAATTGTTAAGGAGCAACTCGATATGATAGAAATTATTAAAAATGATTTGATTGATTATGAGACTATTACTATTCCAGATGGAGTACCAATTTTGGAACGTTTAAAGGAAAACACTAGGTGTCAGTTTACTTTGAAACGAGTATCTATTCCTGAGTTTGATAGAATTAAGAAAGCACAAGAGACAGATCAGTTACTTGATCATCTTGTTACTTGTCCCATTGTTGGTTATAATCCCTTTGTGAAAGGAGATAATGCTTTTCAAAGTAGTGGTGGATTAAAACTTTCTAGTGATCAGAAAGAAATTTTAGGTTCTTTTGTGATAGAAGAGGATAGAATTATTTATACGCCTGTCGTTAAATTTTATGAAGAAAGAGATTGTTTCGTATATTCAAGACGAGATTTTTATACAACGATTTCGATGCCTGAAATTTTAGAACAAGAACTTCAATTTAATCGTGAATGCTTGGTTTATAGAGGAGAAGGGTTAAAGGATTTGCGGTTTCGTCCAATATTTGATAGTCTAACTTGTGATGAAATGATGGAATATGCTACTAATCCTGCAAAAGGAGAAGAGGCTTATCAAAAGATATATAGAAAGTAGGGAGAAGCATGAAGTGTGCAAATGAGTGGACCGATTATGAACTGATAGATTGTTCAGATGGTGAAAAATTAGAACGTTGGGGGAAATATATTTTACTTAGACCAGATCCACAAATTATTTGGAATACAGGGAAACTTTATCATAAGTATAAAGACTCTATTGATGCGATTTATCATAGAAGTAGTAAAGGTGGTGGCTACTGGGAAAATTTGAAAAGTGTTCCTAGTGAGTGGAATATTTGTTATAAAGATTTGAAGTTTCATATTAAACAGATGGGATTTAAACATACAGGACTTTTTCCAGAGCAAGCTGTAAACTGGGATTTTATGATGAATAAAATTAGGCGAGCTAATCGTCCTATTAAAGTTTTGAATTTGTTTGCTTATACAGGAGGGGCTAGTGTTGCTTGTCTTAAAGCTGGGGCTAGTGTTACTCATGTTGATTCTTCTCGAGGCATGGTTGAGTGGTGTAAGGAAAATGTTCGCATGAATGGCTTAGAGGATGCGCCTATTCGTTATTTAGTGGATGATGTTTTAAAGTTTGTCGAGCGAGAGAAGAGACGTGGTAATCAGTATGATGCGATTGTAATGGATCCACCTAGCTATGGAAGAGGAGCAAATAAAGAGGTTTGGAATATTGAAAAAGATTTGACACATTTAATTGATTTATGTATGGATATACTAAGTAATCAGCCACTTTTTTTCTTGATTAATTCTTATACTACAGGTCTTTCTGCTACAACACTTGCTAATGTTTTAGAAGTAACTGTCAAGAAAAAATATCAAGGGGTAATCTCTTCAGGTGAAGTTGGACTTCCTATTTTAAATAGTAGTTTGGTTCTTCCTTGTGGTATTTATGGAAGATGGGAAAATGATGAATAAGTTGAATGTACTTTATGAAGATAACCATATTATTGTTGTAGAAAAACCAGTTAATGTTTTAAGTCAAAGTGATAATACGAAAGATATTGATATGCTTACTATTGTTAAATCTTATATTAAGGAAAAATATCAAAAACCTGGGAATGTTTATTGTGGACTGGTTCATAGATTAGATAGACCAGTTGGGGGAATTATGGTTTTTGCTAGAACTTCAAAAGCAGCTAGTAGGCTTAGTAGAGAAATATCTTCTTCTTTTCAAAAAAAATATTTGGCTGTTGTTTCTGGAGTAATAGAAAAAGATGAGGGTACTTTAGTTGATTATTTGAAGAGATTAGAAAATGGAAATACAATTGTGAGTAATGAAAAAGAGGGGAAGAGAAGCGAGCTTTCCTTTCGGGTATTAGAACGAAATTTAAAAAAGAGAGAGACTCTTGTTGAAGTAGTTCTTAAAACAGGAAGACATCATCAAATTAGGGTTCAGTTTGCACACTATGGTCATCCACTTTGTGGGGATCAGCGTTATTATTTACAAGATAAGACACAAATCGCCTTATATGCTTATTCTCTTTCTTTTCAGCACCCTGTCAAATCAGAAATTATGAGTTTTTCTTTGACACCTACTGGACAGAATTACTGGACAGACTTTACATTGTCAAAATATGTCAAAATAAAATAATGTTTGCAATGGCAACATTTTTTTGTTATCATTGTAATAGAATAAAATACAAGGGAGATAGATGTTATGATATTAGCAATGAACTTTGACTTCGGTTGGTTTTTAACAATACCTGGAATGTTAATAACTGGTGGAGTTTTATTATTAGTAATAGCCTTAATTATTTTTATTGCTACTTCTAGTAAAAAGGATAAAAACAAAAATCAAAATGCAGAGGTAAATGAAGCTTCACAAATGGGAGCTCAAACAATGGTAGAGAATCCTCAACAAATGGTGGCAGCTCCTTCTGTTGGTCCAGATGCTGGTGTAGTGGGTGCTATTCCAGAAATGTCTGATATGGGACAAGTTACATCGCCTATGGATATTCCGCCAGTGATGCAACAGCCTATGCCTGGTATGGAACCTATGCCAATGGCTTCTGAGACTCCAGTTATGGATCCTACACTTATGAGTACTGTTCCAGAGGTTGCTCCGGTTACTATGGAAGCGCCTGCTATGGATGTAAATCCTATTCCAGTTGCAGATGCACCACTTGAACCACTTGCACCAACTGTGGATTTGACTCCTCCAACAGAGCCAGCGCCATATGTGGTTTCACCAGTGCAAGAAAATATGAGTGCAGCACCGCTTGAGAACGTAACACCTGAAACTATGCCATTTGGGGGTAGTGTTACTCCAGAGGTTGCTCCAGAAATAACTCCAGTTGAACAGGCACCAGTTAATGTAGTTTCACAACCAGAAATTATGATGCCTGAGGCAGCTCCAATGGTGACAGAAGCACAACCAACTATTTATGGTGGTGCAAGTCCGCTTGTTCCAGAAATTAATGTTGATAATCAGTCTCATCAAATTTATGGTGGTGCTGATCCGTTAGAAAATACACAAGCTATGTCAGTTCCAGTGGCTTCTGATGTTGTAAATCCTGCTCCAGTAATGCCTGAGATGTCTATGCCATCTCCTGCAATGGATACTGTTATGCAACCTGAGGTTCCAGTAGTGGAAGAAGTACCACAAGTTGCTGTAGAACCTTCGATTCCAACTGTTGCTATGGAACCAGCTATGCCTGAGATTACTCCAGTGCAAGAACCAGAAATACCTGTTGTAGCTCAACCAGAAACTGTGATGCCTGAAGCAGCTCCAGTTCAAATGCCATCTGTTGCTCCAGTAGTAGAGATGACTACACCTGTTATAGAGACACCAGTTATTCCTGCAGTAGAGCCTTCTATGATTGAGTCTGTGCCTGTTGCACAACCTGAAGTAGTAGCTCCTGTTCAACCTGAAATTCCTGTGGTTGCACCAACTAGTGTACTTCCTCAACAACCAGAAGTAATCGCTCCACAGCCAGCTGCTGTTACTCCAACAGTACAACCAGTTACACCAATTCAAGCTACTGTTGAAGCAACCGCTGCACCAGTAGAAGTTGTTGAAATTGCGTAATTATTGAATTTAAAGTATTGATTTAGTCAATGCTTTTTATTTTGATTGAAAAAGAAACGATTTTTGTTATCGTTTCTTTTTTGATGTATTAAATTTCTACATATTTTTCAGTATAATTCCTGTAAAATGAGTATCACAAAGGATGATACTTTATGAGTTTTCTATTTTTTCTGTTGAAATATATATGCTTTTCATTTTTTGACTAAAACTTAGACACTTTATAGA
>CAJUCU010000049.1 GCA_910585335.1 uncultured Bacilli bacterium
TATCGCTTTTCTATTTTTCACTTTTTAGGTGTCACATCATTGACAACTACACATTTTCTATTGCTACTCGAAAAGTTCGAGTTTCCTATCAATCTGGAGGGCCTAGTCGGATTTGAACCAACGAATCAGGGAGTTGCAGTCCCACGCCTTACCACTTGGCTATAGACCCAAATTATTGAAAATTTATCAAATAAAATTTCTTTTTTACACTGATAATTCTACAGTATGAAAAGGTTTTTGTCAATAAATTATATATAATTTTACTAATGTATTATATGATAAGATCAGAAAAATATGATATGAAAACAGAAAAGCTATAAAATGGTATTATCACCCTTTTCCTTATTTAGTAATATAGTCATAAAAATTAGCTGTTTACTAATTTTATTTTAAATAATTTATTATCCAAACCTTTTGAAGTATGATCTACAAACACCTTGTCAAAAAATAATTTTTATTTTACTATAAATATTGTCAAAGAGACTTGCCACTAAATGAAGCAAAATTCCTTATCTTAAAACTCTATTAAGAATGAATCAAAAGCAAAAAAACAAGAAAAAAGTTCAATGTAAAAGACTTTTGACAGAAAAAAATCGATCTTTTATATAAAATGGTATTGGAGGTGCAAAATGGATATTGGAACAAGAATAAAAAAATATAGAGAAAAACTAAATATTTCTCAAGATGAACTTGCTTTAAAAGTATTTGTTTCAAGACAAACAATTTCAAATTGGGAAACAAATAAAAGTTATCCTGATATAAAAAGTTTAACTATGCTAAGCAATATCTTTAATGTATCTCTAGACAAATTTATAAAAGGAGATATAGAGGAGATGAGAAAGAAAGTAGATAAAGGAAAGATAAAAGAGTTTAATGTAATGAGCTATATTTTTCTAGCAGAAATGTTGATTGTAACAATTAGTGCCTATCCATTAGCCAAAATGGATGGTTATATCGGTGTTGTCATTTGGGTACTATTCTTTGCTATAACTTTTGGAACAGCAACAATAATCGAAAGATGGAAAAAGGACAACGATATAGAAACATATAAAGAAATTCTAGCATTTATAGATGGAAAACCATTAACTTATGAAGAATCGCAACAGGAAATAGGAAAAAGAATATATCAAAAAATTTTATTTGCGTTGCTAGCAGGAGTAATAGCACTTATAATATGTTTCATTGTTATATTAATTATGGAAAAATTTTAAAAATATTTTAGGAGGTAATGTATGGAATTTTGGATAATAATGATAGTTTTAGTTTATTTTGGTGGAAGATGTTCCACTGGGTGTAACAAAAATAAAAAGAAATAAAAATTAGTACTATTTATAAAATAAATCATTTTCAATTAAAAAAAGTTTCCAAAATTAGAAACTTTTTCTTTTGTGATGATATACCCTACCTTACTTTTTATTTACTATCATCTCATAAATAAGCTCTGCTGTTTTTTTCACTCCCAAACTGTCTACGTTAATAGCCAAATCATAATGAGATAAGTCATTCCATTTTTGATTCGTATAATATTCATAATGCTTAGCACGTTCCTTATTTACCTTTTGTATTTTCTTTTCAGCTTTTTTAGGATCAATATGATAATACTTTACTGCACGTTTTACTTTATCTTCTGCTGCACTGTAAAGAAAAATACTAGTTACATTCTTTTTATCCTTCAAAATATAGTCTGCACAACGACCTACAATGACACAAGAGTCTTTCGCTACTTTTTGGATTACATTCGTCTCAGCAATAAAAATTTCATCATCAGAGTTATACAGGCTACTATTTGTTTTCTTCTTTTGTTCATTCGCTTTGATATACTCTTCTGTAAAACCAGATTCTCTAGCAGCAAGAGAAATAAGTTCTTTATCATAAAAAGGAACATCAAGAAGCAAAGATAACAATTGACCAACATAACGGCCTCCAGAACCATATTCACGACTAATAGTAATAATCTGCTTACTAGAAAGCTTTTTCTTTTCTAAAGTATCAACAGGAATCTTTTCCTCTTCCTTCTCCTTCTTTATGACACCGATTTTCTTATACTCTGACAAAAAGATATATAAAACAGCAAAGAAACAAATACCATCAGCAATAGGTCCTGCATATAAAGCCCCATAAAGTCCTACAAAATGACATAAAATTAAAGCAATCGGAATAAATAAAATAATCTGTCGAATAAAAGAAACAGCAGTTGATTTTTTCACATTCCCAAGTGCCTGAACCGTAATACTAGTACTCATTTCAAAAGCATTCAAAAAGCAAACAGCTAAAAAAATACGAAAACAATCTATAGCAAACTCCATATAAAGTTTATTATCACTACTTCCAAATAAAGCAATCAACTGTTTAGGAAATAGTAAAAAACTAAGATTAAAAACAATACCAATTATGATATTAACAAAAACAACTTTCCGCATCGTCTCTCTTACCCTAGCCGTTTTACCAGCCCCAAAGTTAAACCCAATAATAGGCTGAGCACCAATTGCGATTCCAAGAACACTAGCAACATACAAACTATTCAGCTTAGAAACAATACCATAAACAGAAAGTGGGATATCACTACCAAATTTAGAGCCTGCTCCATAATGAGTCATAATATTATTCATAAATACAAATAAAGCTAAAATAGTAATTTGAGTAATAAAAGAAGAAAGCCCATACCCCATTGTTTTAATAATAGAAGAAGAAAGCTTAAAGTAATCACGTTTTAATGTAATGCTTCGAAACTTTTTCAAATATAAAAAAGCAAGTGTAGCAGAAACAATTTGCCCAATAATAGTAGCAAGAGCCCCTCCTTCTACTCCCATTTCAAATACCAAAATGAAAATAGCATCTAAAATAATATTAATAATAGCCCCTACTAGCAATAGCATCATCGAATATTTAGGAGAACCATCTGCACGAATGAGCGAAGATAATACAGTATAACATATCATAAATGGCATTCCAATTAAAATAATTTTTCCATATGATAAAGCATAAGGATAGACTTTATCTGTACACCCAAAAAAGCGAATTAAGACAGGTAGGAAAAAGTAAAATAAGATACTAAAGAAAAGAGAAAAAAGAACGGTAAAAAGAATGGTCGTAGCACTAGATTGCGCAGCCTCTTCCTTTTTTCCTTTTCCAAGTGCTAAACTAAAACTAGCAGCACATCCATTTCCAAGTAATCCAGCAACAGCATTTCCTAAGATAATCAGTGGAAAAATAACATTAGTAGCAGCGTTTCCTAAATAGCCTACTCCTTGTCCAATAAAGATTTGATCTACAATATTGTAAATCGAATTTACAATCATACTAATAATACAGGGAATGGAAAAAGCAAGTAATAACTTAGATATTTTTTCTTCCCCTAAATTCAGTGTTTTATTCATACTTCTACTCCTTCTAAAATACAAGTAAAAATTGCGCAACCCATCTGACTAGATTTACGCAATTTTGCTACATATCAACTTTTGTTATTTTAGCACAAATTTTTTTTTAATTCAAATGTTTTCTATTTTCGATATGCAATTAATTGATCAGGAAGCAAAAACACTTGGTCATTATATCCGAGTATATCCGCTGGATCATGATTAACATGTCTTGCCACTTTCTGTAAAGTTTCCCCTGGTTTCGTAACATAAATACCAATTCCCTCTTTCGGAATTAAAATTTGTTGATTGGGATAAATATATTCGTTCGCATTCAATCCATTCAATAACAATATATATTCTGGAGAAGTACCATTGTCTCTTGCAATACTATAAAGAGTATCACCTGGTTTAATGGTATAGAAAATGAAAGCAGATTGCTTATTAACAGGAATTTGAAGCCTCATCCCTGGTACTATTTCATAAGCCGTTTCCAGTCCATTATTAATAACAAGCTCGTAAATGGGCACTTGAAATCTTTTCGCAATCGCTTCCATAGTATCACCTTTTTGTACTATATAAGTTTCATACATAAAAAACGCCTCCTAAAAATATATATGCAAAAAAAAGAAGCATTACGACTTCTTCACAACATCAAATATATTTTTATTATTATACAAAAGTTCTGGATGTGTTACTAACCTCCGATAACCACTCGTCAAATTATACATAATGATATCCTGTCCAGAGATAAAAAACAAACTATCATCAACTAATTTAATCTCTTTCATATTATTATCTTGAAATAACTTTACTTTTGTGTTTAAATCATCTTTCATTACATAGTAGACTGTATTATCCGCTGTCACAAAATAGTACTTATTAAAAGAAGCTCGTACTAATTTAGGCTGATACAACTTTTCTAATTCTTCTACTTTTTCTTCTACTTGAAACATTTCTTTTTGGTCAGAAACTGTATAAATATTTTTTTCTTCCCATTTTCCATGATAATACATAGTAGCATTCGTCTCTTTATTTCCTACTTCTTTTAATTTTCTTGATTTTATATTGAAAGAATATTCTATTTTTTTATCACGATCCATGATATAGACATCTTCTCCCACAACACCTAAGAAATAACTATCTTTAGATATTTCTGTTTCTAAATCAACAAAGTCCTTGCTCTCATTAAACAAATCAACAATATAAATACGGTTATAAGCAAAATCCTGATCTGTATTTGCAATAATATAATAATCTCCTGCTAGTATTCCTAATGTATTTTCATAATAATCACTATCTAAAATACTTAAGTTTTTGATATGATCTTTTTTTAATAGATAAAGACCATGATAATTCCAAATAGACATAGTATAATTTTCTGGAAAATGATTATATAAAGTAACTTGTTCTTGCTTAGAAATAACATCAGTATCCTCTAATACATAACCTTTCGTTTGTAGTTCACCCTTCCATTTATCAAAAGAGACACCTGTCTGTTTTAAATAGTCAAAACTAACAAGCTCACTATTTTGTCTACAAACAATACCACCTAGTTTATTATCTTTAAAAACTGGTGCCATGCAATAAATATTTCCTTCTTTATATATTTCCACTTGGCTTAATACTTTCTTTTTCTTTTTATAATCTTGATCATAATAGAAGATAAACTTATTTTTATCTTTATCTAATACTTCAAAGTTATAATAATGTTTCTTCTTTACTTTCTGAAATTGTTCTTTTACAGTATAAGTATTTTCATTTTGTGAAATGGTATAATGTACTTCGTGTTTATTGATAAAAAACATCACTGCAAATTGGAAAATAAAAAGAATAAAACCAATTGCTATAACAAATTTAAAAATACGCTTCATCTTATCACCTGTATTCTTTATTTATTATTTTTATTATAGCACATTTTATTTTATTTTTTTATTAATTTAATGAAGATTGACAAAAAATAAGAAGTCTTTTATCATGAAAAGATTTCTTATTTAGAGACTATTTATTGTGGTATAACCCCATGTCTATCCATCTTTTTCTACTGTGAATGGATTTTCACTCGTTCCATCTCCACTCGTGATTATGGTTCCTGGTGCAAGTGAGATTGCTGGACGTACACCATAGACCTCCTGGACCTGTCGTCCCTCAAGTGAGCTACGATAGCACCAGTAAAAAACATAAGCACCGTTGGAGTTGTTGTAAAAATGAGAAGGAGACAAAGTTCGATTATCTTGATTCGTATATAAATAACTAGAACTACTATATCCAGAAGATCCATGACCTGCTAAAGTCAACTCATCTGCTGTTAAAAGTGCTACTGGATAAGTTAAGGCTCCATTTCCATTTTCTGGATTTACTGTAAACTTATCATTATCGTTTGGACATATCACACTCGGTTTCTTCGTTCTAATATTTCTTCCTCGTGCTCCAAACGATGTATAATTATTTTGATTCGTTCCACTCGTAATAGATGAATCTTCATCTTTACTCTTTAATGGCCCTCTATCTATACTTCGATCATTACACCATATGGTATCTTCTAAACTGTCAGTATAGTCTAACATATTAGTTCGATACCATGTGTCTATTGTTGTCTTTATCTTAGAATCCGTTGTATTCGTAAACATCTCTTTCTTCGCATCTTCTATTGTCTTTCCATCTTGTAACCTTAAATAAGAAATGAAAGAATCTTTATTATAATAGTAATGTATATATCCTACTTGTGTACAGCTATTGCCTGTACTAAAACAAGTATAATGATATCTTGTTGCAATCGTTTTATAATCATTATTCCAGTTTAAGGGACTACTCTCCATGGTATCTTTCAAGATATACTTACTTCCATCCCACTCAATATCATTTCCATATATCCACTTCTTATTTAACCCTTCTTCATACAAACTATCATAAGTCTCTCCACTACTCATTTCTACATATGACATACTATTATCACTGGTGGAGACTATATACCAAATAGTACTACAACTTGTGGTTCCATCGGCACATACATAACTTCCTTTATACTTAGAATAATCAGTATACCAATTTATTCTCTTTCCTTCTGTTGGATTTAGAATCGTATATACTCCATTCTCATAACTGATTTCTTTTCCATAGTTTATTATAGTATTAACATCATCTAAACTTTGTCCTTTAGTAAGAGGAATATAGTAACCATAAGAACTTTCTGTTCCTACCATATAATATACACTTGTACATGCTGTAGGAGTACCACTTGCACATACATATTTTCCTTTAAACCTCTGGTAGGTTTCATTATCCCATTTTGTACTTACTACTTCACTTCCATCACTATTTGAGAGTACATAAGAGCCTGTTCCACTATCCCATGTAATCGTATCTCCATAATAATATGTATTATTATTCGTTCTAAGAGAAGTTAATGGAGAATAGATTTTCCTATTACGCCCTATATGGTCATACCATGTTGGAAACTTTTGATTTTGACTATTATAACGTGTTCCATACATATATCCTACATCTGCTGGTGAATGATTACTATTAAATGCACTTTTTCCTATTTGAGTAGCCTCTCCTGTTGTATTAGAACAGTATCCATTGTCATCTGGTTCTCCATTATAAACCATCTTCACTCCACCTGTACTAGTCGTTCGAACTATCTTCCAACAGAATCCTCCAAACTTGACATTATTTGTTGTCACTTCTCCT
>CAJUCU010000050.1 GCA_910585335.1 uncultured Bacilli bacterium
AATTGTTTAGATGTGAGTTTAAACATTCAAAATTTATTTTGAATTTTGTTCTAAAATGGTATAGAATATAGCACTATTGAAGGGGGATTCTTATGGTTTTCAATAAGATATATGATAAAATTAGTGACTATTTTTGTAAAACTGTGGTGGTAAAAACATTAAAGCAAGGTTTTGTATCTGATATCCAATTTAAAGAAAATCAAGAAGAAAATAATGTTACTACTACTTTTTCTGATATAGAAAAAATGGATATGGTAGAAGTGGAATCTTTACAAGAAGCACCATCTCCAATGCAGAATTTAGATGAACTAATTTCAAATGTTAAAGCTTCTTCTAAAGGAACTCATATTTATTGGGCAGATATGAATGTTTCTGATGTAAGAGGGGATACTTCTCATACACGTAGACCGTTTATCGTAATCAACGAGACCAAAGAGTCTCAATTGACAGGTTTTTATACTACTAGTTGTTTAAAGAAACTTCATTTTAGTGAACGTTGTTTTACAAAATATCGAACTGTTTTGTCAACACAAAAGTATTGTTTAAAAAAACCGAGTGTAGTTTTACATGATCATCTTGTTACTTTGAATCAAGAGCAAGTTTTAGGTTATATAGATTCTGTTGATTATGCTGATTTAGTTAAAATTTTGAAGATGTCACAGTTAAGTGCAGGAAAATCTTTAGAACTGAGCGGAAAGAATCTTAGTTGTGGAGATATTGTTGATTTTGAGCTTGCCCGCTATTTGATTTATAGTAAAGATCGTACTTTCTCATATGGGTTACAGATTTTGCCAATTCAAAATAATCAAGTTGATCCCATTCATGATTTTCATTATTTTTTTGTGGGTCATGGTATTTATGAAATTTGTTTTGGTAAATATAGTAGTATTTCTAATACTACACCAGTTGTTTTAACGGATCATGTTGGGGATAATATCTTATCTGTTGTTGAGAATAAAAGAAATCAACAAAAACAATATGTGAAAAAAAGTAAAGTTTCAAAGTAAAATATTGAAGAAAATAACTAAAAATTATGAATTTATGATATAATTTCTAATAGATAGCTATTATTTTTATGATGGCTAAATTTAACTAGTTAGAAAGAGGGTTTCATATATGAAAATTATATCTATTAATGCAGGAAGCAGTTCCTTAAAGTTTAGTTTATTTAATATGGATGATGAGAGTGTCATTGCCAGTGGTTTATTTGAGCGTATTGGTATAGAAGGAAGTGGTTATACCATTAAGTATAATGGTGAAAAAGTAGAACAAGAAGTAGAACTTGTGACTCATGCCGATGCCGTTCGTATTTTACTTGAGAAGTTAATTGATCTTAATATCATTGGTTCTTTAGAAGAGATAGATGGTGTGGGACATAGACTTGTTCATGGAAAGGATAAGTATTCTTCTTCTGTTGTGATTACAGATGAAGTAATTGCTGACTTAGAGAACTTTAAAGATTTCGCGCCGCTTCATAATCCTGCTAATATTTTGGGTATTCAAGCTTTTCGTGAAGTATTACCAGATGTATTGATGGTAGGAGTATTTGATACGGCTTTTCATCAAACAATGGAGGCTACTTCTTATCTTTATCCAGTTCCTTATAGTTGGTATAAAGACCATGGTGTTCGTAAGTATGGATTTCATGGTACTAGTCATCGTTATATTGCTAGTACTACTGCTAAACTACTTAACAAAGAAAATTTCCGTTTGATTAGTTGTCATATTGGAAATGGTGGTAGTATCTCTGCTGTTTTAGATGGAAAATGTATTGATACTTCGATGGGACTTACTCCGCTTGCTGGTATTATGATGGGAACTCGTAGTGGTGATGTTGATCCATCTATTATTACTTATGTTATGGAAAAAGAAGGAAAGAATGCTAGTGAAGTGATTGATGACCTAAATAAGCGTAGTGGTCTTTTAGGACTTAGTGAGTATAGTCATGATATGAGAGATGTTTTGGCACGAGCTGATGAGGGAGACGAAAACTGTATTTTGGCACGAGATAAATATGTGCGTTCTATCGTCAATTATATTGGACAGTACTATTTATTATTAGGTGGTGTAGACGTTATTGTCTTTACAGCTGGAGTTGGTGAAAACAGTATTCCAATTCGTCAACTTGTTTGTGAAAAACTATTACCACTTGGTGTGAAAATTGATTTGGATAAGAACAATATTCGTGGTGAAATTACTAAAATCAGTACTGCTGAATCTAAAGTAGAAGTTTATGTTATTCCAACTGATGAAGAATTGATGATTGCTAGAGATACTGTTTCTTTAATAGAAAATAGATAGGAAGATATTATGTTTAAAAAGATATTTAGGGAAATTAAGAAATATGATACGATTGTTATCGTTCGACATATCGGTGTAGATCCAGATGCACTTTCTAGTCAACTTGCACTTAGGGACTCTATTCGTCTTACTTTTCCTGAAAAAAAAGTGCTCGCTGTGGGTACAGGAACTAGTAGATTTTCATTTATTGGTAGACTTGATAAAATGGAGGCTGTTTCTAACGCTTTATTAATTATTTTAGATACACCTGATAAAAAACGAGTAGATGGTGTTCGGTTAGAAGATTTTGCTTCTGTTATTAAAATTGATCATCACCCTTTTATAGAACCACTTGGTAATATTGAATATGTTGTAGATACTGCTTCTTCGACCTGTGAAATTATTATGGATTTAATTCTAAATACAAAGCTTTTATGTAATCAAAATATTGCCCGTATGCTTTATGCAGGTCTTGTATCTGATTCTAATCGTTTTATGTTTGAAAGTTCTACCTCTAAAACTTTTGCCCTTGTTTCTAAATTTTTAGAAATGTATCCTTTTTCTATTAAAGAAGTCTATGAACAGATGTATCTTCGCCCTTTATCAGAAGTTCGTTTTGAAGGCTACTTGGCACAGAATATGACTGTAACAGACCATGGTGTTTCTTATATTATTATTACGGATGATATTATCAATAAATATAAAGTTGACACTGCGGCTGCTGGAAATATGATTAATAATTTTAATTTTATTTCTGAGGTACTTGTTTGGGTTACAGTAACAGAAGATATTAAAAATGAGAATATTCGAATTTCAATTCGGTCACGTGGTCCTGCTATTAACAAAGTAGCAGAAGCCCATCATGGTGGTGGTCATAAATATGCAAGTGGAGTTAAGACGACAACATTTGAAGAAGCTCAGTTCATTATTCGTGAGCTTGATGCTGTTAGTCGAGAGTATATTGAATCAATGGAAGAGGTGAGTGATGATGGTAATTAAAGAATCAAAATTAGATGTAATGGCCAGTAGAAGAAGTCAATATCCAGATAAAGATTTACCAGAGTTTTTACTAGTAGGACGTAGTAACGTTGGAAAGAGTAGCTTTATTAATGCCCTTCTTTCACGTAAAAATTTAGCTCATACGTCGTCACGTCCTGGAAAAACGCAAACTATCAATTTTTATCTTGTTAATAATAACTTTTACTTAGTTGATGTTCCAGGATATGGATATGCAGCGGTCGATAAAAAGACACAAGCTAAATTTGGAATGATGATAGAAGAGTACTTAGAAAAAAGAGAACAATTAAAAAGAGTATTTTTGATTATTGATTTTCGTCATAAGCCAACAGAAGATGATTTGTTGATGTATAACTTTTTAAAATATCATAATGTGCCCGTTACTGTTGTTGCTACAAAAGCAGATAAAGTCGGTGGTAGTCGTAAGAATAAACATTTAAAAGTTATTATGGACGCTATGGACTTGGTAGTTGGGGATGATTTACTGGTATTTTCTAGTGTGACTAAACTTGGAAAAGTAGAAATTTTGAAAAAAATCGAAGACCTGTCAATAAATGTTATTTAGGTCTTTTTTTTCTTGTTCCTTTTTGTTATACTTAGTATAGTAGGTGATAATAGTGAAAGACACTAAGAAAAAGGTATTAAAATTTTTACCAATTTTTGTTGTAACCGTTGTTTTATGTGTTTGTGTAGGTGTAGGTTTGGCATTTGTAAAACCTGCGAAAAAGGCACCTGTTGATGTCGGTATTTCTAAAGAACTAGAAAAAGACAAAAAGTTTTTAGATTTAACTCTTGAAGATATTGAATTAGCAGAAGAGGAAGAACTTACACATTTAATGGCCAATGTTTACAATCATGGGGAAGCATTTGAAGATAGAATGGTCAATATTGTCTTCTTAGATCAAAATGGTAAAGAATTAGGAAAAGCGCCAACCTATATTTCTGCGATTGAAAAAGGTGGGGCTATTAGGATTGATACAGTTATTGATAAAAAATATGCAAAAGCATATACCTTTAAAGTAGAAGAATAAAGACTTAAGGCAACAATTAAGTCTTTTTTCATATTATAAATTAGGTGATTGAATGAAAGTCTTAAAAGAAGATGATAATAGTTTTGTTATTTATTTTTTTGATGTGAAAGAAGCCTATTCAGAAGATGATAAACCACAAATCATAAAAATAGTTAAAGATGTTGTGTTGAGAGCTAATCAAATATATCGCTTAAACTTAAAAGGTTTTTATAAAGTAAGAGTTTATCTAAACAAGAAAATTGGTTTTGTTATTGAAATTATTAATGTTGATGATATTAGTCTTAATCATGCCCTTGATTTGAGAGTTCTTGTTTATTTTGATCAAGACTTTTATATAGAAGTTGATAACTTTGATTTTTTACCAAATCAAAAAAAGATTGTTTGTGTGAATAATAAATATTATATTAATGCAGATTCTTTATCTAAGAATGAGATGATTTCTCTTTTAGAGTTAGGGAATGTTATTTATAAAACTGATTTGATTGACAATTTTTATTTAGGAAAGATTATTACGAATTGAAATTTTTAATTGGAAGTAGTATACTTTAGAAAAGGAGTGAGTGTTATGTATTGTTCTAATTGTGGAAAGAAAGTGGATGAGAAAGCAGTTATTTGTGTTAATTGTGGATGTGAACTAAGAAAGCGTAGCGGACAGAATGGAAAGGGAATTGCCAGTATGGTTCTTGGTATCATTGCTTTGTTTTATGCTTTATGTGCTTTCATTAATATCGTAGATTTAGGTTCTTATTTAGATTCAAGTTATTCTAGTATGAGCTATCAAATTGGATTTGCAATTGGTTATGTACTAGTTCAAAGTGTATTATCTATTATTGGTTTTGTTCTTGCTTTAATTGAACGTAAAACGAAAAAGAATGGATTTAATACTGCTGGTTTTTGGCTTTCTATTGTGACTTTTGTTATTGTTGCTATACAATTTATTATTGTTGTTACTTATTAGAAATATCATATTGTTAAAATAGAATAGGAGAAGGGCATATGAATCGAAATATGAATAAACATTATTTTTATCAAAGTAAGATTATTTTGGATTTACCTAGATCAGAAAAACAAAAAAAGCAAGAGTTATTTTATGCTATTTTCATATTTATAATGATTTTTATGCCTTTGATTATGGTTGGAGTAAGTGCTTTTTTTAATCATCTTTTAGTAGGCATTTTGACTCTAGTTATTTGCTATACTTTGCTTGCTTTTATAGGTATTTATATGCGAAAGAGGGCTGTTGATCAGTTTTATATCCTAAAAGATGCCCATACTAAATTTCAGGTAGTAGATGTTGATGATATAGAAATTATAAAGGATTTATATGCTAATTCAGCATTAACATTTTCTTTATCACTTGAAGATGCCTTTTTGGACTTTGTATACAATTGGCTGTATCATGAAGGGGTGTTAAAGAGTGATTTCCTTCATTTGTATATATTTGATGGGGATGTATTAAAAGAGGCTTTCCCTAAGAGTCAGTTTGGAAGTCAGGATAAATTTATGAGTATTTTTTTAAAAGACTTAGATTTGAATGATTCTAATAGAATGCAATTTTCAAGAAACCATTTTACTGTCGGTGCAAGATGGCTTGATGATATGATAGATAATGATCAATAAAAAAAGTATGTGGTTTTACATACTTTTTTATTGTATATAAGGAAAGTGAGGTCATAAAGTAGAGTACTTTATGATAATAAAAATACCCTAAATTCGACTTTCTACTATTATTAATATATAACAAAATTGGTATCTTTGCAATATTTCGATGAATATTTTGCTATATTTTGGTAATAAATGATATTACTTTGGTGATTATTATTAGTCAAAAATATTGTCGAAAAAAGGCTGAAAATTAAAGGTATAAAGAGAAGAAAAAAGAAAATAATCCTAGTCATATTTCTTGTCAAATCATTTTTAACTATTGAAAATAAAAGGAAATTTATTGTTTTATCATAAAGTACTCTACTTTATGATAAATGAGAAGGTTAGGTGGTAGAGTGAAGAGTAGACAGATTAGAAGTGTAGGTGGGAATCGTCCGTTTTTTTTATGTGTTTCTTTTTTACTTCTTTTTCTCATTGTGGCAGGATTAAGTTATGCATTTTTGAGTCTTACTTTGTTTGGAGAGAAAAAACTGAATGTCATTGCCGGAACTCTTGCCGTTGATTTTAAAGAAGGGAATAACGGGATTACTTTAGAAAATATAATACCAACTGCAGATGAAGAAGGAATGAAAATGGAGCCTTATGAGTTTAGTATTGAAAATACAGGAACAATAGAGGCAAAGTATGATTTGTTAATCGAAGATAATCATAATGAACAAAGTCTTCGTTATGAATATTTGAAGTTTTCATTAAAGAAAAACGATGAGGAGTGGACTGCACCTAGGCTGCTTTCTGATTTAGATAGTTTGGCATTAGAACAAAGTGTTTTAATAGAACCAAAAGAGAAGAATCATTATGCTTTAAAGTTATGGTTAGATATTGATGCGGGAAATGATGCACAAGGGAAGAAGTTTCAAGGAAGAATTGTTGTCAATGTAGTACAAAGTAATGCTACAACAGGAGACATTACACCACCAATGATTCATCTAGCAGGGAATCTTTCCATGAACGTGGAAGAAAATAGTGCATTTACTGACCCTGGAG
>CAJUCU010000051.1 GCA_910585335.1 uncultured Bacilli bacterium
TCAAATTTATTTACATATGAAAAGACTGTTAAACCTATTTGTCAACAGCCTGAGATGAATGACAATATTCATCTATTTTACTTTTTGATTAATTAACTGAATCAATCTCTTTGGATTATCAATCAACTGTGCATATAATGATTCATTTCTTCTAAGTGCTACAATAAATTCTATCTCTTCATTACACATAGCAAATTTATAATCTTCTCTATCTTCTGCAATAGCAAAAGTATCCATACCTAAAAAATAAGCTAGATCAACACCAAAGAATTCAGCTAAATCCGTCAAAGTTTGCAAAGTCGGATTTCTAGTACCATTTTCATAACAACAAATACTCACTTTTGTTACATTTATTTGGTCTCCTAATTAATTGTTGCTGAGTCAGGCCTCTTTCTCTTCGTAATTCTTTGATTCTCTTTCCTAAAATCAAACTATCACCTCAATACTAGCATTCCCAACTCTATTATAAAGATACTAAAAATCAATTACTGCAAAGTTAACTAATAAGAAACTTTTATTTTTTCTCTTTCGAGTTAGAAGATAAAAAAGTGATTTTTTCACCAACGATTTGTAACCTAGTTTCGCGTTTTTCATCGGCTTCTACTGTTCTTGATTGAATTCTACCTCGAAGTCCTAAAATATCGCCTTTTTTACAATACTCTTTTGTATGAGTCGCATTTAGATCCCAGAGTGTACAATCAATAAAGTCAGTTTCATAAACACCTTCCAGATTTTTAAAGCTTCTAGGAACTGCTAAAGTAATAGTGGCTACTTTTTTATTTTTATCTGTCATATGAACTTCAAAATCTCGTACTAGTCGTCCAACTAAAACAACTTGATTCAGCATGAAATCCCTCCTTTCTAGCGCTATCATAACGGGATTAAAAAGAAAAAACAAATCGCCAAATAAGCAATTTGCAAAAGAAAAAAAGGGCAATTTTAAAAAAGGATAAGCGAAATACACAAATTAAAAAACTTGCCCTATCGCAATAGACAAGTTTTTATAAATTTTTTTTAATTAACTGATTCAGTTCCACCGCATATTCCATTGGAAGTTCTTCCCGGAATTTTTCTAAAAAACCTAGGATGATAAGTTCCATGGCTTCATTCTTAGAAATACCACGACTCATCAGATAAAATAAGTTATCATCGCTTATTTTAGAAACTGTCGCTTCATGTTCTATATTACTGCTTTTATTATGACAAGAATTTGTAACAATCGTATCGCTTTTTGACTTTTCATCTAATATTAAGGTATCACACTTCACAATGGCTTCACTAGAATGGGCCTCCTTAGAAATTTTAACTTTTCCTCGATAAGTGGCATTCCCACCATTTTGGGCAATACTTTTAGAAATAATATTACTCTTCGTATTTCGTCCTAAATGAATCATACGGGCTCCACTATCTTGCTCTTGGGAAGAAGAAGCAACACTAATGGTAATACAAGTTCCTTGAGAACGATCTCCTTTTAATACACAACATGGATACTTCATTGTTTTATAACTACCGATATTTCCATCAATCCATTCCATCACACCATCTGTATCAACCAAAGCCCGCTTCGTAACTAAGTTATAAACGTTGGGTGCCCAGTTTTGAATAGTAGAATATCGACATTTACTACCACATCCTACATAAATTTCCACAACAGCCGCATGAAGAGAAGATTCGCTATAAGTAGGTGCTGTACACCCTTCTACATAATGAAGACTACTATCATCATCAACGACAATAAGTGTTCTCTCAAACTGTCCCATATTACGACTATTAATACGAAAATAGCTTTGCAGTGGTCGTTTTAGATGAGTATGTGGCGGAATATAAATAAAACTTCCTCCACTAAAAACAGCACCATTAAGAGATGCAAACTTATTCTCATCATTAGAAACAATTTTTCCAAAATACTTTTCCACAATATCAGGATAATTCCGCATTGCCTCTTCAATAGAAGTAAAGATAACATTCTTGCTTTTCAACTCTTCTAGCATATTATGATAAATAACTTCACTCTCATACTGGACACCCATACCATCTAAATGTGTTTCACTTTCTAAAACACCCAATGTGTCAAGTTCATCGACAATAGGTTTTAATACTTGATTCCAATCATCGCGAAGTGTATCATCACTAGACTTATAATAAATAATTTTAGAAAAATCAATCTCCGTTTTAGGACCAAATTCAGGTAAAGCAGATTTTTGAAACTTCCGAAAACTCTGAAGCCGAAATTCTTTTATTGCCTCACTCTCTCCTTTTATAGAAGAGATCTTTTTAATATTTTCTTCCGTTAGTCCAACAATCTCCATCTTTCTTCTCCTATCCTTTTAACGACTTTTGATATGCAACAATCTGACACAACTGTAAGGCACCTGTATCATGTTTTCCAGGTCGACCATATGGAAAATAAAGACCCGACTCACAAATAAAGTTAGCAATATCAGAAAAAGTATTTCCACTTGTTTTTAAACTTGCTTGAAACACTTGATTGATAGGAGATGTTACCGCTCTAACATCACCTACTTGTAAATTTTCTCTCTGATAAAACTGTCTTTTTTTATCGTAGTCAATAGATACATATGTTTTTCCATCTACAATATCCACTTTATAACAATCCCTATTACGAACAATCGCATAATGATGAAACGTCCAAGTGGGATTTTCTACTTCATACCCATCAAAAGACTGAATCTGTACCAATTCTACTTCATTACAACTAAATGTTTTACTTATTTCTTCCATTTTTCTTCTCCTAATACTTTTTTTAATGACTCAAAAGGAAGCATAGCACACTTCTTACGATTGGGTTGCAAATAAATTTCTTCATAAGCATTCAATTCTCCAAGCAGTTCTGCATCATAAGGTTTCTCTTCTATCATAGCCTCATAGTTTTCTAAATATTTCTGAGCCTCTTCTACTGTTTTTCCTATCAAAGTGCGAATCATAATAGAAGTGGCACTAGTAGAAATAGCACATGCTTCTCCGTCAAAATAAATGTCTTCAATCACATCGTCTTTTATTTTATACATAATATCGACATTGTCAATACAAGAAAGACTATTCGTATTATTCCGAATATAGCAAGAGTCTTTGTCTTCCACCAATCCTTTATGATAAGGATTCTGATAATGATCCACAATAATGGCCTGCCTTAAATTTCTCTCCATTCTACCACATCCTAAAGTATAATCTTAAATATATCTTCACTATTCTTTAAAGCACAAACAAGTTTATCTACATCTTCTTTTGTATTATATAAATGCATACTAACACGACAAGTATTTTTAATATTCAAGTCATCTTTTAACATCTTACTACAATGGTTCCCTGCCCGAATATAAATATGATAATGATTCAAATAAACAGCAGTATCTTGACTGAACACGCCTCGAATATTAAATGCTAAGATACCACTTTCGCTATTCTTATTATATAAAACGATATTAGGAATTTTGGAAAGAGCGGAAACTAGATAGTTTTTGAGCTCAACTTCATGAGCATGAATTTTTAAAACGCCAATGGACTCAATATACTGAATCGCTCGTGAAAGACCAATCACTTCGGCAATAGGTGGCGTTCCTGCTTCAAAGCGAACAGGAACTTCTCTCACGTCATACTCTCCTGTCGCTTCAAAAAACTCATTCATCCCTCCACCATAAGAAAGGGGCTTCATCTCTTCTAAAAGAGAAAGCTTACCATATAAAACACCAACACCAGTAGGTCCTAACATTTTGTGTCCCGAAAAAACAAGGAAAGAAGCTTTCATTTCTAAAACATCAACTGGAACATGAGAAACACTTTGGGCAGCATCTACAACAAAGTAAATATGATGTTTTTCAGCAATCTCACCAATTTTTACTACATCACGAACATCACCGATTACATTGGTAATATGGGCAATAGAGATTACTTTCGTTCGTGGCGTAATCATCGCTTCTAAATTAGAAACAGTCAATTGATGCTCACTATCAAGGGGAACACTTCGAACTACAATCCCAAGCTCTTTTTGTAAAACATACCAAGGGATAGCACAAGAAGCATGCTCCGCTTTAGAGATTAAAACTTCATCCCCTGCTTTTAAATGATGACGCATAAATCCAAAAACAATTCGGTTCATCCCATCTGTCATACCACTAGTAAACACAATCTCTCGTGAGCTTTCAGCATGAATAAAGTTTTTAACCACTTCTCTAGCCTCATCATATAAAGCATCCGTTTTAATTGCCGCATCATAATCTCCTCTATGAATATTAGCTGTATGATTACTATAATAGTCTACCATCGCATCAATCATCACTTGTGGTTTTAACGAAGTAGCACCATTATCAAAATAAACGATATCTTGTTTTAACATAGGAAAATCTTCTCGATGCATATTAAACACCTCCTTTTTATAAATCTTTCAATTTCTCTAAAAATTCTGGAAATACTTTTTCTACTTTTAATATATCTTTTACTAAAAAACTTTTCATCAAAATCTCATAACTAGCGTCCTTCGATAACCCTCTACTCATCAAATAGAAAAGAACTTCATCCCGAAAAGAACCAATATAAGCAGAATGACTAGATGAAACATTATAGCAATCAATCAGTAAATTAGGTCGAATCAAAGATAAGCCATCTTCTAAATTGATAATACTATTTTCCTGATTACAAACGCAAAATTCTTTTTCTTTGGGAACATAAGGGTTAATATCAAAAATCAAAGACTTCTCTTTCACATTGACACCATGACTGATGACTTTACTTTCAGTATGATCTGCATCATGAAACACCTCTAAAGAAAAGGTATGGTCTTCTTCATTAATGGTACTATAAAAATAATGAACAGAAGCCCCTTTTCCTTTTAAATGAACGATAGAGGATAAGCTACTATTAATACTATAGTGATGTACACTAAGACTCCCACCCTCTTCTACTTCATAATGGATAGTGGCATCCATACTAGGACTACACAAATAAATTTCTTTAATCATACCTTTTGAAACTACAAGGTCCAAGTCTTCATCTACTACGATAACCTCTTCTTTATCTAATACTATTTTATTCATAAATGTCTTCCTTATCTATAACATTTATACTATGATATCCATCTTTTTCGACACTTCTAGCAAGTGAAATATCTCCAGTCTTTTCTATTTTTCCATTTTGCATAATATGAACATAATCAGGACGAATATATTCTAAGATTCTTGGATAATGGGTAATCATAAGTAATGAGGCTTCACTATGTTCTACTAAATATTGTTGGATGTTTTCTGATACGATTTTTAAACTATCCACATCAAGTCCAGAATCTATTTCGTCTAAAATAATTAGTTTGGGCTTCAATACTTTTAATTGCAAAATCTCATTTTTCTTCTTCTCTCCACCAGAAAATCCTTTATTTAAGGAACGATGTAACATCGCATCATTTAACTTCAAATCAGCCATATCACGTTCTAATTCTTTAATAAAAGTATATAAATTGACATTTTCTCCTGTCACTTCTTTTAGTGCCACTCTTAAAAACTCACTATTACGAACGCCTTCTATTTCAGTTGGATCTTGCATCCCAAGGAAAATTCCCATTCTAGCACGCTCATCTACAGAGCAATCAGTAATATCACGACTATCAAAAGAAATACTTCCAGCAGTAACTTCATATTTATAGTGTCCCATAATTACTTTGGCAAGCGTACTCTTCCCTGTTCCATTAGGACCCATAATAGCATGGACTTCTCCTTCACCAATGGATAAAGAAAAATCTTTTAAAATCTCTTTGTCCCCATCTTTAATTTTTACATCTATATTTTGAATATCTAGCACAGTTCATCACCTCAAACAATTCATACATTTGGTTATACAACAAAATATCTAAAAAAAATGTAGTTTTAAATGAAACACTTGTATTTTACCACAATTTTAAAAAACTTTCTATAACTATTCCAAAAACTAGACAGTACATTAAATTTAAGATAGAATGAAAAAAAAGGAGCTGAAACGATGAGCAACAAAATAGGAACACAAATAAAGCTAAATGAGATTTCACATTTACAGTTTATAAGGGATTATGACAAAGAAAAGGAAGAAAGAATGAAACGCATTTTTCAAACTGAAAAGGTATTTACGGTAGAAGAAATTACAAAAATACTAAAGACAATTTATAAAAATGTTCCTTTCACCTTCTGTATTTCTTATCCTAACAATTACTTTGTAATAAGTGATCAGCACAATCACTTTAAGTACACTCATAAAATAAAACTAGCAAGTGGAGAAAAAATAGAAGTGACTTATGATGAAAAAGGACTGAACTTCTCTTCTTCAGAGCTAAATGAAGCAGAGACAGTCTCTCGTTTTATGAAAGAGGAAATAACTAGAATCACACGCCTAAAAAACATGCCCCAATGTACTTTGGACAATTTAACAGAAAATACCAATAGATTATGGAAAAGCTATCAGGCCTTTTATCAAGAAAACCCTGATTTTAGTACAGAGGAAACAAGAAAAAAATCAGAAGACATGATTTCCATTTTAGAACATTATCACCTACTTCCTACTATGAATGTTTTTGAAAAAGAACAAGAATTTGAAAGTCTTGCACCATTTGGAATGATTACAGAAGAAAGTAACTTAGATGAAAAAATCAAAAAAGAAATCAATCAATTAGGAAAAAATATGCACGAATATGGCAAAGAAGATAAAAATCCAATTTTAGTAAAAACAAATAAACCTGTATAAAAAAGAAAAAAGGTTATCATAATATCATTGAATATCTGCAAATATTCACATCAACAAAGCAACCAAATGGTTGCTTTCAGGTTGTTGACAAAGTGGTATATTCAAAATGAATATACTGCTTTTTCTAT
>CAJUCU010000052.1 GCA_910585335.1 uncultured Bacilli bacterium
TATAGAAAAAGCAGTATATTCATTTTGAATATACCACTTTGTCAACAACCTGAGATGAATATTGTCATTCATCTTTTCTTTTATTATAATGGTATTAATAGGAGGATAGAATTGTGATTAAAGATATTATTCATAAGAAGAGAATAGGAGAGGAACTTACAGAAGAAGAAATGCGTGAAGTTTTCTTAGGTTATTTAGAAGGAAAGGTTCCTGATTATCAGATGTCTTCTTTATTAATGGCGATTTGTATTAATGGAATGACAGAAGAAGAGACTTTTATTTTGACTGATTTATTTTTAAATAGTGGAGATATTCTTTCTTTTTCTCATATTCCTGGTATTAAAGTAGATAAACATTCTACTGGTGGTGTGGGGGATAAAACAACACTCATTCTGGTTCCAATTGTAGCATCTTGTGGTATTCCAGTTATTAAAATGAGTGGAAGAGGACTTGGATATACGGGTGGAACTATTGATAAGTTAGAATCTATTCCAGGGTATCGAACCGATTTATCTAAACAAGAAATTCAAAGTCAAGTAGAAAAAGTTGGGGCTGTTATGATTGGGCAAACAGGAGAACTTTGTCCGCTAGATAAGAAGATTTATGCTTTGCGTGATGTCAGTGGGACGACTGATTCTATTCCACTCATTGCTGCATCTATTATGAGCAAAAAAATAGCTGGTGGTGCTGATAAGATTTTAATTGATATTAAAGTAGGTAGTGGGGCTTTTATGAAAACAGAGGAAGAGGCTCAGAAGTTATCTGATATTATGATTCAGATTGGTAAAAAGTATGGCAAAGAGACTCGAACTATTATTTCTTCTATGTCAGCTCCTTTAGGAAGGGCAGTGGGGAATGCTTTAGAAGTTTTGGAAGCTATTTCTATATTAGACGGAAGAGAGCAGGGACCATTATATGAACTTTGTATAGATTTGGCTTCTTCGATGGTTAGTATGGGAAAAGAAATCTCTTATGAGGAAGCAAAAATACTTGTGCTAGATGCGATTGATTCGAAACGGGCCTATCATAAACTTTTAGAGATTATTGCGGCTCAAGGTGGTAGAATTGATGTACTTTCAGTGAGTCCTTATCAAGTTGAAATTACGGCTCCAGTTTCTGGTGTGATTCAAAAAATTGATGCTTTAGAAGTGGCTAAGCTTTCTTGTCAACTTGGGGCAGGTAGACTTTCAAAAGAGGAAGAAATTGATTATGGTGTTGGTGTTTATTTACATAAGCTAGTGGGGGATTCTGTGCAAAAGGGAGAAAAACTTTTTACTATTTACCAAAAAGATCGTACTCCACTTAATTATGATATTTCACATATTTTTGAAATAATTTAAAAAAATGTTCGACAAATTAAATATTTGTGGTATAATATTCTCGAATACATTGAAATGTGAGGTTGGGTGAATTTTATGACAAAACATAAGACACAAAAAAGAAAAGTAGATGTTATGACTAGTGCCGTATTTTTATTTGCAGCAGTAGTTATGATGTTTATTGGAGTAGTGGGTACAGCTTTTATTGGTAAAAGTTATGCTGTTGGTGCAGCGGCTCTTCCTACTACCTTGACTGTTCATACAGATAGCACTTTCGGAGGTAAAGTAGAAGCTCCTGGGTTGATATTAATCCGTGATAGTGAAAATACACCTGTTGTTTTTTTGACAGATGATTTCTATGGTACAGATGCTAGTGGTACTCGTTATGAACTTTATTGTTTAGAGAGCAAAAAAGGTATGCCTAATGATGGGACTTATACAAAGGATGGAGATTTAACATCACAATTTACTGATTTAGGAATTGTTTATATTGTTACGAACTCTTATCCTAATAATAACTCATTTATGCCTGGTGTTTCTCGTGAATATAAGAAAGCGGTAACACAATTTGCTATTTGGTATTACCAAGATCTTGCTAAAGGTACTCCTACTAATGTAGACGGAGAACTAGATGCCGTAGAAAAACAAGCAATCCTTAACGATAAAGTTTATGGAACTACGATTGTTGATATTGCAAATAAGGCATTACAAGCTAAAAATACTGGAGAAGTAGTAGATACATTAAGTGTTGATAAATCACAAATTACTTATCGTATTTCTAGTGATGGAAAATACTTTGAATCAAACTATATTCCTGTCGTTGCCAATAATAATCAATTTAGATCTTATAAAGTAACACTTGGACAAAACAATGTAGGTGCTGAACTTATTAATGAGCAAGGCGCTGTAGTACCGAATGGTTCTACTTTTGGAACTACAAGTAAGTTTAAGATTCGTGTTCCAATTGATAAGTTAAAAGAATTAAACAATATTGATTTAACAGCAACTGTTACTGGTTCATTCGAACATAAACAAGTATTTGCTTATCGTCACTCTAGTGGTGTTGCTCAAACAGCATTAGTTGCAGCATTCGATAATGTAAATAAAGATGCTAATTTAGATTTACACTTTAATATACCAACTGGTCCAGTTGAAATTAGTAAACAGGATATTACAAATTCTAAAGAACTTCCTGGAGCAACATTAGTTATTACTGACTGTAATGGTCAAGAAGTAGCAAAATGGGTTTCAACTGATAAACCACATTATATTGAAGCATTACCTATTACTACAGATACTTGTAAGTATAAATTAACAGAAACAATTGCACCAGAAGGATATGAAATCAATTCTGAAAGTATCGAATTTGAAGTAAAAGATGATGGAACTGTAACAAAAGTAGTAATGAAAGATAATCCACTTACCCCAACACCAGATACTGGTATGAATATTCCAATGGTAGTTTATGTGGCTGGTGGAATCATTCTAATTTGCGGAATTGCAATTATTTATGCAAGTGTTAAACCAAAAAAAGAAGACTAAAAGAATTAAAAAGAGTCAACTAGTTTTGTTTGGCTCTTTCCTTGTATTTATTGGGGTAGTGTGTTTATCTTGGAATCATTTAAAATATCTTCGTGAACAAGTCTTTGAAGATGTTCGGATTCAAATGATTGATGATGATTTTGAAAGTACTAGTGATAGGGAAGAAGTAGTAACACCTAATGTAGAAAATGTGGAAGCAGACACTTCCGAAGTTGTTACTCCTAAACCAAAACCTAATTACAATTATAATTATATTGGGTATTTGGAAATTTCTAAAATTGGATTAAAAAGAGGTTTTGTTGATAAAAATTCTAAATATAATAACATTAATTATAATGTGACTATTGCATCTACTTCTAATTATCCAGATGTAGAAAATGGTAATTTTATATTGATGGCCCATTCTGGAGATGCCTTTATTTCTTACTTTGCAAATTTGTATCGCCTGAATATTGGAGATGTTGCTAAAGTTACTTACCAGAAAAATATATATCAATACCGGTTGGTAAAGATTGAAGAACAACCTAAGACTGGTGTCGTGGCAATCCATCGTGATAATTATAATACCAAAGCCTTAACTCTTATTACTTGTACGAAAGATAATGATACAACACAAACAATCTATATCTTTGAATTAGTGTAATAGGAGGAGTAATATGGCTTTAAATTTATCTGAGAAAATAAAGTTTGTTTTTCAATCAATGTTTTCTTCTTTTATGACTATTGAACTTTTCTTAATTGGATTTTTGTTGTTTATCTTTTTGTTCATTAGTATTAATAGAAATGAAAAAGTGATTAAGATATTTAGTATTTTTCTTTATTTACTTTTTTTTGCACTTATTTGTGCCTTTTATTCCGATTATACGATTCAAAGTATAGATGGTGTTATTAAATACATTATGAACTATATTTATTTTCCATCACTTGCGATGTATTTTGTCATCATGGTATTTGTTACTATTATGATGGTTTATACATTGTTCAGTAAAAAAATGACTATGTTTTTAAAGCGATGTAATGTTATTTTATTTAGTATCCTTTATATTTTTTATATTCAAGTAATTGGTCAAGTGGCAGGGAATAAGATTTATTTTACCACTAGTGTAGAAATTTATAAAAATGAGACTATTTTATCGTTAGTGCAAGTAAGTAATTTTTTACTTCTTGTTTGGATTATCTTTATGTTATTTTACTGTTTTTATAAGTATTGTAAAAAAAGATTGGATGAGCGATTTAATATTACATAAGTTAGTCTATTTTCATAGCACAATATTCGTCAAACGTAATATTGTGTTTTTGTATGTAAGCGGCTATTTCTTTACCTACATAGCGGTAATGCCAAGATTCATAAGTGTAGCCTGTAATTAGTTCTTTTCCTTTGGGATAACGAAGAATAAATCCATACTGATAGGCATTTTGCTTCATCCAAGTGAATTCTTTTGTTTTTTCAAACTGCTCATAGGGAAGAATTTCATTATCTACATCTATTACAAGACCCGTTTGATGCTCAGAAAAACCTGGTCTAGCTGAATATTGGTCTGCACCTCTTGTACCATCTATTTTTTTATATTTTTCGTAGAGTCTTTTTTGATAGTCGTAGCTTCTATAACTAGAAATTACTCTAATATTTAAGCCTTCTGTTTTCATAGCTTCCGCCATTTTTTTGTAGGCTAGAGAGGCTTCTTCTACTAAATACATTCCAGGTTTACTATAACCTTCATAAAGTTCTGTTAAATTTTTAGGAATGTAATTTTCTTCTAGATAGTGATATTTATTTACTAACACTTCGGTCGTATAAAGATTAGTAGCTATTTTTGTATTTTGATAATAATCATAATCTAGACCGATGTTGACTCTAATAATGGCATCTTTTATTGAAATATTTTGGTTTTTTAAGTGATATGCTACATATCTATCCACATACTTATAATTAAAAAAAGATATTTTTTCATCTATATGATTTAATACTTCTAATCTTTTGTCACTTTCTTTCTCTTTTGTTTTTGAAAATGCAATTATAATTGACGCTATGATTAAAATAATAATGACTATATAAACTATCATATTTTTCATAAAATCTCACCTCATCTAATTGTTGGATTAGATACCTTTCTTTTTTGAACACTTTTTATTTAGTGTGTCTTACTATATCATATATAATTTTTTTTGTTTTAGAATAGTTTGTTGCTCTTTGACATAAAAAGTTATAGGAGGATAGTTATGAAGAAGTTATTTTTAATTGGTATTTTTACTATTTTAATATTGCCTCTTTCTGTACAGGCGGAGGATTTGATTCCTAATGCAGTTAGTGGATTATTAATGGAACAGTCCACAGGGAAGATTATATTTGAAAAGGATAAGGATAAACAGGTTCCAGTTGCATCTATGACAAAAATGGTTGCACAAATTATTATTCTTGAACATATTGAGAAAGGTAAAATTAAGTGGGATGATGTGATTGAAGTGAGCAAGAATGCTTCAGAAATGGGAGGGTCCCAGATTTATTTGGAGCCAGGTGAAAAGATGAGCGTAAAAGATTTATTTAAAGGAATTTCCATGGCTAGTGCTAATGATGCTACGGTTCAAATGGCTGAAGTAATTGGAGGTAGTGAAAAAGGGTTTGTCAAAATGATGAATGCCAAAGTTAAGGAATTGGGACTTAAGAATACACATTTTGAAAACTGTACAGGTCTTGATCAAGACGGTCATTATTCTAGTGCTTATGATATGGCAATGATTGCTAAAGAACTTTTATCACATGAAGAAATACTTAATTTTTCATCTGTTTATGAAGATTATTTAAGACAGAATACGGAAAATAAGTTTTGGCTTGTTAATACAAATAAACTTGTACGTTTTTATGAAGGGGCAGATGGTCTTAAAACGGGGCATACAGATGCTGCAAAATATTGTTTGGCAGCAACAGCTAAAAGAAATGATATGAGACTGATTGCAATCGTACTTGGAGAAGAAGTATCAAAGGTTCGGAATGCTGAGACAATTTCTCTTCTTGACTATGGGTTTAATACCGTAAAAGTACAAAGACTTAAGAAAAAAGGGGAGAAAATAAAAGAGATTCCTATTTCTAAGGGGAATAAAAATAAAATAACATTGGTTACGAAAGATGATGTTTCGGTTTTACAAGATAAGGGGACAAAAGATAAGAAATATACGATTGAGACAACGGTTGATAAAATAAAATTGCCTATTCAAAAAGGGGATACTCTAGGAAGGATTATCGTAAAGGAAAAAGATAAGATAGTGATACAAAAAGATTTGGTTTCTAAATCGGATATTAAAAAATTGAGTTATTTTGAGCTTATTTTAAATACGCTTAAGAAGGCTACTACAGGGGATATTAATTGATGTTGTGAAAGTAAACAATATAAGAAGTGTTTAAAGCGGAATATATCTATTACTAGTAATTTTAGTAAGTAAAGTTTACATGAGTTAAAACAAGTATTCCTTATCATTTTCTCTAGTGTTTGTTATAATATAGATAATTAATAAGAAGGGAAACTTGAATATGGCAAGATTCTGGAAATTGATGATAGTTGTAATTTTAATATCATTTAGTGGAGTATGTATGTGTTTGCACATATTGTTTGGTTTGGATGACAGAAAAAAATTTGATTACAAAGAGAGTGAAAAGAAAACAATAGAGTTTTTAAATGATAATATTTAT
>CAJUCU010000053.1:0-2032 GCA_910585335.1 uncultured Bacilli bacterium
CGAGTGTGATATGTCCGAATGATAATGATAAATTCACAGTAAGCCCTGAAAATGGGAATGGAGCCTTAACTTATCCCGTAGCACTTTTAACTGCAGATGAACTAACTTTAGCAGGAAATGGATCTTCTGGGTATAGTAGTTCTAGTTATTTATATACGAATCAAGGTAACTGGTCTTTGTCGCCTTCTGATTTCGAGGACTACCACGCTTATGCTTTCAGCTTGGACTCAAGGGGCTACCTCTATTACGCCTATTGCCACGTCTTTAATAGCAACGGTGTGCGTCCGGCAGTTTCACTAGCACCTGGGACAATTATCGCTAGTGGAGATGGCACGAGTGAAAATCCATTTACTGTTGACACTATGTCTTAATGTTCTTATTTTATGAAAAGGTGTTAGATTGTTTAATCTGCCCCTTTTTGTTTTTATTGTACTTTGCTTTACTGTTCTTATCTCTTCATTTTACAAAATCATTTGACTTTCTAAAATTCTTCCTATAGACTGGATGATAGGTGAAGTTTATGGATAATTATATGTATGAAAGAGAACTTAGAGAAAAAGGAGTTACCTTAATTGCAGGAGTAGATGAAGTGGGAAGAGGACCACTGGTAGGACCAGTAGTGGCAGCTTGCGTTATTCTACCTAAAGACTTTTCTCTAGACGGACTCACTGACTCAAAAAAACTTAGTGAAAAAAAACGAGAAATGTTTTTTACAGAAATATCTAAGCAAGCACTAGGTATTGGTGTAGGTATTATCTCACCTGAGCGTATTGATGAAATTAATATATATGAAGCAACAAAAGAAGCTATGAAAGAAGCTATTTCTAATTGCAATCTTAAACCAGAACATGTACTAATTGATGCAATGCCCCTTGAACTAGATATTCCTACTACCTCAATTATTAAAGGAGATTTAAAAAGCATTACCATCTCTGCTGCCTCTGTGATTGCCAAAGTTACCAGAGATAGAATGATGGCTTCTTTAGATCAAGAATACCCCATGTATGATTTTATCCATAATAAAGGCTATCCAACTAAGAAACATTTAATGGCTATTTCTCAATATGGTATTATCAAAGAGCATAGAAGAAGCTATGGACCAGTCAAAGCTTATCTAGAAGAAAGTAGGAAAGTATCATGATTTTTAAACCAAATTACATAGAAAAAGCAAAAAAGCTAAATATATCTCATAACTTTATGGCAAAAGCCGTTCAACATCATAATAAAAATATTATGAAATTAGTACGATATAGTAAAAACCAAACAGAGTTTACTATTAATATTGAAGGAGAACTTTATAATACATTAGAGTCTACTCCTTATGATTTTACTTATTTAATGGGATTAGAATTTGGAGTTTATAATATGTATCAACCACAAGAAATATCTCCTGCTATTAAAAAGGGTGTTGTTTTAGCAAAGCCTAACCCTGTTGATACCAGAAATTTATTGGAAAATAATAAACATGCTATAGCCAATTATTTATGTGAAGTTTATGAGTTAAATAAAGATTATATTTATCAAACAATGGATCAAATGTTTTTACTACACAAGAAGAATCCTAATTTTTCTAATGATGTGGCAATTGAAATTGGAAAAATGGTTTCTGCTTACTATATGTGTTTTAGAGGGAAGAGTATTGCAACTACTTCCAAAGTTGTGCATGACTTTTTTGAAGAAGGGCAAGCGATTCGCTATTTTCGAAATCATAATAAAATAGATCATTACCATAAATAATAGTCAAATTTTTAAAAGTTTTTACTATAATATAATTAGCATTTGACAACGAGTGCAAATAACGATATAAATATACAAGGAAGGGAAGAACGATATGGGAAAAAAATTAGTAATTGTCGAAAGTCCAAGTAAAAGTAAAACTATTGAAAAATACTTAGGGGATGACTATAAAGTTGTATCTAGTAAAGGACATATTAGAGATTTAGCTACCTCTGGTAAGTATGGACTTGGTGTCGATATTGAGGATAATTTTCAGCCTAATTATGTGCCAATTACAAGACAAAAAAAATTAATT
>CAJUCU010000053.1:2088-6413 GCA_910585335.1 uncultured Bacilli bacterium
AGAAAGCGATATGGTCTATTTAGCAAGCGACCCCGACCGTGAAGGAGAAGCGATTGCTTGGCATTTGAAAGATACTTTAGGAATTAAAGATGAAAACTATAAGCGTGTTCTTTTTAATGAAATTACACATGATAAAGTATTAGAGGCTATTAATAAGCCTACTGTTATTGATCAAAATTTAGTGCATAGTCAGGAAACTAGAAGAATACTAGATCGGATTATCGGATTTCGTCTTAGTAAGCTTTTACAAAATAAAATTGGAGCGAAGAGTGCAGGTCGTGTCCAAAGTGTAGCTTTAAAATTAATTGTTGATCGTGAAAGAGAAATCATGGCATTTCAACCAGAAGAGTATTGGACCATTACTACACATTTTGATTCTTTTGATGCTAGTCTTTATCAATATATGGGAGAAGATGTTTCATTAAAATGTGAAGCGGATGCTGATGTTGTTCTTGATGCAGTGACAGAAAAATATGTGGTTTCTAGTATTGAGAAGAAAGCCAAAAACAAAAATAGTAAATTTCCTTTTATCACTTCTACTTTACAACAAGAAGCTGCTACCAAGCTTGGTTTTCCTGCTAAAAAGACGATGAGTTTAGCACAGAAACTATATGAAGGTGTTGATTTAGGTGATGAGACTGTTGGACTTATTACTTATATGAGAACAGACTCTATTCGTTTGAGTGATGAATTTGTCTCTCCTACGATTCACTATATTTCTGAACAATTTGGAAAGGAATATGTTGGGTATGTTAAGAAGAGCAAAAAGACAGAGAATGTGCAAGATGCCCATGAAGCCATTCGTCCTACTAGTATTTTAAGAAAACCTGAAGTAGTAAAACAATATTTAAAAGATGATGAATTTAAGTTATATAGTTTAATTTATAAAAGAACACTTGCGTCACTTATGGCACCAGCAAAAGTAGACCAAACTACCATTCTTTTGGAAAATAATGGATATGTATTCAAAACGACTGGTCAAATTCTTATTTTCCCTGGTTATTTAAAAGTGTATGCTGATTATGAAGCGAGCGAAGATAAAATTTTACCAGAATTTACCAAAGGAGAAGAAAGAATTAGTGAAGATATAGAAAAAGAACAACACTTTACGAAACCTCCTGCTCGTTATACAGAACCAAAACTTATTAAAGAAATGGAAGAACTTGGAATTGGAAGACCTTCTACTTATGCGCAGACTATGGAGACGATTAAAAATCGTGGTTATGTTGTTTTGGAAGAAAAAAAGTTTAAGCCTACTGATATTGGATTTGAGACTACAGATAAATTACAGGAGTTTTTCTCTGATCTTATTAATGTCGAGTATACAAGGCAAATGGAAGAGGATTTAGACGAAATTGCTTTAGGCAAAATGATTTGGAATGAGGTATTACGAGACTTTTATCAGTTGTTTGAACCTCGTGTACTAAATGCTTTTTCTGATATGGAAAAGAAAGAGCCAGTAGCCACAGGAGAAGATTGTCCTGAATGTGGAAATCCGTTGGTGATTCGAAAAGGACGTTATGGCGAGTTTACAGCATGCAGTAATTATCCAGAATGTAAGTATGTCAAAAAAGAGCAGAAAGAAGAAAAAATAATTATGGACTGTCCACTTTGCGATGGAAAAATCATAGAAAAGAATACAAGACGTGGCAAGGTTTTTTATGGATGTAATCATTATCCGAAATGTAAATTTGCATCATGGGATATGCCTGTTAGTGGAAAATGTCCTGATTGTGGTGAGTATTTAGTTAGTAAAAATGGGAAAGTGAAATGTAGTAAATGTGAATATGTGAAGGATTAATCTCCTTCTTTTATTTTTTCTTACTTTGTGGTATATTAATAATAGCGGTGGTGATTTTATGAGACGATATCAATTATGGTTAGATTGTTTTTCTGATGTTGAAAAGTATGTGATGGAATATTTGAAATTGTCAAAAATACAGCAGGAGAGGTTTTCTATTAAAAGACGTTATAAGGCCTGTGATTGTTTGGAGTTTCTAGTGGATGGTCATGTACGAAACCGTTTTACTATTAGTGAAATTGATTCTTTAATTGCAGGTTATAAGAGTGAAGAAGAATTTTTATCGGTTGCTCATTCTACTGGTAACCGATATTTAAGAGGGTCTTCTCATCCGCTTATTGCCACTTATCAATATGGAGGAGAGCTAAGACAAATGAATCTTATTTATCAAAGTCCTTTATTACAGAAATATGCTTTAATTGTGCGTAAAAATCAGCGTACAACAAAACTACCAGATTCTGTAGAATTAGATCAGTTTTGTTTAAATCTTTTACGGATGGTAGAGGATTTTGATACTAGAAATTATGTGTTAAGTCCTTTTGCAGTTCCTAATATTTTGTATGAAGATGCTAAAGAGCTGACTGACTTTTTACCTCGTGCAAGGAATTTTCAATCTCAACAGTTAAATGTATATCAGTGTATTTATTACAATGACTTATATCAATCGTTAAGTAATTACGCAAAACATTTTGATCAAAAAGAGGAAAAGATTCGAATGGGATTTCCTACCTCTCAAGAAGAGGAAATGCTTATTGCAGATCAAAAGGGAGTTTTATCAGTATTAAAAAAAGATTATATGACACTTCGGAATGCTATTTCATTTATGAAAGTGTATGAGCGTGTGATTTCTAGAAAAGAAAAAGTAGAAGAAGAACCGATGGAACAATTTCAGTTTTTTGCAGGGGAAAATAAAGAGTTTTTTGTCGTTGATCCTTATCTTCATCAGATGAGACAAGAACAAATAGAAACAGAGATAGAAAATGCTGATATTTTAAGACGATATGCTCAAGAGGACCAAAAAAAGTGGAATGAGAAGTATTTTGGTGAAGAGGATGATACATTAGATTCTTATGCTTTTGAGGAGAATGATATGGATACTGATTTTATGTATATCAAAGACAAAGGGTCAAAGTAATATGGAACAATTAAAGGCTTTTTTAGAGTATCTTGTTTATCAAAGAAATTATTCTTCTTATACAGTTGTTAATTATAAAAATGATTTAGAAGAATACTTTTCTTATTTAGAAAAAGAAGGCATTTGTTATAAGGACGTTTTATATAGTGATGTTAGACTTTATCTTATGTATTTAAAAGATGAAAAAAAAGAGAAGAGTTCTTCTATTAATCGGAAGCTTTCTTCTATTCGTAGTTTTTATAAGTATCTGGTTCATCAAGGGATACTAGTAAATAATGTTTTTTCTTATCTTCGGGGTCCTAAGAAGGAAAAAAAGTTGCCTCGTTATTTTGAATATAATGAATTAGAACAACTTTTTTCAGTTCCTGATATTTCCACATCCTTGGGACAGAGGGATCTTCTTATTTTGGAGCTTCTCTATGCGACTGGAGTTCGTGTAGGAGAGCTTGTTTCTATTCAAGTTTCGGATATTGATATTAGTAATCAATCCATTTTAATACTTGGAAAAGGTAATAAGGAAAGAGTAGTTGAGTTTGGAGAGTATGCTCTTGATAGTTTGAAAGAGTATTTAAAAGATGGACGGAATAAGTTGGATAAAAAGAATAGTCCATATTTATTTTTGAATAATCAAGGTGGTGTTTTAACAGAGCGGGGAGTTCGTTATATTCTTGATGCTTTGATTAAAAAGACAACTCTTGCTAAAAGTATTTCTCCTCATATGTTGAGACATTCTTTTGCTACACATCTTTTAAATGAAGGATGTGATTTGCTTAGTGTTCAAAAGCTATTAGGACATGATAGTATTTCTTCTACTCAAATATATACTCATGTTACGACAGATAGATTAAAAGATGTTTATTATCATGCTTTTCCGCGTGCTCGTATGCCTAAGTAAATTTAGAAATATTAAGTTTTGATACTTGATATTTTTTTATTTTCTTATGTTTCGCTATTTGTTTACTTATAACTAATTTTTAGATGGAAAATCAACTTCTTTTTAATATTTACATTTAAAAGTTCCTTTATTAATGAACCATTTCTACTTTCATAAAAAAATCATAAAGTTTGATACTTTATGATAAATGTCTCTATTCTTTACTATATTAAGTATACAATAAAGTAACTTTAAATTCAATGATGAGTTCTATTATTTTGTCAAAAAATGGGAAACGTTGAAATATAAGAATTTAAGTTTAGAATATTTTTTTATTCTTAGTCAAATTTTGTCGGAATAATAAATAAAAACATAATAGAATCTAAAATCATATACGAATAAAAGTAGTCATAATTTTAGTCAAGAGTATCTTCAACATTGGGAAATAAAAGAAATTTCTTGCGTTATCATAAAGTATCAAACTTTATGATAGAAAAGTAAGAAGGAGAGTTTAA
>CAJUCU010000054.1 GCA_910585335.1 uncultured Bacilli bacterium
GTATCTATCGCTTTTTGTATACTCTCAAGGTGCCACATCAATTGTAACTCTACAATTACTAATACCATTTAAAATGTAAATAATTGGTTATAATACTTGTTATTATGATAAAATATTTATGTAGCTCATATGTTTTGTAATGAAGTAGAGTACTTTTTGGAGGGTTCAAAATGAAAATAAAACAAAAAACAATTTTAAATGATGAAGCCTATTTAAGGCAAATTTCACAACCAGTTGATTTCAGTGATGAATCATATAAAGCAGAAGTGGAATTATTAGAGCAGTTTTGTTCTGAAACAGAATGTTTTGCTCTAGCAGGAGTACAAATTGGTATTCCTAAGAGAATGGTGTATTTAAAAAATACAACATTAGATGTACCTTTGGAAAATCAGGGTTATAATGAATCAAAAGTTTTAATTAATCCCGTTGTTTTATCTAGAAGAGGACACACTAAATATTGGGAAGCTTGTTTAAGTTGTTTAGATAATATGGGGTTAGTAAGTAGGCCTTATGAAATGACAGTAGAATACTATGACGAGGAAGGAAAAAAGCATCATAAAAGATTTGAAGGCTTTGAAACGACGGTTTTATCACACGAATTAGATCATTTAGATGGAATACTTCATATGGATATTGCAGAAGAAGTTTTAAATATGGTGGCAGAAGAAAGAAAGGCTTATAGAGAGGATCATCCATATAAAGTATTATCTAAAACTTGTGATTATGATAGTAATAAAAAGTAGATTAGATATATAGAATCAGTTCAATTGAATTGATTTTTTTGTTTTTAGAGGGATTTTTCATGTTAAAAGTATCCGTTTTTAAAAGATGTTCTAACTAAATTTATATTTCTTATCATTTTTTCTTTTATATTTTTCAACTTGTGTTATACTAGGAAGTCAAGGAGGGTTCGAATATGAAAGCAGAAGTTAATTTTGAACAAATAATGGTGGCGGCCCTTTTGAAATTTAAGTGTCTTGATCCTGTTGATATTCATTTACTTTTAGAAGAACTTAGTGAGACAGATTGTTTTGAAGTTACAGCATGTTTGCCTATTTATTCTTTTTATAAATATATTAAAATTTCTAAACAAGGGGGCGTTGTTTCTTTACAAGATCATCTTACTTTAGATACTTTTCTTGATGAACAGAATTCTACAGTAAGAGATTTTTTCTTAAAATCTACTAAGAAAAGTTTAACCCATTTTTTTGATCAATTTGATCTTACCTCTTTTCAAAATAGAAAAGAAAAACATTTAGAAAAAGAAAAACAAAAACTACTTACCACTGGTTCTATTTTGTTGATTTCTGATTGCAAGGAAGATTATGAAGCATTAAAACAATATGGTTTTTTACATATCGACTATTTTAAATCAGCGGTTTTGGCAGATGCGTTTTTTCAAAAACATCCAACACAACTTGAAAAATATCATATTATTTTAGAAGGAGAGCATAGTGCTAATTGGTTACGAGATGGTTCTAATCTTCAATTAGGTTTTTTGATAGATCGTGTTAAAAGTGATAATCTTACTGTTTCTAGTACCATTTGTTCCAATCAGTCCATGTTTTCTACTAGCTTTACCGATTATGAAACACTACGCATTTGGAATGAAAATGCCTCTTCTTATTCAGAATTTTTTGATAAAGTGGTAGAGAATGCTTTTATTAATCAGGTGTTTTCTAAAGTTCGTATTTTTGAAGATTTTTCTTCTTTGGAACCACAAGATGTTTTATCACTTCCTCAACCACAGACTAAGAAAGATTTAAAAATACTTTATTTACCTTATTCAGTAAAAAAAGAGCATGATGCTATTGCTCAAAAGTTGGGGCTTGATGTTACCTTTAATAAAGATGGCAACTATTCTTTGGCTGATTTGTTTTCTAAGCTTAGTGATTATGATATTATAGTTGCTTCTGATACTTTTTCTCATACACTTTTGGATATGAGAGAAGAAGTAGAAGAACAGTGTACTAAAAAGGGAAGAAATCTTTCTTTACTTGTTACTTATGATGTAGGTCATGTTGTTCAAGTAGATGAAGATGGAATTACTGATCCGTTAGGATTTGGTGATCAAGTTCATTTGAATTATACTTTTTGTGGTAAAAATACCACTTCTCGGGAATTTTTAGAACAAAATTTTAGAGTATTACGAGATGAGAATGAAGGAGATTTAACCCAAGCGATTTTAGAAGCTTCTGTTTCATTATATCATGAAGTTAGTTTTTTAACTGATTATGACTTGATGTCTCCAGAGGAATATACTGCTATTTATCAAAAAGTAGCGCAACAAGAGAAGATAAGAAAAGAAAAAGCACTATATCCACTGAAGCAATTAGCAAACTTAAAATGTCGTCTTGAAAATTATCTTTGGTATAAAAGAGAAAATTTAATTACCGCTTCGCTTCCAGAACTAGAAATTAGTGAGCAGGAAGAGGCCATTACGATTACTAATTTCCATGGGCATCGTATCCTTTGTAAAATGGTGCTTCCTAGAAATTATCAAAACGAAAACTTAATTGTTTGTTCTGTTCAGTCCCTAAAAGATAGTGGTGTACTAGGAGAAGAACAACTGGTTGGATTTTATACTCGTAAATTTGCACAAATAGAAGGACTTCCACCACAACCTAATGAAACACAAATGAATGTATTAAACTCTATGGTTAAAAAAACAAGATGTATTTTAGATCCATTAAATGAAGAAGCACATACTAAATATTTAGAAAGAGAACAAGCAAAAAAACTGGTGATGAATCTGTAGTTATTAAAAAAAGATAGACTCTTTTATCTGTGATTTAAGAGTTTATTTTTTTGCTATATTTTATTTTTATTTTATGTTATTATTGTTTAGAAGTAGGTGGTAGTAGTGAAAGAATTTTGGTTTTATTTGAAATTTATTTGGACTTATGTAAAAGAGTTAAAATGGAATTTAATCAAATATACTTGTTCTCATATAGTAAGAATTGTAATTAGTATTTTAATTCCTGTTTTTAGTGCACAAGTCATTATTCACTTGACTTCTAGTGCTTGGCAACAGTTAATTATGATGGCTATTTTTATTTATATCTTTGAAAATCTTCGAAATATTATGCATCGTATTGGAAATTATCAAGCTCAATTTCTTTATCGTGAGAACTTTGTTACTCTTCAGACCGTTTTGGGACGTGAAATTATGAGAATTGAAAATGAATGCATTGATTCGCATAGTTCTGGTGTTTTTATTCAACGTCTGACAAGTGATACTAGTAAACTTGCTGATGTCTTCTTTTTATTAAATCGTCATATTGCAACTATTATAACAGACCTTGGCATTTTAATTGCTATCTTCTTTTTGAATCCTCTCGTTTTTCTTTATCTTATCGTAATCCTTTTTATTATTTATATAGTAGATTCGACACGAGTTCGGGAAAGAAGTAAGAAAGATAAAATTTTTAGAGAGAAAAATGAGCGAGTTTCTGGATTTGTTTCTGAGCTTGTTCGGGGATTTCGCGATATCAAAATGTTAAACGCTGAAGATAGTTTTATTGAAGAGTTGCATACAAAAGTGCGTGATTTGAATGAGGCTCGCTATGATATGGGAGATGTTGATAGAAGATACGGGTTCTATCGTGATTCTCTTTATGATTTAGGTGATTTGTTATTGATTCTCTTACTCGTTTTTTTAATTACACATCAAGGTCTTGCAGTTGCTAATGCTTTAATTATTTATAATTATAGTGGTAGAATCGGTTCTATTGTCAATGTGTTTAGTATGCTATTAGAAGGTGTAAAAGACTTTAATTTATCAGCTTCTAGAGTATATGCTATTATTCATGGAAAAGATTTTCCTAAAGAAAAATTTGGTACGAAGCATTTAGATAAAATTGAAGGGGATTTTGAGTTTCATAATGTTACTTTCCGTTATAAAAGTGATGAAAAGAAAGTTCTTGATAAAATTAACTTTAAAGTCAATGCTAATGAGACCGTTGCTTTCGTTGGAAAAAGTGGTGCTGGAAAGACAACTATTTTTAGTCTTCTTTGTAAGATGTATGATGTAGATTCAGGGAAGATTACTATTGATGGTGTGGACATTAAAAAATTAGATAAAGAGTCTATTCGTGGTAATATTACCATTATTAGTCAAAATCCTTATATTTTTAATATGAGTATTCGAGATAACTTTCGACTTATGAAGAAAGATCTTACAGAAGAAGAGATGATAGAGGCTTGTAAGATGGCTTGTTTACATGAATTTGTGATGAAATTGCCAGAAGGATATGATACGATTGTTGGGGAAGGTGGCGTCAGTCTTAGTGGAGGACAAAAACAACGTCTTGCAATAGCACGTGCTTTTATTCAAAAAACAGAAATTATCTTAATGGATGAGGCAACTAGTGCACTAGATAATGAAACACAGCGAAATATTCAAAAAGCAATTGAAAATATGAAAAAAGAGTATACCATTTTAATTATCGCTCATCGCTTAAGTACTGTTATTAACAGTGATCGTATTTTATTTTTAGAAGATGGTAAAATTGTGGGAGAAGGAAGTCATAAACAACTTCTTCAATCTTGTAAGTCGTATCAACAGTTGTATGAGAAAGAGATGGAAAAATAATTTTTATTACAATTCGTTTTTGATATCCTTAGAAAATAGTGTTATAATATTTATATATTTTAGGGAGGTAGTAGGTAGAATGAACTGTTTAATGGAAGCAAGAAAGCATGCTTATGTAAATTTTAATCTTTTATGTGACAAACTCGATTATTATGGTTTTGAACAAAGTGAAAAAAATGAGGCAGACTTATTTTCAGTAGTAAGTGCCACTCGTCATGAAGGATTTCCTTTACCAAGTGGGAGATGGGGTAATGCTTTAGCCGTTGCAATGGAGATGCATATGTATGTTGGGGCCTTATATTTAATTCAAAATGCAGAACAATTAGAAATTGATTTGGATTTAGTTTCTAGTCAGTATGGTGGTGCTGATTGTCAGAATGCGCAACAAGTTTTTGAACTTTCAAAATCTTATTTTGATGATCAAAAAATAGGAGAAGATGATGAAGTTTATCGAGAGTATCCGAATGATCGTCGATATCATAATGATAATGTAGATGCCTTTTTAGCCGTGACTGAGTTATTAAAAAGTAAGTCTAAAACAATGAAAAAATAAATATTATATTTTTAGGAAAAGGAAAGTAGAGTAGATTACTTTTCTTTTTTTGTTTCTTTTTTCATATAGTTAGATAAGGAGTGAAGTTTATGTTTGATTATAAAAATCAGGATGACTATGGACTAAAAAATGTGGATGCTAATGGTATTGGAACAAAATGTTTTCAGTATAAGCTAATGTTTCCACCACAGCATCAAAACAGTCAACCAGGATTTGAATATTTAATGAGACCATTACCTATCTTTGATAATCCAAATTATAAGGGAAGTGGAAAACTAAAAGATAAAGTCGCAATCATTACTGGCGGGGACTCTGGGATTGGGAGAAGCGTTGCTGTTTTCTTTGCGAAAGAAGGGGCAAAGCTAGTGCTTGTTTATTATGATGAGGAGCAAGATGCGAAATATACCAAAGAATATGTAGAAAAACTTGGTGCAGAAGTCTTACTTATTTCAGGAGATTTGAGAAATAGTAAATTTTCATCAGAAATTGTGGATAAAACTTTGAGGCGCTTTGGTAAAATTGATGTTTTGGTGAATAATGCTGGTGTGCAGTTTGTGCAAAAAAGTCTTCTTGATATTAGCGATAAGCAGTTTGATGATACCATGAAGAGTAATATTTATTCGATGTTTTATTTAACTAAAGCAGTACTGCCTCATTTAAAAAGTGGAGCATCTATCATCAATACTACTTCCATTACTACATTTAAAGGTGAAAAAGAATTAATTGATTATGTTTCTAGTAAAGGTGCTATTGTTGGATTTACACGGTCTCTTGCTACTAATCTTGCTTTACAAAATATTCGTGTGAATGCTGTTTCCCCAGGAGTATTTTGGACTCCACTACAACCTGCTAGTTGGCCTCCAGAGAAAATTCCAACACTAGGGGCAGATAGTGATATGAGACGAGCAGGGCAACCATATGAAATTGCACCGATATTTGTCTATTTGGCCAGTGATGATTCTACCTATACTACAGGGCAAGTATTTCATGTTAATGGTGGAGAATATAAAGGATAAATCTTTCTATTTTAAGATTTGTTTTTTATTTATAAGGAATTTGCTCTAAGAAAAGTAAAAAAACGTATTGACAAACAAATGTACGTATAGTATATTAGGGATACAGGGGTGATAATATGT
>CAJUCU010000055.1 GCA_910585335.1 uncultured Bacilli bacterium
CAAAAGACAGTTGATATTGTTTATGTTAAACAAGGAACTGGTGTTAGCAGTATCGGAAAAGAGAAGGATCATTGTGTGATTACTAGTGGAGACAGTTGTAGTGTTAGTGCTCCAGAGATTAGCGTCGAAAGTGGTTATACTATAGTAGGATGGAATACTTCTAGTAGTGCGACAGCAGGAACTGCAGTAGGGGAAAAAATTACTCTTTCTTCTAATGTTACTTATTATGCGATTAGCTATAAGAATGCGATTACTTATACAGTTTATTTCAATGCGAATGGAAATACTATATCAGCAACATCTAAGAGTTGTACCATACCAGCAGCATATAATAACAATGTTCAATCGCCTGGCTGTGATATTACAACACCAATCATTACAGCACCAAGTGTGACACCAACAGTTATTGGGTATAATCAAGTGGCTGGTACGCATACTTCCCAAGTAGGAAGTAATGCTAGTTTGACAGTTTATGCTTCCAATAATGGAAAGACCTATTATGCTCAAACGACAAAGGAAGCGGTTACTAGAAGTGTTACTTATTCAAAAGAATCTGGAGTTAGTGCCATTGGTAAATCCAGTGATTCTTGTAGTATCACAGCCACTTATAATGGAATGACACAGGCGAGTTCTTGTAATGTAACCCTTCCTTCTATTACTTCTCTTGTAGGATATAATACTAGTTTCTGGTCAACTTCTAGTAGTGCAACGAATGGAACAGCGGCAGGGACAAGTATTTCTTTATCTAGCAATGTGACTTATTATGCGAGGGCATTAGATACCACAAAGCCAGTATGGAGTTTGGTTAGTGTTTCTCCAACTAGTGGTACTGTTAATCCTAGTACTACAGTAACTTTTACTTTCAAAGGAACTGATACATCTGGCACTGTTACTAGTAGTTTAGTTCCTGATAATATTACGGTGAAAGCTGGAGATGTTACAGTTAGTCCTGCTACTAAAACTCTTTCTACTGCTACTTCTGTGATTAATGGAAAACAATATACTTTAACACTATCAGGTATAGAAGAGGATGGTGTTGTTGCAATTATTCTTAGTGCTAATACTTTGAAAGATGGTAGTAATAATGGCAATAATACTACTACATTGTCTAGTCAAGTTACCATTGAAAATCCATTTGCCTATTATAAAATTTTCAAAGTTTCTAATCTTGGAAGTACAGGTTCTTTGAATTTTGCAGATTCTGAGCAAACATTTATTACTGGGGCAGAGCCTAATAATTATGTGTGGTATTCTGGAAAACTTTGGAGAGCAGTTTCTAAGGATACCTCTGATAACTCGGTGAAATTAGTAACTCAATGGAGTTTTGCGACACTTCCATATGGAAGCAGTACAGCTTATAATGGTAGTAATATTCAGAAGTGGCTAAATGATACGAGTGTGGATGGATTCCTTGGTAATTTGCGAAATTATTCAACTTTTATAAAAACAGATAGTAAATGGAATGCTACCGAGACAGTCTCTGTTAACAAGCCACCACAAACAACGATGGTTACCAATGCTGTTGGCCTTTTGAATGCTTATGAATATGTAAAAACTTATGATGGTACTATTTACGCTGATCAGGCTACCAATTACTTAAACAATGGAACTTATTGGTGGACACTAACTCCATATGATTCTTCTACTGTTCGTACCGTTTACAATAATGGTAAACTTACTATGAATGAATATTTATGGCGTATGCATGGTATTCGTCCTGCTATTAATTTAAAGTCCTCTATAAAAATAACGGCTGGTAATGGGACAGAGGGTAATCCTTATCGATTAAGCGGAGATAATACTACGCCAACTTCAGGTACTCTTCTTAATACTAGATATAGTGGTGAATATGTAAGGTTTGGTAGTGGCAATAATAATTTGTATCGGATTGTCAGTCATGAATCAGGTGGTGCTAAATTAGTAAGTGCAGAACCACTTAAAGAAAATACTTCCTTTTTAACGAAAAAATTTAATCTTGAATATCGTAAAGTTTTATATACTCCAACAGATTCTACTTATCAACTTGCTTATTGGTTGAATCATACTTATTTGACGGCTTCTAATAATTATTTAACAAGTACTCAGATTTCGATGATAGAAAGTAAGCCATGGTATTTAGGAACTGTTGGAAGGAATGAGAATTATCGACTTGCAAAATACTCAAGTGCAACGGGGACTACTTTGACTAGTTCTAAAGTTAGTGCCAAAGTTGGGTTATTGCGTCATGGAGAATTGTTATCTGGTCAATATCAAAGATATTCTTCTAAAGAAAATCCAGATGGTGTTACTGGTTTATTGACTGATTATTGGTTGTTGACTCCTTATGATTCTGAATATATTCATCATATTCTCCCTTATGGATTAGGAAATAGTTATGATGTTGCTCCTAGTACCTCACTTGGTGTTCGACCTGTTGTTAATTTAAAATCAACTATTCAGATTACTGGTGGAAATGGTACTAAAACGAGTCCGTTTACTATTTCAAATTGATAAGATAAAACTAAAAAATTGTTTCCTAAAGGTATAGGATACAATTTTTTATTGAAAACTATTGATCGATTGATTTCTCTTTTATTAAAGAACTATGGCAATCATATTGTTAGAGCCTTTGTTTACTACTTTTGTTAGGGTTTGTTGTAGTTTGTAGCGGATATTGTCTGGCATTAGGTTAATCTTAGATTGAATCCCTTCTTGCACGATGACATCTAAGCTGCGTCCAAATAGTTCGCTTTTCCAGATGCCTACAGAGTCTTTATCATCATCTTTCATTAGTGAGTCAATCAGTTCTTTACTTTGCGCTTCACTACCAATAATAGGCTCAAAGGTACTTTCTACATCTACTCTTATCATATGAATGGATGGGGCAACGGCTTTTAATTTGATACCATATCTACTTCCTTGTTTTACCACTTCTGGATTTTCTAGTTTCATATCATTTAATGCGGGTATTGCCACACCGTAACCTGTTTGTTTTACCATATTTAAAGCATATTTTATTTGATCGTATTCTCGCTTTGCCGTATTGAAGTCTTGGAATAGGGAAAGAAGGTCTGCTTTGCTGTTGACATCAATATTGATGATTCCTGTTAGTGTTTTTTCATAAAGATCGGCAGGGGCATTCAGAGAAATTGTAATGATTCCAGTAGCTGGGTCGACATCAGATAAATAGGCTTTTTCAATTACATCGCTTTCTAGGAATCCACTTGTAATATTTTCTATATCACGTAGTTTGTCAATTTCTACGACACTTTCTTTGATTGCTTCTACATAACTTATTTTAATTGGATTATCTGCATTTAGTATGGCAATCCATTCAGGCATGTTTACTCTAACTTCTAAGACTGGAAACTCGTATAGTGCTTCTCTTAGAATATTATACATGTCTTTTTCATTCATATTTTCAATATTGATTGGCATTACTGGAATTTTGTGCTCTTCTTTTAAAGATTCGGCAAGACGTTCTGTTTCAGGAAGAGTTGGATGAGTGGAATTTAATAAGACAATGAAGGGTTTGCCAATACTTTTTAATTCACTTATGACTCTTTGTTCTGCTTCTAAATAGTCGCTTCGATTGAATTCTCCAATGGAACCATCTGTTGTTACTACAATTCCAATAGTGGAGTGATCATTAATTACCTTTTCTGTGCCTACTTCGGCTGCTTCTACAAAGGGGATTTCTTCATCATACCATGGTGTTTTTACCATCCTTGGTCCATTTTCATCCTCCATACCTAGTGCTTTATCAATCACATAACCAACACAATCAATTAATCTTATTTTACAATCGACATCATCTACTTTTACTTTGGCAGCGTTATTTGGAACAAACTTAGGTTCTGTTGTCATAATTGTTTTTCCTTGCGCACTTTGTGGAATTTCATCTAGGGCTCTTTTTCTTTCGTACTCATCTTCTATATTCGGCACAATTAATGTCTCTACCATTTTTTTGATGAATGTACTTTTTCCTGTTCTAACAGCTCCCACGACACCTAAATAAATATCTCCACCAGAGCGTTTCGCAATATTTTTAATAATTTCTTGTTTTTCCATATACATTCTCCTTTAACTCATTTAACTTTATGACTTTGAGTAAAAAAAAAGAACTTTTGAAAAACAAAAGTTAAAACATTTTATCAATATCTTTTGGTACTTTATCTTGGATGATGGCATTTATAATTTTATCCTCTTTTTCTTTGGATACTTCTTTTCCTGTTAGTGCCGAAATATCATGGACCACTTCTCTTAATGCCTGTTCACTCTTCATATCAGAATCTTGTAATTTTTTGGCTAAAGAGAGAATCGTCTCTTTATTTACATTTGTCTTATTTTCTACCTTCTTAAAAAAATTATCTTTAAACATCATCTAAACCTCCTACTATTAAGATATGTGATAGTAAGGGGAATGTTTCAGAAATTTATCTGTTTTGTTTTTCTAGTTTTTTTAAATATTTTTCTCTTTTTTTCCCTAGTTGTTCACATTGCTTGGAAAACTCTTCTAGCGTGATTATTTTTTTCTCATATCGTTCTTTTAATATTTCTAGGGCTTTATCTAATCCTTCGATTATAGTTTCTGGATTTTCTTTTTTAAATAACATTATTCGTCTCCATTTCTATTTTTAAATTGTAATATAATTGGTGTTCCTTCCAAATCAAAAGCTTCTCTTATTTTATTTTCTAAATATCTTTCATATGAGAAGTGTACTAGACCTTTGTTGTTTACTCTTAAAGTAAACTTTGGTGGGCATGTACCAGTTTGATGTGAAAAATAAATCTTTAATCTTTTTCCCTTATAAGAAGGGGGGATATTTAATTGATAAGCTTCTAATATTACTTCATTTAATACACTTGTTTTGATTTCCCTTTTAATATTTTCTCCTACTTTTACTACTTCAGGCATTAATGTGTGAATTCGTTTTTTTGTTAAAGCGGATAGAAATACGATAGGGGCATATTTTGCAAATTGGAATTCTGCACGCATTAGTTTTTCATAATCTTTTATAGTAGTATCGGTTACAGTATCCCATTTGTTTACGACAAAGATTAATCCTTTTCCACGTTCTATCGCATATCCTGCAATATGTTTATCGTGTTCCTTGATTCCTTCTTCTGCATTGATGACCACTAGGCAAATATCACTTTTATCAATTGCTCGTAATGATCTTAGTAGGCTGTACTTTTCAATAGATTCAAAGATTTTTCCTTTTTTTCGCATTCCTGCTGTATCAATTAAAATATAATCTTTACCATGATACTTTAAAGTAGAGTCTACTATATCTCTCGTAGTTCCGGCAATATTACTTACCACCACACGTTCTTCATTTAAAAGCGCATTCATTAAGGAACTTTTTCCAACATTTGGGCGCCCAATAATTGAAAACTTTAGGCGCTCATCTGGTGCTAGTTCGGTTTGGTCTTTAAACTCTTTATATACTTCATCCATTAGTTCAATAAAACCAGTGTTATGAATACTACTAATAGGGATATAAGTATCAAAGCCTAATTCATAAAAATCATAAATGTTTTCTTGAGCCTCTTTGGTATCTATTTTATTAATGGCTACAATTATTTTTTTCTTACTCTTTCTAAGTAAATCTCTTACAATAAAATCGTTACTAGTAAGACCTTCTTTTCCATCCACGATAAAAATCACTACGTCTGCTTCTTCAATTGCAAGTTCCGCTTGTATTTTTATTTCTTTATTGAATATTTCTTCTGTCTCATCAATTCCACCCGTATCAATTAGATAAAAATGTTTATCTAAGTACGAAGTTTCTTGATAGAGTCTATCTCTTGTTACTCCTGGAATATCTTCAATAATTGCAATTCGTTCTCCTGCAATTTTATTAAAAAGTGTACTCTTACCGACATTAGGTCGGCCAACTAGTGCGACTGTTGGTAGTTTCATACTCCCACCTCCAAATGACCACATTATATCATATTTTTTCTTATTTTACAATTGTAGACGCATTTCATTTATTTTTCAGCATTGGAGATTTTATTTTATGATATAATAACTATAAGAGTGGAGGAGAATATATGGAAAAAATACAAAAAGAAAAAGAATGGTATGATAATCCTAATTTACTAACTAACATTTTGATCGGACTTATTGCAATCATTATTATTTTTTCTCAAACTTTTGCT
>CAJUCU010000056.1 GCA_910585335.1 uncultured Bacilli bacterium
AAAAGATTAAATACTGATTACTTTACAATGCCAGAGAGTGATGTTGTATTAAAAGCGACATGGGGAAAAATAGGAGTATATAAATCAATGGAGGGAACTGTATCTACTATTCAAAGACTCTATAATATGATGGCAGATCTAGCTGTACCCGATGATGAGAAGAGTGAGTTTGTAACCTCTAGTAGTGGAATCGATTTTTCTCAAATGCCATCTGATACAAATGGAAAAGGAGTTTATACTCTAGCTGAAACAAAAAATGATAAGTTTCCAGTTCATTATTATAGAGGAGCAGTGACAAACAACAACTTGAAGTTTGGAGGATTTTGTTGGAAGATAGTTCGAACCACTAGTACAGGTGGAGTGAAGATGATTTATAATGGTGAATCAGATGACAATGGGTACTGTTCTAATACAACAGGATATGATACCCAAATAGGACCAAATAGTGCATTTAATAGCAGTTATACTTCACCAGCAGATGTTGGTTATATGTATGGAACTCGATATGTCAATCAAACTCAATCTATTCCAAAGTGGTATGAACATATAGGTCGTAGTTCAAAAAGCTATTCTCAACTGCTTTCTCTTAAAATAGATAAAAATGAATATTATTATGGAGATACGATTGCATGGGATAGTGAAAAAGGTTCTTATGTACTATCCAATAGTGATGGAAGTGAAGTAGTGCGTATATGGTGGAGTTCTAAGTTCGAAGGAAAATATGTATGTGTAAGTGGTACCCCTACAGCATGTACAAGTGTATATTATATGATAAGTGTAAGGACTCCAACGTCTTACTATATTCCTCTTTCTAATGGTCAGAGTTTAGAAGATGTTAATAAGACGTGGAATTATGGAAAAGAAATCAGTTATGAGAATGGAGTATATACGATTCTAAACCCAGCGGAAGGCAAAAGAATAGATTGGTATAATGATCATTTTGATTATAACCAAAATTATGTATGTGCTGATGGAACTACAAGTTGTAGTACTATTTGGTATGTAGATTCTACTAATAATGCTAATATGACATATGTAGAGATGAATAGTGGAGAGACTTATGATAGTTTATATGAAGAAACATTAAATAAAAAGTGGATTTATGGAAATGATATCGAATGGGATGGAAGTAAATATATTTTAAAAGATACTATAGAGAGTAATCCCTTAAATTGGGATAATGATTACAAAATGATTGGAACAAGATATCATTATACTTGTTTTAGTACAGGAGATAATTGTACGCAAGTAGGATATATACATTATTTTAGCAGTAGTTCTCCAATTTATCATTTGAAGCTAAACGGGGGGAAAACAATAGAAGATGCGAAGAAAGAAATGTTTACAAATACAACCAATTCTAAGGTAAAGACAACAATAGATGCATGGTATCAAACGAATATGCTAGATTATACTGACAGTTTGGAAGATACAATATGGTGTAATGACCGAAGCATTGATAGAGGACCATTAAAGAGTAAAGATGAGGATTCATCAAGTGGAACGAATCCAAATAATCAAACGTCTTTTGGAGCAAATGGAAGAAATGTAATAACGAAGAAACCGAGTGTGATATGTCCAAATGATAATGATAAGTTTACAGTAAGTCCTGAAAATGGAAATGGAGTCTTAACTTATCCAGTGGCACTTTTAACAGCAGATGAAATGACGTTAGCAGGACATGGAACTTCTGGATATAGTAGTTATAGTTATTTAAAAACAGATCGGGACAACTGGTCTTTATCTCCAAATTCCTTTAATGACTTTTATGCGAGCGTTTTCTATACGCGTACGGTTGGTAATCTCACTCAAAATCGTCCCAATAATTTTTACGGTGTTCGCCCAGCAGTCTCCCTTGCCCCAGGAACCATAATCACGAGTGGAGATGGAACGAGTGAAAATCCATTCACAGTAGAAAAAGATAGCTCAAATAGGTAAGATGCTTTGGAATTTTTATATAGAGAACATGAATATGTTTTTAGGATATTCATGTTTTTTTATTTCTTTTTATTTTGAATTAGACTTTATGTTTTCTCAGATATGTAGAAATCTTTGGTTTTTCTTTTTTGTATAATCTTTAAAATAATTTGTATACTATAATTAGGAAAATCATAAGTATAGATAAGGAGTACTTATGCTAATGCGAATATTTTTCTTTTTAGTTGGCTTTGGTCTAATGACTATTGGGTGTACTTATATCATTACTTATTTGAATTTATTAAGTTTTGGTTATACATTCCTGGAATATCTAGAATATATTGCTATGAGATTTGAATGTTACTATACAATAATTGGTTTTCTTATGATCACAATTGTAATTTTTTATAGGGGAGATGCAAATGATAAATGTATATGATATAATTCTTAATTTTTCAGAAGCACGAGTATATGAATTTTTTGAATGGGATAAGAAAGATAGTATAGAACATATCAAAAAGATCCCGTTGTTTCGTGTTTCTTCTAAAGTATTAGTAGATATTTTATATAAACAAGTAGAAATGAACTATGACTTTTTAAACGAAATTAAAGATAAAACAGAAGTGTTCTCTAAAAGTAGTGAAGAAGTCATCGAATATGCTTGTCTTTTCTGTGATTTATCTCGCGTTATTGCTGTTGAATTTAACGAAAAAGGTATCAATCTTTATAAAAGCTTTTTACTTTTAGATGAAGAAGAAGAACTTTTAGATATCACATCCTCTTTAAGTACCGTAAGTCCTTCTTATAAAATAAAGAAAAGTATGCAAAACACTAAATTTTTAACTAGAAAAGAAGAGTTTATAAAAAATTATTTAATTAAAGATTTGAAAGCAAGTTATATGAATAAAAATTTTCATAAAATTAATTATATGTATGAAGAATGCTTTTCTTATAATGATAAGAATATAGAAGATAAGTATCAAGAACTGTTACATGATTTGAATACCAATTTTACTAATAAATATTTAGATCTTTTTCAAATACTAAGACTTTCTTCTAAAAGAAAAGTAAAATAATAAAAAGCTATACTCAGTGAGAGTATGGCTTTTTAGTCATAGTTTATCATCATAGCTTCTTTTATCTTTTTCATTTGGTTTTCAGCTCTTTGTTTTGCTATTTTTGTTCCGTCCTTTAATATATCTGTTACTATTTGCTCATTTTCTTCATAGAATTTTCTTCTTTCTTTGATTGGATTCAAGAAGTTATTCATAGCATTAATCAGTTCTTTTTTACAAGCGACACATCCACGATCTCCGCCTTTACATTCCCTACAAACATTCTCTACATTTTCTTTATTTACTAGTTTATGATAATAATAGACCATACATATCTCAGGATTAGCTGGATCATCTTTCTTTATTTTGTTAGGATCTGTTATCGCATTCATAATTTTGTTACTAATGGTTTCTTCACTATCAATTAGAAAAATAGCATTTCCTAAACTTTTACCCATTTTTTCATTTCCATCTAAACCTTTGATTCGTTTTGTATTACTTAATACAGCGGTAGGTTCTTTGAATACTTCTCCATAAATAGAATTAAATTTACGAACAATTTCACGACATTGCTCTAAGAGTGGTAGTTGATCTTCTCCCACTGGAACTACTTCGCCATCAAATATCGTAATATCTGCTGCTTGTGAAACTGGGTAACCTAAGAATCCATAAGTGATACTTTCTCCATTATTACCAAATAATTCTTTCTTTTGAGCAATCTCTGCTTTTACAGTTGGATTTCTTTCTAAACGCGATACTGTCACTAAATTAGAATAGAATACCGTTAACTCTGCAATCTCTGGAATTTTTGATTGAATAAAGAAATGTACTTTCTTTGGATCTAAGCCGATAGCTAGTAAGTCCATCGTGATTTCTTTTACGTTTTTTCGTACTTTTTCTGGATTATTAAAATTATCTGTTAACCCTTGTACATCCGCAATTTCTAAGAAAAATTCATATTCATCCTGTAATTTTAAATAAGATTCTCCAGCTCCAAATAAATGACCTAAGTGGAGGTTACCAGTTGGTCTAAGTCCTGTTAAAATTGTTTTTTTCATGATATCACTTCCTGTTAGTATTTTATCATATTTTATATTTAACGGAAAGATTTTAGACTTTAAAAACAATCTTTTTTTTGATATAATATGTAGCGATAGCGGAAAGGCGGGAATATATGAAAAAATGGATTGGAAAAATAAAAGTATGTGTTTTACCAGTTTTGACAGTAGTTAGTTCTGTTTCCTTAAATTCTGTAATCGAAAAAGAAATCTATGAAGCTAGTTTGGAAACAAGAGAATTGGTGCTTGATCCCGATGCTAGTTTAGAAGATATCTATATCAGTAGAGATGAGTCTTTGAGCGAAGAGGCGAAGATGGCTATTTCTTCTATTTCTAATTCATCCTATCATGGTGATTATATTGATCTACTTGGAATGGATTTAGATACTGTAGAGGAGGCTTATGCTAATTTTGTTCCAGTTAGACCAAAGGAACATGAAGCATCTAGGTTATATGATAAAGAAAAGCAAGATATTAATTGGGATCTTGCAACAGAGACTATCCTTGATAATACGTATCAATATTTTTTATTTCACCAAGGGAAGTGTCAATTGTTTAGTGAAGAAGAACTATTGAGTAAAATTGAAATATTAAAGAAAACAGCGAATCAATTAAAAGAGGATTTTCCAGATTATGATTTAGAAATGTTTGCTTGTAATTTAGAAAAATGTCATTTTATTAAGCAGGAATTAGAAAGTGACACTGTGGTTGCACGAGTTTCAGAAAATAGTATTATTTATAATGAAAAATGTGATGCTTCTTTTCTGGCTGATTCTCATGAAGCTTTTCACTATTTAGTTAACACTTGTTCTGATGTTGATGATGAGAGTTCATTCTCACATCAAATGGGTGGGATTCATATTGCAATGTCATCTTTAGAAAGTCCTGGTTGTTATAGAAATGGATATCAAAATCGTTTTCAATTCCTTTTCTTAGAAGAAATCTATGCTGAGCTTTATGCTTCAGAAATAACGAAAGAAGAACAAAATCATTATCTTTTTGTAGATGAAGTTTTAACTTTTATTCAACTGATATTAGGATTACAAGAGGATTATCAAATAGATACTATTTTAGAAAATATGGTTTATCAAGATCCGATTGCTTTTATTCAAAACTTTCCAGTCTATGGTGAAGAGAAGGATTTGTATTTTATTCGAAACTGTCAAATGCTTAAAAGCTGTGATATTTTACTTAAATATAATAAATGGTATTTAAAGAATATTGAGAATGCATCTTTGCCTAATATGGAAGAAGATGGTATTTCTGAACTGAAGAGAATGGCACTCGATCAAATGGAACAAACTTTTTTTAATAATTTGATTTTATTAAATGAACTTCATCCTGAAGAGATGGATATAGAGGATAATATTGGAATGATTAAATATTTTTATCATTATGAGGAGATGGTGAATAGTTCTTTAACAAAATCTTCTTGTGCGCAGTATGGAGGAGAATTTTGGGATTATTATTATGTTATAGGATCTAATCATACAAAATATCGTGATATTATGTTTCAATACTTAAGTGATAAAAAGAAAGTTCGTTATCAGGAACTAGAGGCTTTATATTATGGATATGGTGGCGACTTAGAGTTTTCTTTCTTAGATGTTTTAGGAGAAGAGAAAAAAGAGTTTTATCAGCAGGCGTTTGCTTTACAAACTAGCTATGATGTTCCTTATCCAATGACTCTTCAAAAAAGAAAATAGTTTCCATATTAGAAATTTTATCATGTTTTTTTCTCTTTCTAAAAAGGAAAATATACATAATGTGTAGTTGTCAATGATGTGACACCTAAAAAGTGAAAAATAGAAAAGCGATA
>CAJUCU010000057.1:0-5169 GCA_910585335.1 uncultured Bacilli bacterium
TACATTGTAACATAGGTAATTCTATGTGTCTTTTTTTTGTCCTTTTTGGACACTTGACTTTTTAATTAATAATGAAAATTGGAAAAAAATAGAAAAAAAAGAAAAGAACCTCTTTTTCTTTTGCTTCTACATTCATCACTTTTTCAAAAGGAAACTTTTCTCTTTCGTCTTTTGCAAAAAACCTTTTTCAAATTGATAACCTTCTAAACAAAAAATATCATAATTAGAAAAGTTTTCTATATTCAAAATAAGACAACCAGAACGATAACGTCCTCTAATACCATTATATTCAGTATCATTAATACAAAGGGATGGTATTCTAATAATTTTTTCTCCAAGTTCCAAAGCATGAGTATGAGCGATAAAACGCATTTGTGGTTGCAAATACCAATCAGGTAAATATTCTAATCCCTTCCCATGTTCCAAAGAAACAAGATGAGATTGCAACCGTAAATATCCAATACCATAACCTAAAACATCAATATCTTCTCTCTCGTTTTTTAAAATAGTGGCTAAATTAAACCCATTATTACGATATTTTTTATCATGATTTCCCAAAACAATTTTATGGCGCATCCCTTCAATTTTAGGATAATCATCCACAATATGTGTTACTTGACTCTCAAAATTAGTATAAGTTGGTTTTGGATCAATCAACCCATCTCCAATATCTCCACCATGTAAAACAGAACGAACACCACAAGAAAGGGCCAGCTCCAACACTTGGTCTAAATACTTAGAACATTCACTAACACTTCCCATATGATTATCACCAATCAATAAATAACTAGAATCATTTAATTCTTCAACAGCACAATGTGTTTGGTATTCCCTTCTAAAAAACTCATCCCCTGTTTCTAGATAAAGTAAATATAAGCCTTGCAAAATTTTATAATATGGAATATCAAGAGATGCGATATCATCGAAAGTCATTCCATGTCCATACATCCATCTAAGATTTCTTACATTTCGTCCTCCCACTTCCACAATATCATCTCCTATTACTATCTATTATAATCAAAAAACCAGAAAAAAGCGAGCCCTTTATTATTCACCAAAATTTGCCATTAAAATAAAACATAAAAGATGCTACGAATCTAAAGACTCCTTAGCATCTTGTTCTTCTTTTGGTAACACGGTAATAGAGGCCGTATGTTCCAAATGAAATTGATGAATCACCTTTTCCAAATCATTTTTATTCATTTTGCGAATTAAAGAAATTCTATTAGTAATAGCATCCCCATAAGAAATAATATCAGTAAATACATTATCACTAGTAGCATCTACATAATCAATTAATCTCACTTCATTAGCAATCCATACTTTTTTATAACGTTCCATATCTTCTTCTGTAATTTTAATATTAGAAAGAGTTTTTTGTAGTTCTATTAGTAACTCTGCTGGTTTTTTAGTATCCACTTGAAAAATCAAACTAATCGTATCTTCTACTTCTTCCCAACCATAATAAAGTCCACTCATCAACCCATTCTTTCGTGCTTCTTCTCGAAATAAAGAAGAAGAACCAAATAAAACACTGGTAATTAATTGTAAATACAAGTTTTGCATATGCTTATCGCGCATAGGAAATTTTTTTCTCAAAAACTTAACTGCAAATAAGACTTTAGGAACTTTAACATTCATATAAATGGTTTCTTCTTTTTTAGTAACTTCCACTGGTTCATGATAATTTCTTCCAACTGGTAACTTACTATTTTGATTAGGGCGATTTGCGATTTCTTCTCTAGCAATTTGTAATGCTTCTTCCGTTGAAAAATTTCCAACAAGTAAAGCGAACATATTATTAGGTTGATAAAAAGTATGATAACAATCATATAAATCTTCTTTGGTAATTTTAGAAATATCTTCTACTGTTCCACCAACATCAATTCTCCTTGGATGTTTTTGATATAAGTTTTCACGAATTTTATTTTCCAAAACAAATTCTGGAATATCTAAGTACATATTAAGCTCTTCTTCAATAATTCCTTTTTCTTTTTCTACATTTTCATCTGTAAAATAAGGGGCATTTACATATTGTAATAAAAAGCGGAAATTTTCTTTAAAATTCTTTGTTCCAGAACAAATATATTTCGTATACTCATGATCTGTTGCAGCATTTGCATCAGTTCCTGTCTCTCCATAAAAAGTAAAGGGATCTTTCCCGTCTTCCTGTTCAAACATTTTATGCTCTAAAAAATGAGCGATACCACTAGGAACTTTTCGCCTGGTCTTTTTCCCAGGCATATCAAATTCTAAAATATCAGAACCAAACTTGGTAGCATAAACAAGCGAATAATTTTTTTTATCAGAAAAAGGAATCATATAAATAGAAAATCCATTTTCAAATGTTTCTTTATATAAAGTAGCATCCAATCCTTCTAACGGTATCTTTTCCATAATTATTCTCCCTCCAAGCAGTAAACAGTATCTATTTTAATTTTCTTAGCAACGGATACAATTTCTTCATAGGTAACCTGATCCATTTTCTCACGTCTTGTTTTAATATCATCCACTCCCAACAACTCCATCATATAATAAGCATTAATAATACGTGTTGGACTTTCTTCTAATTCATCTAAACTAGTATGAAAAAGTTCTTTTGCTTTTTTAATATCTTCTTCTGTAAAGTTTCCCTTCTTCATAGCTTGCAGTTCTGCTTCGATTAACTTCACTACCTTTTTAAAGTTTTCTTTCGCAATTCCTGCTCGAATCACCAAGATATTATCTAATTTATTTGGTGTTGCATTGACATAGTAAGCAACAGAATGTTTTTCTCTAACATTTTGGAATAATTTAGAATCTCCTCCCATACCCAAAATAATACTATAAAGAGTAAGAGCATAATTTCTCTCTTCATCCGTTAAATCATTCATACGACAAGCAATAGAAAGTTTCGCTTGAGTAAGTTCCTCTATTTCTTTTACAATAAGCTTCTTACTACGTGGTTTTACTTCTTCTAAGCGATATGGCTTCCGTGCTTTCTTATAAGTATTAGATTGAAAGTTTTCAGTAATAAGAGATTCTATTTTATTAGCATCAACATCTCCAATTACAAAAATATCCATCATATTCGTTTTTAGCATATTTTTATAATATATATATAAATTACTTGTATTAATATTATCTAAATCTTCTAAATATCCCATTGGTCGATAAGAAACAGGACTATCTTTATCCATATTTTCAAAAAGACGAATCATACTATAATTAGCAGGGTCTTCTTTCACACGTTCTAAAGCTACCATAGCCTGTCTTTTAATAATAGCTAAGTCTTCTTCACAAAACTTATTATCCGCTACTTTAGGATGGTTAATAATTTCGCTTAAAAACCGAATCCCTTCTTCTAGATTACCTTCTTCTGTATATTTATCATTCAATGTACTTAAATAAAAATCTGTATTCAAATAATTACCAAATCTTAAATCTTGTACCATTACTTGTGAAGCATACAAATCTTGTGATTTTAAGGCAATATCCCTTTTGGTAGGATATTTTTCACAAGATAAAAGTAACATATCAGACAAAATATTACGCATTGTAATTTCTTCTTTTACAATAGGTGCACGAAAACTTACTTGTACCACTACTGACTTAAATTTCTGTGTTTGAATAATATGTAGATTATATGAGCCTAAATCTTTTTTTATATATTCCATAAGTCACCTCTTCTTCTTTAGTATCTACTAAAAGTTATAAATTATGTATTGTGTCTAATGCGAGTTGTATCATATTGTTTAATGCTTTTTCACGGTCTTCTCTAGAAATTTTAATCGTTTGATAAGGAGAATCCACTACACTTAAAAGACAGGTTGCATTACGTCCTAAATGTTTGGCAATAGAAAATAAAGCAGAAGCTTCCATTTCTGAAGCTAGAAGATTGCCAATATTTTGATATAGAGACTGAATATAGTCTTTGTTTTCTACATAAGGATCAAAGACATCAACGGTAGCAATATCTCCACGAAGGTAAGAAAAACCCTTCTTTTTTGCAGTTTCTTCTAATTGGTCATTTAATGCTTTGGTAGCAAAAAACTGCTGGCTATCATCTTGAAAGAAAAGATTAGAAAAGTGAGAAAATTCATAGCTAGAATCAGCAATAATGATATCAAGTAATTCTAAATCTTTACTAATAGCACCACTAGTACCAATTCGAATAATGGTTTCTACATCATAAAACTGATATAGTTCATAAGCATAAATCCCCATACTAGCACATCCCATACCAGAAGCAAAAACGGTAACATCGACGCCCTCGTATTTTCCAGTATATGCGAGCATTCCCCTAGTATGATTGACTTGATAATACTCACTCAAAAAATTTTCAGCAATATACTTAGCACGAAGTGGATCTCCTGGCATAAGTACAATTTTTTTAATATCTTCTTTTTTGGCATCAATATGAACTGTTGACATAAAACTACCTTCTTTCTAAATTTATTATACCCTAAAACAAAAATTTTTGCAGTAAAAATTTGGTAAAAAAGAAAAGAGCTATTTCGTTTAGATAGCTAAAGTTATTTAACAATATAAGGATTACTAGAAGTACCATCACCACGAACGATTTTAGTTCTAGGGACAAGTGATATTGCTGGGCGTACGCCATATGCAAAAGCGACGTTGTTGCCAATAGAAATTCTACCAACAGTGAATAAATAGAAAATATATCCATTCTTGTCATTGAAAGAAGATGGCGACATGGACCAACTTACTTCTCCTGTACACAAATAGCTAGTCTTACTATATCCTGAATAACCATGTCCTGCGAGTGTCATTTCATCTGCTGTTAAAAGTGCTACTGGATAAGTTAAATCTCCATTCCCATTTTCTTTACTTACTGTAAAACTATCGTTATTATTTGGGCATATTACGCTTGGTTTCTTCGTTGTCATATTTCTTTCTCTTGCACCAAACATCGTATAGTTATTTTGATTAGAACCACTCACAACGGATGAATCTTCATCTTTGCTTTTTAATGGCCCTCTATCGATGCTCCGATCGTTGCACCATACAGTATCTTCTAACAGACTGGTATAATCCAGCATATAATCATGATACCATGTATCTATTACGGTCTTTACTTTAGAGTCGGTTGTATTTCTAAACATTTCTTTCTTGGCATCCTCTATTGTTTTCCCGCCTTTTAAGGATAAAAAGTGAATTGGGCTACTA
>CAJUCU010000057.1:5189-5761 GCA_910585335.1 uncultured Bacilli bacterium
CTCAAAATAATGAATATATCCCACTTCTCTACAACTATTTTCTGTATTAAAACAAGTATAATGATGGCGAATTGCCGTTGTTTTATAATTGTTCTTCCAATTTATAGGATTACTCTCGATAGTATCTTTTAAAACATACCTTTCTCCATCCCATTCAATATCATTTCCATATATCCAAGCTTCGTTTATCCCATCTATCGATTTTGTCTGATAAATATAATCATCTCTATTTCCATACATATATCCAACATCCGCTGGTGAACCTGTGTTATTAAATGCACTCTTTCCTATTTGGGTAGCAACTCCTGTTGTATTAGAACAATCTCCATTATTACCAGGTTCTCCATTATATATCATCTTCACTCCACCTGTACTGGTTGTTCTAACTATCTTCCAACAAAATCCTCCAAACCTGACATTATTTGTTGTAACCTCTCCACGAAAGTAGTGAACTGGATATCTATCCTTTTTGGTAGATGCTAGAGTATAGATTCCTTTTCCATTGGTATCAGATGGTGCTTGGGCAAAATCAATTCCTGTAGAAGAAGTGACAAACTCACTCGCCTCATCAT
>CAJUCU010000058.1 GCA_910585335.1 uncultured Bacilli bacterium
TTTCCTATTCGTCTTTTTTCGACAATGATTTTGACTAATAATAATCGACAAACTCTACTCTTTTTTGCCAAATTATGACAAAATCACATGCGAGAATATTGAAAAAGTTTCAATTTTGTTATATATTTATAGTAATAGAGAATAGGATTTATGGTATTTTTATTATCATAAAGTATTTAACTTTATGACCATCATTTTCTTTTAGAAACAACAAAAAAACAGGATGAAACCACTCTGGTTTTCCTGTCTTTTTATATTACAGTTTTTATTTACATATCTGATGCAGTATCATCTAGCATATCAGCTGTTTTACGCAATGTGTTTTTTGTTGCAGATTTTAGATCTTCAACTGCATTAGGATTTTGTTTTCTATACATCATCCAAGCACCATATCCTACACCTGCCATTGCTGCTAATCCCATTGCTTTTTTCATTGATTTTTTCATATTTTCACCTCTACTCTTATTATGGAAAGGTTTTTCTATTTTATACCATGAATTAAAAAATCTTTAATACTACTTCTCCGCAAATTGGATTGTGTATTTGCTACTGCTATTTTAAAGGCATCGATATCCCCAATTAAATATAACTTTTTTTTACATCTAGTGACACCAGTGTATATTAATTTCCGATAAAGCATTTTGTTAAATCCTTTTACAACTGGAATAATAACAATATCAAATTCACTTCCTTGTGCCTTATGAATACTAATGGCATAGGCTGGTTTAAACTTGTGAAAATTAGAAGCAGTATATTTTACAGTATTGCCATCATAATTAATATGAATTTCTTTTTTGCTCCCTGTTGTTATTTTTTCAATGATTCCGGTATCACCATTATAAACATTTTCTTCTGGCATATTGGTAAGTTCTATTACCTTATCTTCTTCACGATACAAAACATCTCCTACTACCATTTCTTTTTTAGCAACCTTTTTAGTGTTAAAAATATCCTGTAGTTCTTTATTTATGGTATCGATTCCATTCATCGTTTTATACATTGGTGCTAAAATTTGGAATTTTTTATAGGAGATATCGACGTAAGTGCTAGAAATTTCTTTAATATGAGACATCACTTCGCCACTTGAGCACTTTATAAAAGTTAAATCCTCATCTTTATTAAAAATATTCTCATTTATTTTTCCATTTCTAATATCATGAGCAAGCATTATAATATTAGAATCTTTCCCTTGGCGATATAGTTCTTTTAAATAATTAACAGGAAGCGTTTCACTTTGTATTAAATCCGATAATACTTGACCTGGACCAACGCTTGGAAGCTGATCATAGTCTCCTACTAAAATGATTTTGCAGCGCACACTTAATCCTTTTAATAAATTAGCCATTAAATACGTATCAATCATACTTGCTTCATCAATAACTACAAATTCGACATTACTTTTATTATACTCATTTACCTGAAACTTATCCGTTTCTTTATTCCATTTTAAAAATCTATGAATCGTAGATGCTGGCAAGAACGTTGTTTCACTCATTCTTTTGGCTGCTCTTCCTGTCGGTGCTAGAAGTGCTACTTTTTCACGCAGTTCATCATAACTATATTTTTTCATTATTTTATATAGTTCTAATATGGCTTTCATAATAGTTGTTTTTCCAGTTCCTGGACCACCAGTAATAATCAAAAACTTTTTTAAATAACTATTTATTATTGCGCTTTTTTGGTCACTATTATACGAAATATGAAATAGTTTTTCTAAATTTTCTATTTCTAATTCTGGATTTTTTAACTCTTCTTTTTCATGACTCAACATTTTGAAACGATTTACAATAAAGCACTCTGCTTCATACATTTCTGTTAAATAATATCTTTCCTCTTTTATGGTTATTTTATAATTTTTGGTTAAGTTTTCTATCGCTTCTTCAAACTTTTCTTTTGGTATGGAAACACTTAAAATTCGAGGAAGAAAACTAAATAGCTCTTCTTCATAATAATAACAATGACCAATCGTATCACTCAGTTCTCTCATCATATAACAAATACTTGCCTCTATTCTTCTTTGATCATCTTTTTCTATATTATTTCTAAGTGCAATGACATCTATTTTTTTAAATGTTAATGTATTTATTTTTTCTATTATTTGATAGATATTTTCATTTATTATCTCTAACGTCTTTTCTTTATAATAATTATATATTAACATACTATCTTTGGTTGAAAAACCATATTCTGCTAGGGCTATAATTGTTTCATAGCTAGATTCATATTCTTTTAGTTGTTTATGGAGCATTTGTGCGTTTTTTTCTGTAATGGTTGGAATTAAAATTAAATTATTCGGATTTTCTAATATTACTTTCAATGTATCTTTCCCTAATGTACTTACAATTTTCTTAGCTTTTTTCTCACCAATACCTTTAAAAACACTACTAGTTAGAAATTCGACCATAGCATCTTTTTCTTCTGGCATACAACGTGAGTATTTGGTCACTTGAAATTGGTCACCATATTTTTCATGTCTTACTAAATTACCATAGAAAATATAAGTATCTATATCATTTAATTCATGAAAGTATCCTGTGAAAGTAATGGTTCTATCTACATATTCATTCATTTGATCATCATTTGTTTCTTTGACTTTAAAAATTCCAATAATATAGCCTGAGTCACTTTTAAAAATACTTTTCCGATACTGTCCTTTGATATATCCTTCCACTCTAATCCACTCCTTTTTTCTATTATACTAGGAACAAGCAAAAAGTTCTAATTATTTAGAACTTATTTTCCAATACAATATGGATACTCTATTTTTGTTATGGTTGCATTATAAAAAGTATTATGTTTCAGCTCTTTATTTATTTTTACAGGTAAAAAGTTTCCAGTATGACCAAAACTTGTACTTTCTTTGGTTGTCTCTATTAACACTTCTACTTTTTTCCCACGGAAGGTTTCAAAGTACTCTTGTTCTAATTGTCTGCTTAGTGCAAGTAGACGTTGCGCTCTTTTTTTCTTTTCATTGCCATCTATTTGTTTCATACTAGCAGATGCGGTTCCTTTTCTTACCGAATATGGAAAAACATGAATTTTGGCAAATTTTAGATTTCGTGCAGTTTCTAATGTTTTTTCAAACATCTCATCTGTTTCTCCTGGATGTCCAACAATGATATCTGTTGTAATTGAAATCTGTGGTCTTATTTTTCTAATCGCTTCTATTTTTTTATAAAAATAAGAAAGATCATATTTTCGGTTCATTTGCTTTAGTACTTCATCACTTCCTGCCTGTAGCGGAATATGTAAGTGGTCTACGATGACTGAATACTTCTTTATCACTTCTAATACTTTGTCTGTTAACTCGGTAATTTCAATAGAAGAAATTCTCAGTCTTTTTAAACCTTCTAGCTTACATATTTCCTCTAAGATTGTTGCAAAATCAGTATCTATATCTACTCCATAGTTTCCTGTATGTATTCCTGTTAAAACAATTTCATAATAACCATTTTGAATCAAAGAGTTCACTTCTTTTATTACTTTATTTTTATCTTTACTACGACATTTTCCTCTTACATATGGGATAATACAATAACTACAAAAATTCTCACAACCATCTTGGATTTTTACAAAAGCGCGAGTTCTTCCTGGAAAGTCACTGATATCCATATCTTCAAATTCTTTATATTCTTCTTCATATAAATCTCTAATTTCTTTTCTTTTTTGAAAATACTCTTCCAAAATTTCTACAATTTTACTTTTGTCTTTATTTCCTATTACAATATCTAAACCATCCATCCTAAAATCATGGTTGGCTTCTATAAAACACCCCATAGCAACAATACAAGCATCTTTGTTTTTACGTATTGCTTGACGAATCATTTTACGACTCTTTACATCACTCGTATTAGTCACGGTACAAGTGTTTATGATGTAAACGTCACACAAGTCATTAAAATCCACAATTTCATAACCAGCCTCTTTTAGTTTATTAGCGATAAACTCTGATTCATAGGTATTTACTTTGCAGCCTAATGTTAAAATTCCAACTTTCATACTTTCACTTCCATCACTTAGTAGATTATAGCATAAAAGAGCAAAGAAAAAAAGGAATTAATCCTTTATCGTTACTAGTCTAACTATACTCATGACATTTCCTTCTTCTGTTATTATCATGTATTTTAACACATAAGTTCCTGCTTTCTTATTAGTCAAATCATCTGTGATTATAATTTGATCAGAAATATCTATTTCTTTATGATATGCTTTGGCACCTGCTTCTACATACTTTTCTTCTCGTTCTAGTACTATGCGTTTTTTTCCTAAGAGTACCATTTGTATTGGTGTGGTTCCTTTTTTATATACATTTACTACTCGTACTTTCATATCTTCATTGTTATATGATGAGTTCTTTCGATAGTAGACATAATAAGAACCTGTTTTACTTGTATCTACCTTGTCTACTGGTTTCATTGTGACACCATCATAGTATTCATAACTAACTAAAATATTATCCATTGAGCCTACTAAACCAGGGTCTACATATTTTGTATTTTCTTCTATGTTTACTATAGACTCTCCATGCATTCCATCAGAATTCACTTCGTTATTTTTTTTATTCACTTCATCTGGTGGGACGATGTTTAACTTTTCAGTATTTTCTCTACTCATAGATATCAAGGCATAACTGCCGCCAAATAGAAGCATAACGAAAACAGTGTTTATTGCTACTAGTTTATAAATTCTCTGTCTTACTCTTTTTGGTGAGGGGTTAATTACTATTGTCTTATATTTTTTTCCAAATAATTTCATATTTTGTCTCTATCCTTCTCGTTTATTTTATCTTTATTTTCAGTATAACAAAGAATCGTAGAAGAAGGCAAGGATTTTAGTAAAAACTTATCTTTATCTGTTATTTTAACTTTCTTTTTCTACTACGACTCTTAATGATAAATAGTTTGGAAAGCAGGTTGATGTATATATTTTTTTCATATTTTATTCAAAAAACAGCAGAAGGTCATTTACCAGACCAAGTTTTCTACGGCTTTTTTCTTTATATACCGAACTATTAGTCTATGGTGACTATAAATGGATTTTCACTCGTGCCATCTCCACTAGCGATTATGGTTCCTGGGGCAAGAGAGATTGCTGGGCGCACACCAGAGCTACCGTTGATGCGGGTGTCGCGGATGTCGCCATTCGAGTCCAAGGAGAAGGCATAACCGTCGTAGTTGTAGAAAGAAACAGGCGACAAAGAATAGTTCGTTTGCTTCGTATATAAATAACTAGAACTGCTATATCCAAGAGAACCATGACCTGCAAGCGTCATTTCATCTGCTGTTAAAAGCGCCACTGGATAAGTTAAGGCCCCATTTCCATTTTCAGGGCTTACTGTGAATTTATCATTATCATTCGGACATATCACACTCGGTTTCTTCGTTCTAACATTTCTTCCATCTGCTCCAAAGAACGTATAATCATTTCGATTTGTTCCACTCGTAATAGATGAATCCTCATCTTTACTCTTTAGTGGTCCTCTATCTATACTTCGATCATTACACCATATCGTATCTTCTAAACTGTCA
>CAJUCU010000059.1 GCA_910585335.1 uncultured Bacilli bacterium
TTTCATCTTTTTACCTAATTATATATTAGCATAAAAAAAAGACTTTTTAAAGTCTCGTCTAGAATAATTTTAAAATATCATTGAAGGTAATATATACCATTAAAGCCATTAGTAAGAATAACCCTACTGTGTGAATGATATTTTCTGTTTCTGGTTTTACAGGAGATCCTTTTATTTTTTCAATTACTATGAATAAAATATGCCCTCCATCAAAACCTGGGAATGGTAACAAATTAATGAAACCAACATTAATACTTAAGAAAGCCATTAAATAAATAAGACTAGCTACTCCATCTTTTGCTTGTTCTCCAACAATAGAGAAGATTCCTACTGGTCCGCTTAGTTGATTCATTTTTACGCCACCAGTAAATAGCTGTTCTAATGTTACCCACATTTGTTTAAATAATGATTTTGTTTTTACTGCTGTATATTTTGCTGAAGATACCAAACCATATTCTTTTTCTGTTTTTAAAGAAATTCCATATTTATAACTAGTTTCTTTTACTTTTTTTGCTTTTATTTCATAAGTTTTCTTTGTTCCATCTTTCTTTTCTACTACAATTTTCGTTTTTTTGCTATGATCTGCTAGTGTTAAGTAAAGACTCATATCATCCATGGTACTAATCTTATGACCATTAATTTCTTTTACATAGTCTCCTTTTCTCATTCCCTCTTCGTATGCTGGATATCCTTTTTCCACATCACTGATAATCGGTTTATAGCTAGCGCTTCCACAGAATATTGCTAGAAAGAAAAGAACTAATATGGCAAAAATAAAATTAAATCCTGCACCAAAAAACATGATTAAGAAACGTTGCCATGGTTTTTTAGCTTGCAATTTTCTATCTTTTGGGACTTTTTTGTCATCTTCCACTTCTTCTCCTGCTAGCTGAACGAAACCACCAATAGGAATTGCACGAATACAGTAATCCGTCTCTTTGTTTTTTCCTTTTTTGCAAAAAATCCTAGGACCCATTCCAAGAGAAAACTCATAAACATAAACTCCCATCATTTTGGCAAATAAGAAATGCCCTAATTCATGGACAAAAATAATTGCTCCTAAAATTAAAATAAAGATTAATAATGTTAACATAAAACCCTCCTATATTATATTTAAGAATAAAATGAATGCAAGAATAACAAAAACAATACTATCTATGCGGTCTAAAATACCACCATGACCTGGAATTAGATTAGAAAAGTCTTTTTTATCATAATATCTTTTAATACTTGAAAATACTAAATCCCCCATTTGTCCAATTGCTGCTAGTAGTAGTGTAATTGCACTAATCATTACTAAAGATAGTTCTGGATTAATCACTTGATGGTAAAAGGTAGTTGCTACTATTACTCCAAATGTTAGTCCTCCCATTAGCCCTTCTATTGTTTTATTAGGAGAAACTTTTTTTGCTAAAGCATGTTTTCCTACTAATTTTCCTGTCACTAGTGCAAAAGTATCTGTTACAGTTGTAATTAGTAATATATAAACTAAATACATTAAATCATAATTTCTAATAATAATTGCTAAATTGAAACTCATACCAATAAATAAAGTGGAACTGATTAAGAACAAGGCATCATTTATATTATATTTTTTATTATTATTTATAAATATAATTGGTATTAAAAATGCAAATATGATAAATGTCATTACTCTATAGTCTACGTTATAAGTAAAGTATGTAGACTCAAAATTGAAAAGTGTAAAAAACAGGACTAAGAGATATGCAAATATTTTCATCATAAATGGAAATTCGTTTTTACTTTCTCTTATTTTTATTAATTCATATAATCCTCCTATTGCCATGATTCCCATTAGAATGGCAAAAATATCTCCTCCTGTTATTAATACTGGTATGAATATGACCAGCAGTATGATAGCACTCAAGATTCTTGTTTTCATAATGATTCCTCCAAACTATAATTATTATAATACGAACTCTTTATTTCTACAAGAAAAAGAAAAAAGTTCTAAGAAAATCTTAGAACTTATCAAAATCAATCTGAACGTATTTGTTTTCTTTTAAAGCACTACTTGCTTGTACCAAAGTACGAATCGCATTAGCAGTTCTTCCTTGTTTTCCGATGACTCTTCCTAAGTCTTCGCTTGAAGTCATTACTTGAATTAGAATTCTTTTTTCTTCTTCTGTTTCAAATTCTTTGACGCTAACTGCTTCTGGATCTGTCACGATTGATTTTACAATTTTTTCTGTTAATGAAACAAAATCCATTTTATTTGTCCTTCTTTACTTTAGATTCTGCAAACTTTGTCATGATTCCTGCTTTACTAAATAGACTTCTTACTGTATCTGAAGGGATTGCTCCAGTACTTAACCATTTTAAAGCTTTTTCTTCATCAATTTTTACATCTGCTGGTGTTGCTACTGGGTTATATGTTCCAATTAGTTCTAAATATTCACCATCTCTTGGACGACGAGAATCGCTGGCTACTATTCTATACATTGGTCTTTTTTTAGCACCCATTCTTGTTAATCTAATTTTTACTGCCATAATCTCTACCTTCCTTTCCTTGACGTTTTTATTTTATATGAAAAAGAGGCTGTTGTCAACCTTTTTTTGATAACACTTAAATTATGTTATTATCTTGAATAAACTCTTCTTTTACTTCCTGTTCTATTTTTTCTTCTAATTCTTTTTCATCTACGATTTCTTCCCATGGATCTTCTTCATCATTTGTTTGTATTTTTACTTTTACATCACCTACTAATTCAATTCCAAGTTCCTTTTCTATGGTATAAACAATCTCATCTGATACAATTTCTACTTTAGTACAACTTGGTTGTTTTAGACTTCGAACAATAATATCTTCATTGCCAATTGCAGTATCGCTTTCTTCCCTTGGTCTAACATTTACTACTTCACTATATGTATTTTGTTCTTTTAAAACATTCGTTTTTGTATCATTATCATAAGAATACCAGATATTTACATCATAACTTCCTGTGATTGCAATTTGATTCCCTGTTTTTACACCTGAAAAATTATGATTGATAACCCAGCATCCTAAAATTGTAGTAGGAATATTTTCTGGTTTTGTTTTTTTTGTTGTGGTGAAAGTCTTTTTTCCTTTCCCGATTACAGCTTTGGTAACGATTTCACGTGTATTTGCCATGTTACCCCTCCTCTAGTCTAGTTTATGCCTACTATTCCTTAAAGTTTCCAGAAATATGCTATACTTTTTTCAAAGACAAAAAGAAAAAGATAGGCTTTTTTCGTCTATCCTTTTCCTTATTTTAAGATATTAAATTTTTGATTAAAATAATCATTCAATTCCTCTTTAACGAGTTCTATTTTTTTATTTACTTCTTCTAAATTTCTATTATACTCTACGAAAATAGGAATTTCATTTAATTCTTCTTCTTTTTTTCTTAATTCTTGGGCTATATTTTTATCTTCAAAATCTGTTCTAACATATTTCTTTTGAAGATTTTTAATCTCTTCTATTTTTATTTTTAAATCTTCATTCTTTTGCATTCTTGATTTTAGTTCAAGACAACTTTGATATTCTTTGCTTTCTTTTATTTCTTTTATTACTTCTTCTAGTGCTTTTTCAATATTATTTGTCATTGTACTCTCCATCTAGACTCCAAGTTTTAGCATCGGTAATTTTTACAGGAATAATAGTTCCTACTTTTATATCTTTTCCTGTGAAGTTCACTAATTTATTTGTCTCTGTATAACCGAAATACATTTCTTTTTTCTTAGGGGATGTACCTTCTACTAATACGTTTTCTATTTTTCCCACTAACTTTTCGTTATTGTCTTTGAAATATTTGTTTACTATTTCATTTAAGCGATAAAGTCTTTTTTCTTTTTCTTCTAATAAGACATCATCTTTTAGTTTTGCTGCTGGTGTATTTTCGCGTGGAGAATAAATAAATGTGAAGGCATTATCATATTTACAGTACTCTACTAAGTCTAGTGTATCCTGAAAATCTTCTTCGCTTTCTCCTGGAAATCCTACAATGATATCTGTAGAGATTGCAATATTAGGCCTTACTTTTTTCAATTTATCAAATAGTTCTAGATAACTTTCTTTGCTATAGCGTCTTCCCATTTTCTTTAAAATGCTAGAGGAACCTGATTGAACTGGTAAATGAACACTTGGCATAATATTTTCATATTTTCCAATGACTTCTATCATTCTATCCGTAAAGTCCCATGGATGAGAGGTTACAAAACGAATTCTTGGTATCTTCTTGTTGGCAATATCTTCTAATAGTTCTCCTAAGCCATAGTTTTCATATAAATCTTTTCCATAGGCATTCACATTTTGCCCTAAAAGTGTGACTTCCTGATAACCTTTTTCTATTAAATTATCAATCTCTTTTAAAATATCTTCTTTTTTACGACTACGTTCGCTTCCTCTTGTATAAGGAACGATGCAGTAAGTACAGAATTTGTTACAACCATAAATAATATTGACATAAGCTTTATATGTTTTATCACGAACTACTGGTGTATTTTCGATAATATCTAAGTCTGTAGAATATACTTCGATTGCTTGCCTTTCTTCTGTTATCGCCTTTTCTAGAACTGTTGGTAAATCATAAAGATTATGAGTTCCGAAGACAAAGTTTAGCCATTTATACTTTTCTCTAATTTCTGCTACTACGCCTTCTTCTTGAGCCATGCATCCACAAAGCCCGACAATCAAGTCTTTTCGTTGTTCTTTTAGATGTTTTACTCTACCTAGCATACCAAAAGCTTTATTATGGGCATTCTCACGAATGGAACAAGTATTTAATAAAATTAAATCTGCTTTTTCATAGTCTTCTTCTTCCTTAAATCCCATTTCTTCTAGCATCGCTTTTATATTTTCACTATCATGTTCATTCATTTGGCATCCATATGTTTTTAGACAATAGGTTTTATTATGATATTTATTTAAGCTTTCTTCTAGTTGATAATCTTTTGTTTGATAAGGTTTCTTCTCTCTTTTTTTCGCTTCTTTATAACTTGGTAAATGCATTTTCCCACTTCCATTCCTAACTGGGTTATATTATAGCAAATTTTTCTTTTTTTGGAAAGGGAATACAAAAATGATTAAATTATGTATTGTAGAGTTACAATTGATGTGGCACCTTGAGAGTATACAAAAA
>CAJUCU010000060.1 GCA_910585335.1 uncultured Bacilli bacterium
TTTCATCTTTTTACCTAATTATATATTAGCATAAAAAAAAGACTTTTTAAAGTCTTTTATGAAAACCAGATATTGTTAAATGTGTATTTAAAAATTCGGTATGCATACTTCTTAGAAGTATACTGAAATTCTTTTATTAACTGTCCCTCTTGGTCATACTCATTAAAGCAGTGACTCATTCCTGATGAGGTTACAAAATGCTGATCGACATGTTCTACACTACTTACAATACTTGAATATGGCAGTACGATTTTTTCTACTAATTCATAAGTTTTATTTTCTTCATCTATTAAATATTTATAGTAATAAGAGTTTTCTCCTTTTTCATAAGTTCCTGTTCCTTTATAGTTTTTCCAATTAAAATCAGGTCTCGTTCTAGCACCTTGATAATTGTTATTATACATATATAAGTAATACTTATTTTCTCCTTCTTTTTTCTCATAAGTAATGGTATGTTGTCCTGCTTGTGAGACGAAATCTCCTATTTTTTGATAGTTTAAATTTTGATAATCTGTTTTTTCTAATGTAGAATCATCTGTTATTATATATTTTACTTTTGGATTTGTATAAACATCTTCCATATAAATAATTGTACTTAATTCTCTTGATGATAACACTAAATCTTTTCCATTTATTATATCTAATGAATTTAAGTGTATCCAATCTAATTCTGTTCCACCATAAGTATTTTTTTCAGGAACGGTTGCTATATCATGAAACTTTTTTAGATAATCTTTCATATCGATTAATTCTTTTACTTTTCCTGTATTTAGATTTAGAGATATGACTCTATCTTCAATGGTACTAGCTCCTTTTTTATTTGCTAGTACGATTAAGTTTTCATTTTCTTCATCTAGTATATAGTCATGATGCATAACGTAGTCTCCTATTGAATATCTTTTTTCTATTTTTCCTAAGCGATTTACTTTAATAAATTCTTGTTCCTGATTACTATAAATCATGCTATTTTCCAAGAAAATGATACGGTCACTTCGATAACCATCTAAGATTAATTCGCTTCGTAACACTCCTTCATTATCATATAAGTAGTTGTTGGCATTATATGCTTTATCATGACCGAACATTACATATAATCCATCACTTAGTTCTTCTTTTGAAGTTCCTGTTTTTTGTTTTAGTTTCGTTGCTACAGTTGGTTTTATACTCGTAAGATCTACTGTCCATTCTTTTTCTTCTACTACAGTTCCATTATTATCTTTTAGTTTTAATAGTAAGTTATTTTTCTTCCCTACTACTAATCCAATTATTTGATAAGCATGATTTTTGGTTAAATTATTTTCTCCCTCATTTTTTAGTGTTCTACTAAAGTCTGGGAGTCCTTCTACTTTTACTGTGTACTCCACTTCTTGTTCTTCTTTGGTTTCAAAATAAATATTCAGGCTATTTTTATTGGTACCATAAGGGTTATAAATCATGAATGGATGATTGAAATCAGTTGTGTTACTTTGCTGATTTTTTATTTTTTCTTCTACTACTTCTTGATAGAGCATATTCGTATAAACAACATCTTTACTAGCTTTTACTTCATAAATTTCTTTTCCGTAATTGCTTGTTTTTAATGTTATACTAGCTTCTACGTACTTTTTGTCTTTCAAATTTTCTTGGTCTTTGATTATTTTTAGTTTACTCAATCCTGTTAAATATAGGTAACTAATTGTGGCACATACTGCTACTGCTAATAATGAGGCAAAAAGCCTGCTTACTTGTTTTCGCATTTTTTCTCTCCTTTTTTATTATTATAAATAGCAATTGTGAAATTTTAGTGTAAGTTATTTATTTTATCTAATATTTTTTCTACACCTAGAGCGTTGTTGGATGTTGTTTCTTCATCTGATACTTCTTTTAAGCTGGAACAACTATTTTCAACGGCAACACCAAGGCCTGCTCTTTTTACCATGCGAATATCGTTATAACTATCTCCTATGGCAACGACGTCTTTCATTTTTACTTTTTCTATTTCTGTGATTTTTCTTAATGCTTCAAATTTATCTACACCTTTGGCAGTTATTTCAATTATATAAATATTGCCATTAAAAACTTGGAGATTAAAATTAATTTCTAATTTCAATTTTTTTAATTCTTTCAGTGCTTCTTGGGCTTTTTTCTCATTTATGAAGTGCATTTCTATTTTGTAGATATGATTTTTATTTCTTGATAGGAACCGATTGAAGTCTTTGATATCACTTTTCATGATTTTATCTTTTTTTTCTTGATAAATGGTTGAGACATATAAGTGCCAACTATCTAGAGTGCAAAAATAAAGGATGGCTGTGGATTCAAACGTTTGCTTAATGGTACGAATTAGTTGTTTTTGTAATGGTTTTTTATAGATAATTTTTTCTTTCATATTGTCATAGATACAAGCGCCATTGCAGGCAATGATGTAATCTAGAAAATTAAAGTCTTGATTATAAGATAATATAGAGGTTAGTACTCTTCCTGTAGCAATTACAAATTTATGGCCTATATTTCTTGAGGTGTCAATTGCTAGGACGGTTGTCATTGGAATTGCTTCTTCTTCATCAATTAAGGTTCCATCAAAGCCACTTACAATGATTCTTTTTTTTACTACTTCTTTTTTCACAAAAGCACCTCCATTTTCCTATTTCATTCCTTTTGTAGTATACCATGCTTTTTATAAAAACAAAAATATTTTCTTTGATTCGTCTTTTTATATCTAGAAAAAGAAAAAGCAGTGTTTCAGTTCCTATCTGAATTCACTGTTTTCTTACCATGAACTGTTTTATCTTTCTCTGTCTAGCATCTCATCTATTTTAACCATCTTTTTCTACTGTGAATGGATTTTCGCTCGTTCCATCTCCACTCGTGATTATGGTACCTGGGGCAAGGGAGATTGATGGACGCACACCATTGCTATCGTAGACGTTGCTGTAGCTGAGATCGCCACTCGAGTACAAGTAGAATCCGGCCGCGTAGTCGTAGCTGAAATCAGAAGGCGACAAAGACCAGTTCGTTTGGTTCGTATATAAATAACTAGAACTATATCCATGACCTGCTAACGTCATTTCATCTGCCGTTAAAAGTGCGACTGGATAAGTTAAGGCTCCATTTCCGTTTTCTGGACTTACTGTAAACTTGTCACTATCATTTGGACATATCACGCTCGGTTTCTTCGGTCTAACATTCCTTCCTCGTGGTCCAAACATTGTATAATTATTTTGATTCGTTCCACTTGTAATAGATGAATCTTCATCTTTACCCTTTAATGGTCCTCTATCTATACTTCGATCATTACACCATATCGTATCTTCTAAACTGTCAGTATAATCCAGCATATTCGTTTGATACCACGTATCTACTTTCGTCTTTATCGTAGAATTTGTTGTATTCGTAAACATTTCTTTCTTCGCATCTTCTATTGTTTTCCCTCCATTTAGCTTTAAATGATAAATGGATGAACCACCATTAAAATAATGGATATATCCTACTTGTGTACAACTATTTCCTGTACTCAAACAAGTATAATGATATCTCGTGGCAATCGTTTTATAATCATTATCCAAGTTAAAGGGACTACTCTCCATGGTATCTTTCAAGATATACTTACTTCCATCCCATTCGATATCATTTCCATATATCCATGGTGTATTTAATGCCTCTTCATATAAACTATCATAAGTCTCTCCACTACTCATTTCTACATATGACATAGTGGTACTACCAGTGGATTCTATATACCAAATAGTACTACAACTTATGGTTCCATCGGCACATACATAACTTCCTTTATACTTAGAATAATCAGTATACCAATTTATTCTCTTTCCTTCTGTTGGATTTAGAATCGTATATACTCCATTCTCATAACTGATTTCTTTTCCATAGTTCCACGTCTTATTTATCTCTTCTAATATTTCTCCATTAGTAAGGGGAATGAAATAACTAATACTACTAGCCGACGGAGAAATTATATACTCTACCCTTGTACATGCTGTAGGAGTACCACTTGCACATACATATTTTCCTTTGAACCTTCGATAAGTCTCATTATCCCATTTTGTACTTAGTACTTCACTTCCATCATTATTGGATAGTACATAAGAACCTGTTCCACTATCCCATGTAATCGCATCTCCATAATAATATGTATTATTATTTGCATAAAGAGAAGTTAATGGAGAATAGCTTTTCCTATTACGCCCTATATGACTATACCATGTTGGGATAGATTGACTTTGATCATCATAACGAGTTCCATACATATATCCTACATCTGCTGGCGAGTCATTTTTACTATTAAATTTACTTTCTCCTATTTGAGTAGCCTCTCCTGTTTTATTAGAACAATATCCATTGTCATCTGGTTCTCCATTATAGACCATCTTTACTCCACCTGTACTAGTCGTTCTAACTATCTTCCAACAGAATCCTCCAAACTTTACATTATTTGTGGTAACATTACCTCGATAATAATGAACTGGAAACTCATCATTCTTAGTGGCAGCAAGTGTGTAAACTCCTTTTCCATTACTATTAGATGGAGCACTTGAAAAGTTGATTCCACTAGTAGAAGTTACAAATTCACTTTTTTCATCATCTGGTACAGCTAAGTCTGCCATCATATTATAAAGTCTTTGAATAATAGATACAGTTCCTTCCATTGATTTATTCACACCAACTTTTCCCCAGGTCGCTTTTAATATGACATCACTTTCTGGCATCGTAAAGTAATCAGTATTTAATCTCCTTACATCCTTGGTAGCAAAAGCCCATCCTCTAAATTCATAGCCTTCACAAGTTACCCTTTCTTCACTGATTGGGACTGTTTCAAATACACTTCTATTCTCTTCTCCTGGCACTCCTTCTACACTACATCCTTCAGGAGCATTTCCTTCATAGATGACTTTATAATTATCAGCAAGAACTGGAGTTTTAGTACTTGTTACATTTTCTTCATCATTACCTAACTTGCTAGTAATTACTTCTTTTGTATTAGTTGGATAAACTCCTCCTTGGTTTAAGTATT
>CAJUCU010000061.1:0-1485 GCA_910585335.1 uncultured Bacilli bacterium
CTAGTTTGTATTTGAGTAGAATTTTCATGAACAATGAGCTTGTATTTTTTCATAAGCGACCTTTCTTTTGCCAACCCACCCTCCCTTCGGAGGAGGGCTATTTGATTCTTGTTGCGATACCTGTAATCTGATTGAATTTATTCATCATAAATTCAAAGCTAACATTTCCCAGTTCTGTAATGTTGACAGATTGCCCTTGTTTAAGTTGAAGAACCTGTGCAACTTTTTCCTCTGAAATCTTGATGACAAAAGGTGTAGGCATGATAGATGTATCTCCTTTTTGGATTGACTCTAAATCAGAATAGTCAATCGCAATGATCTGAGCCCACTGATGTTTCTTTCCATCTTTTCCATCGTAATCGCCATTTTTGATTTCTTGCACGATGACCTGTTTTGGAATTTCAATGCTGAGTGCTGAAATAATTTTTTCAGAAGAATTAAGTTTACTAAGTTTAGACATAATATTGCCTCTTTCTGTGAATAACGGATGGGCCGTTTCCCTTGTTTATGATATAATTATCTCAAAAATAAAGGGACACATCTAGAGGTGGTTACGGACAAAAAAATTTTAATGATTGAGTTTTTTGTTATAAAAAGCTATACTATCAGTAGTTTTAAAAAGAAGGTAGGGACAAAAAATGGTTTATGAGGGACAGAGGTATAATGTTGTAGATATAGTTAATCTTGCGATGCAAAAATATAAAATTCGTCGAATCAATGAAAAAGAGGAGGCATTTGAGAAGCAAGTTCGACGTTATATCAAAGAGCATACGGTTAAAGCAATAGATACAAATAAAAAACCCCAATATTATACTGAAGAAGCTAAAGATAGAATTCTAAAGGGATTACGGGACTACTTTATGGAAAAATCTTACTCGGAGGAAGTTCGAACGCTCAAAGAAGAGCTTGATGAATACAAGAGTCGAGTTGAGAAATTGCAATTGTCCTTAAACGCCGATGGAAAATGGAAAGAAAATACACCAGAAGAGCAAGAAAGAATAAGACCCCAAGTAAACTTTGAAAATAAAAAACGGGTTGAAGAACTACGGAAAGAAATTATGTTAACCGCTCTTTTTAATAAATACTTCTCCCTTAATGATGAGGCTCTTGAGGAGGATATGAGAATAGGTCACTCTCCAGAAATTACTTTTGAATTACCCGATGAGGAGGTCTTTAGAGCGCGTAAACGTTTGGAAGACTGGAGAAATTATATCAAAGAACATTAGATGGCAGTGAATACACTTAAAAAGAATTTAGTTACGAGGTTTTTTTTGCAGTAACTAATGGAGTGAAAGATGTGGATAAAAAAGCCGAGGTAGATACTGGAGATCTATCTCGGCTTTTTTTATTTAAGAGTTTATTTATAAGTCTAGATATATTAACTTAGATTAGTAATTATGTTTTATCTATTTAAACTCTAACAACTTTTTACCAATCCGTTTTCCGTGGTTATTAAGTAGTAGATAATTTTCGTCTAGTGGGAAT
>CAJUCU010000061.1:1503-3024 GCA_910585335.1 uncultured Bacilli bacterium
AGAGACGCCAGTTTCATTAGCTCGCCATTACGCTTAACTACTATATAATTTCCAGCTCGAAGATTACGCCACTCATCAAGAACTCGATAAACTTCGACTTCCTCTTTCATTGCTTTAGAAATACTTGCTTTCGCATAATCTGCTTTAACCAAGTGTTCTGTATTAATTGAAGATTGTGTATAATACATAGTTTTCTCCTATATAAATAATATTTTATTTTGGAATAACAGATTGACGTTCTGCATGCAATCCGAGCTGGTCTTCTGAAACATCATAAATATTATCGCCATCTGTTGCAAAAATTTTATCAACAACAGAAGTAGAATATTTAAAACCGAATTTTAATTTTTCTTTTGAGTCCCTAGATATTTTATCAAAGTCAATAGAATCAAGTTCTTTTGGTGTTAGAGCAACTAAATCACTCACATTGATATTATTCCTTCTTGAATAAAGTTGATTTATAGTCGTTACAGGAAATGACTTGTTATGAAGTAACAGTGGCTTACTGTCAAGAAGAGTTTCTAGGTCAGGGTTACCTGATTTTTTTATGCTAGATTCATCTGTTTCTCCATCAGCAGAATTGAAGAATACTCCATTTTTAATGAAACTATATTCACTGAATTTAGAAGTATCTTTAAGAATACTACTCATTTCATCTTTATCTTGCAGAGTGTCGGTAAAGACATAAGTTGCTTCAGCTTTATCATCTAGGTATAAATCGCTTGAGTATGATAATGGGACTAGGAAATAGATTCCGTTTTTTTCTACAACTCTTCCCTGAGAAAGTGTGTTATATTCTCCATTATTAGTGTAAAAGGGATTTGTTTGAACTTCATTATTTTCATCAAAATAAAATTCTATTTTTGACGAGTGAGCGGCTTCTTCCATCGGTGCTTGAGATGCACGTAGAATGCGAGTATAGCGACCATCAGGGTAGATTTTAATAGGAGTCTCAGGAGAGCTTGGTAACTCATAATATCCAACGATATCATTTATACCCTGAGGTCCTTTATAGTCAATTCCCCAAAAGTCTACAAAATCATAGCTATTTTCTTTACCCTCTTTTGACTCATTAAATGTTGGGCTTGATGGGGTGGAAGAAGATGTTTTGGTGGTTTCGTGACTTTTAGAAGTGGTGCTACTTTTTTCTGAAGTGCAACCCACTCCAAGAGCTAAACTGATACTTAGTTTTTTCAAAAGTATTCTCCTTTTACATTATCTAATAGTTATTCTGTTTTTCAACATAGTTATTATATCAAAAAAACAAAGAAACGATAATATAACTATTCTTAAGAGATAGTTAAACTGTACATGCTGCTATTATAATTAATCCATGGTAGGAATGGAATTATTTGGAGATAAACTAAAGACAATAAGAAAAGCAAAGAAGATGACACAGGTAGAATTAGCGAGAGAATTAGGCGTTTCTACATCAGTAATAGCAGCTTATGAACAAGGGAAAAACTTTCCATCTGTCAGTGTTCTTATTGAGATATGTAAAATTTTGCGAGTCTCGTCAGA
>CAJUCU010000061.1:3068-4520 GCA_910585335.1 uncultured Bacilli bacterium
GGAATTTCCGATGAAATATCAATCAAGTTAGGTGGACTCTCAGACGATGAGACGCAAGCATTTTTACAATTGATAGGATTATTTGAAGAGAATAGGAAATTAAGAGATGGAGGAAAAATAGCCACGTCAGACTAAAATAATGAAGAGTTCGACAGACTTCAAATTCTGGGTAGTAATAAAAAAAGCTAAACTGTTAATGGTTTAGCTTTTTTATTATAATAATCAAATTACTGATTTTTACATTATTGAAAATAGTGATTCATTCTCTATAGAAGTTTCAGTTATTTTTTAAATTAGATACTTCTTTATGTATTTTTTTAGTTTTAAAAAAATAGATAAATTTATTAGTTGTTCCAGAAATTGAACGCTTTTTGTCTATTTCTGATTGTAAATAAATCAAATCAACTTCATTGTTGCATAGTAGATTTTCGATATTAGAGTTTATGATATTTACTTTTTTTAAATTTATAAAAGTTAAATATAATTTTTTTGTAAGTGAAGCAAAGGTTATAAATAATCCAAAGAGTACTTCATAGAAGGAAATTCCTGATATTGAAAACACGAAGGCTACTACCAATATTAATATTATTATAAGTAGGTGTGCAATGTTATTGATTCTTTTGTCAAAATATATATTTTCTTTCATTGCAGATTTAATCGCTTCGTTTTTAGAAGAATTTTTTTCTATTATCGTATACCAATCTTTAACGCCTTTAGGTGTATCAGATCCAGAATGCTCTGTTTGTGTCTTGAAAAAATATTCTTTCCTAACTTTATACTTTTGACATAGATATATAAGTTTTTTTTGGTAGTTATCATTCCAGCCAAAAACATAATAATCAAAGCTTTTCTTTAACTCTGCAGCAATTTCAGTATACTTATCAATATAGTAATCAAATACAAAAGAAGCAAGGAACCAAACCATCATAAAGTAATCTAAAAAGATATTTTGGACAAAAAAAAGTCTAAGCAAAGGAAGAGTAATAACAATTATCCATTGCATCATATCAATAGTATCAGCTCTATTGTATAATAATCTCGCTGTAGCCTGTATCATCAGGGAATCACTTTCATTTTGCCGATCTATAATTTCCATAGACTAACCCCTTTTTAATAATATAAAATCTTTTTCCATTTGTGCACGCTCAGTATTACTGGAAATAATTGTGTTTAATATATCCCAATGGCAATTTTTGAATTTCATTCCAGAATTACAAGGGCATTTTTGATTACGAAATTTATTTTTTAATTTAGTGACTTGCATGAGATTGGCTACTTGTTGGCTTGTAGTGACATTAAAAATCTCTTTATAAGTTTCTAAAATACCTAACTTGCCATGCTTACGATCTCCATAAGGGAAAATTCCATATTGATTGTAATACTCATATATTCCTAGAAATTCAGCAATCAGTGGTATATATTTTGATAATGAGTAGTCAGGTTTTAATTTTC
>CAJUCU010000062.1 GCA_910585335.1 uncultured Bacilli bacterium
CAAATTTATTTACATATGAAAAGACTGTTAAACCTATTTGTCAACAGCCTGAAAGGCGTATGCCTTTCTTTATTCAGATTCAATGACACCATAGCCACCGTCTTTTCTTTTATAGACAACAGCAGGAGATAATGTCTCACTATCTTTATACATATAAAACTGATGACCTATCAATTCCATTTGAAGAATAGCTTCTTCTTCACTCATTGGCTTTACTTCTACCTTTTTTCGTTTAATAACTTCTAATGTTTCTTCTGCTTTCTCTTCTTCTATAGCATTAAAATCAAAATCTACTATTGTTTTCGCTTGTTTTGCCATTAATTTCGTTTTGTTCTTCCTAATTTGTCTTTCTAAAACATCTACAGCTTTGTCTACAGCTTTGTAGAAGTCTTCTTGTTTCTCTTCACTTCTTAAAATAATTGATTTTAGAGGAATCGTAATTTCAACAATTTGCTCTTTTCCCCTTACCTTGACTAAAACAGTACAACGTACATCGGATGCATTCTCTAGATATTTCTCTAACCTTCCTAACTTCTCGTCAATGTATGATTTCATTGACTCTGTGACACTTAATTTGTCACCACGAATAATCATGAACATATCATTCGCCTCCTTTACTATATATTACCATAACGACATAAAAAAAACTACTTATTTTGAAGTAGTAGTTTCTTTTACAAGTTTTACATGGTTTGCTTGCAGTCCCTTGGATGTTTCAAGTAGAACAAACTCAACGTATTGACCTTCTGCTAAAGTTTTGTAACCAGCTTGTTCTATGGCAGAATAGTGTACAAAGATATCTTCATTTTCTTTATACTCTATAAAGCCATAGCCCTTTTCATTGTTAAACCATTTAACACGACCGACCAACTCTTACACCTCACCTTCTTTTAAATCTTTCATCATCTAGCTATTCTCCCTGTGCGCAATTTTATTTTAACAGTTTTCTTCTGAAAATTATGAAAATTCCGTAAAATGTCATTTCTGGACCTTTTTTGGAAAAATTTTCCTATTATTCGACAAAATTCGACAAACTTTAAGGACAATCAGTTCCTTTATTTACTTTTTTAATTAAGTTAAATAATTTCATGTATAGTAGTATTGTTCAGCAGAAGTGAGGTGATGAATTGAAACAATTATTTTTGAGTAGATCTATGAAGTTTATTACTACATATAAGAGCTACACAGAAGAAGAGATGGAAAAATTACGATATGGCTTAGAAGGATTATATTTAAGTATTACAAAGCTTATAGTTATCTGCGCTATCGCAATCTTAATTGGAATATTTAAGGAATTAATGATATTAATCGTATTCTTTAATATTATAAGATTTCCTGGCTTTGGATTTCACGCTAATAAAAGCTATGAATGCTTAATTTTTTCTGCGCTTTTATTTATTGGATTACCTCTATTGATGAGAGCTTTTCCACTAAGTAATCTAGCTTATGTAATTATTGGTGGAATTGGCACTGTTATTCTTGCTATTTATGCTCCTGCTGATACTGTTAAGCGACCTTTACCAAATGTTAAAAAAAGAAAAATTAGAAAAATCGCTACTACATGTATTTCTATTCTGTACATAGTTCTAGCTTTACTAATAAATAATACTAATATTAATTATTTATTTATAGCAGCGATTATATTAGAAGCAATTATGGTTAATCCGTTAACATACAAATTATTTGGGCAGCCTTATAGGAATTATTTGGCTTATCAACAGGCTTAAATATTAGAAATAATATTTTAGTAATTTAGAAAGAAGGAGGTAAAAGAATGAAAAAAAGATTAGCAAAAGTATTTGGTGCAATCGCATTAATGCTTACTGGAGCTGCATCAATGGGATGCATGATTGTTTTTCTTGACGAACCAGTTGCACCAACTAGTTTTCAAGACTAAAAAAATTACTGATTTGTTCAGTAATTTTTTTTTGAAATAATAGTAATTTTTTGAATATAACAATTATCAATAATCCTTCTTTCTGTGGTAAACCACTTTTCTCTTTTTACAATCTTATTTATTAAGTATAATCCTTTGCCATGTCCTGATCCTTTTGTTGTATATCCTTTTTGGGAAATTTTTCCAATTTCTACATTGTTATTTTTAAATTTATTTGATATTGCTATATTAATATCGTTATCAATGTTGTATATTTCTATCGTTAGTACCTTTTTTCTCGTCTCTAAAACTGCTTCAATGGCATTATCAATATATACTCCTAATACTTTCGATAATATCTTATTCTCTTCATATGTTAATCTTTTTAAATACTTTGTAACATGATCACTAATATCTAATACCACTGAAACCTTTTTGTTTTTGGCAGTAATTATTTTATAATATAGTAAACCTTTGATACCACCTTTAGGAATATTTTTTAAGTTTGCAGTTACCATCTGGTCTTCTGCATTTAAAGTTGAATTTAGGTCATTTATATATTTTAGTGCTTCCTTTTTTTTATTCATTTCTATATAACCTTTTAATACAGCAAGTTGATTTTTGCATTCATGATTATTTAATGAGATTTCATCAATACTATCTTCTAATTCTTTAAAGTAATCAAATAAGCAGTCATATTGAATCATCAGATTACTATAGTCATTTCTTTCTTTAAAAAAGATTAAAATAATTACTACATAAGTTACTATAATTAACGCATTTATAAAATATTGTTCACTCCAATGATAATTAATACTAATGTTATAAAAAGCGTAAAAAATAACTATTACAGACAATGCAAATAAAAAGAATGTAGAAAACTTACTTCTCTCATTTAGATTTGAGACAAAAGAAGTAATCCACTTTTTGAGTGGCTTTATATTTATTATCAGGATTGTAATAGTACAAATAACAATATTACAAAGTAATATATAATACCAGATTCCTCTTGCTTGAGCAGCACCTGTAAAGTTTATGAAAAATATACTCCATGCTAAATCTACGCTTGCTATTAAGGCTAATGTTACCAATAAAGAGATTGACGTTTTATATATATTCTCTTTAAATATAATCCGAAATACTATAATATAAAATACCGCTTTTAAAATATTGCTCTCTCCGCTATACTGTTCACTATATGAAAAATAAGTAATAACAGTTAATAAGATTAATAATACTATTTTCTTTTTCATCGGTAAATCATACTCTTTATCTAACATAATTTTCATAGAATGCATTAATGTAAGTGAACAAATAATAGCACATATTAATTTGACAATCATATTTGTCATAATGCAGATTCCCCTTTTACCAATATTTTACAGTAATTATTTCCAATTATTTGTTCTAACACGTACCATCAACTCCTTCTTTTTATCCCTTGCGATTAGATTCGTAAAAGTTCCATCTCGAAATGCTAGTTTATTCTTCACTATATCATAGTTATCTACTTGATCAATATTTACAATTACACTTCGATGAACTTTCATAAATCTCTTGTCTAATAACTTCAGTACTGTATTCAAACTTCCTGGGATTACCTTGTCTCCATATGTTGTGTGAATGATACATCTTTTACTGTCTTGTTCTTTCTCTATATTGATAATATGTCTGAATTCTATTTTATGACAAATATGATTATACTCATAAGATAAACATTTCTCTCTTTTATCATAATTACTCATCGCTCTTTTCAAATCTTGAATAATTACTTTGTCATATCTATTTAACTTATTTACAAAATCAAATATTGCAAGCCTTGTACTCAACGCCTCATACCTATATTCTTCATGTGATGTTACAATGATGATAATCGAGACCCAATCATCATACTTTTCTCTAATCATTCTCGCTGCATCTAGTCCCGAACCCTCATTGGTCACTAAATCTAGAAAATATACCTTAAATCCAATTTCTTCTCTTACTGTTTTATAGAACTCTTTATTATATCCTTCAAAATTATGAATTTTGTAATCTATTTCATAATTCATCATAAAGTTATTAATCGTTGTTTTCATGCCTTCCGAAAATTGGTGGTTATCTTCACTTATTATAAAATTTAACACACTCTCGCCGCCTCTTTATTGTATATCTTATATTACCATATTTTTCCATTTTATTATAGATGATTAACAAAAAAGCAACTCTATTTTTT
>CAJUCU010000063.1 GCA_910585335.1 uncultured Bacilli bacterium
ATAGAAAAAGCAGTATATTCATTTTGAATATACCACTTTGTCAACAACCTGAAAGGCATACGCCTTTTTCTTTTTGTAATAAAAGTTTGACTCAAGTAGAGTCAGCTAATATAATAGTTGCAGAGAGGAGCTCTAATAAAATGGAAGAAAAAGCTATATTTAATTTTTTTGACAAAATGTTTGATAGAGAGCGTCAAAGAAATATCGTTGAAAATATGAGACACAAAATACCAGAAAATGAAGATTTCGAATTGTTGTACTTATTTCCTACGCAATTAGTAGGAAAGGAAGAAACATTAGAAATATATAAAAAAAGTTTATTTGAATGCTGTGCTAATTATATTTCTTTAGCCAATATAGATATCAATCTGTATCCAAGTGAAGCATTAGACTTTGTTGAATTAATACTAGAAAGCAATGAAAAAGATTCATATTATGGAGAAAGTTTTCTATTTTCTCTTCAACTTATTTATCAAAAGTTTTTCTCAGCTCTCAACATAGATTCACCTGTATTAAATTCCTGTAGCGAAGATAGTGATTCTTCTTATTTAGAAGTTATATTAAATTCTTCCTACCACCTACTAGATTTTCGTTCAGTCAATATGAGTGAATTAGAACAAACAAAGACAATGACAAAAATACTGAAGTTAGAATTGGAAAATAAATTAGGACCACTACAAAATGTGAAATATTGTTATCGAAAAGATATTTAATTCATAAAAAATGCGAAAGTAGGAAAAAGACTTAACATGGGTCTTTTTTTTTGATAAAATATTGTGATAAGGAGAGTGGTTCTATTATGAATTTTATTAGAAAAATGTTCGATCATGAATATAAAGAATTGAAAAAATTTGAACGTCAAGCTGATGCTATTATGGAACTAGATGAGGACATGGCAAAGCTAACAGATACAGAATTAAAAGCAAAGACAGAAGAATTTAAAGAAAGATTAAAGAAAGGTGAAACCTTAGATGATATTTTGGTAGAAGCGTTCGCTGTAGCAAGAGAAGCTTCTTATCGTGTCATTGGTGAAAAACCATTTTTTGTACAATTATTAGGTGGACAAGCGATACACTATGGAAATATCGCAGAAATGAAGACTGGTGAAGGAAAGACATTAACAAGTGTTCTTCCTGCCTATCTAAATGCCTTAACTGGGAATGGTGTTCATATTATTACAGTTAATGAATACTTAGCAGGCCGTGATGCAGAATGGATGGGAGGCATTCATAGGTTTTTAGGATTAACTGTCGGTGTTAATGGTAGAGATTTAAGTGCTAAAGAAAAACAAGAACAATATGCATGTGATATTTTATATACAACGAATAATGAAGTAGGATTTGACTATTTACGTGACAATATGGTAGTACGAAAAGAAGAAAGAGTACAAAGACCTTTAAATTTTGCAATTATTGATGAAGTAGACTCTGTATTAATTGATGAAGCACGAACACCATTAATTATTTCAGGCGGTCAAATGCAAAGTGCAAATCTTTATATAGATGCTGACCGATTTGTTAAAGGGTTAAAACTTGATGAAGATTACATTTATGATGAAAAGACAAAAAGTGTCAATTTAAACGATTCTGGAAGTATTAAAGCAGAAAAAATGTTTCATATAGACAATTTATATGATATAAATAATGCTACTTTAGTACATTATATTAATCAAGCTTTACGCGCAAATTATGCAATGAAGAAAGATTTTGATTACGTAGTACAAGATGGTGAAATTATAATCGTAGATCAATTTACTGGACGCCTTATGAAAGGTCGTGCCTATAGTGATGGTCTTCATCAAGCAATTGAAGCAAAAGAAGGCGTTACAATAAACCAAGAGACAAAGACTCTTGCTACTATTACATTTCAAAACTTATTTAGAATGTATCAAAAATTAGCAGGTATGACTGGTACAGCGAAAACAGAGGAAGAAGAATTCCGTGATACTTATAATATGTATGTTATAGAAATTCCAACCAATCGTCCCGTTGAAAGAATAGACGCACCAGATTTAGTTTATGCAACACAAGAGGCAAAATATCATGCCATTATTGATTTTGTTAAAGATTGTTATAATCGTGGGCAACCTGTTCTAATTGGTACTATTGCAATAGAAACCAGTGAATTGATTAGCAAACTTTTAAAACAGGCCAAAATACCTCATGAGGTATTAAATGCCAAGAATCATGCTCGTGAAGCGGAGATTATTTCCAAAATAGGACAACATAAATCTGTGACGATTGCCACTAATATGGCAGGACGTGGTACTGACATTAAACTTTCTGATGAAATCAGAGAATTAGGTGGTTTATGTGTTGTAGGTACAGAACGTCATGAGTCACGTCGTATTGATAATCAGCTACGTGGACGTTCTGGACGTCAAGGAGATCCAGGATATACTCAGTTCTTTGTTTCAATGGAAGATGAACTTATGGTTCGTTTCGGAAGTGATAGAATTCGTGATTTAATGAAAACAATGGGGCTTGGAGATCAAGCGATTCAAAGTAAGACTTTTACAAAATCAATTGGTACTGCTCAAGCACGTGTAGAAGGAAATAACTTCGATACACGTAAACAATTATTACAATATGATGATGTTATGAACAATCAACGTGAAATTATGTATGATAAACGAAATGAAATTCTAGATAATGATTCTATTCATGAAACAATTTTAGATACATTCCGTCATCATGTAGAAGATTTAGTAAAATCACACATAGCACCAGAAGGATATTTAACAGATGAAGATATGACTGATATCATGGAATTTAGTAATGAAAATTTGTTACGAAAAGATATTAAAGTATCAGATATAAAAGGTGAAGACGAGAATGAAGTGATTGATACCTTATATAAGTTAGTGATAAATGAATACGAAGAAAAATTATCAGAGATTCCAAATGAGATAACAGGTGAATTTGAAAAAGCAATTTCACTACAAGTAATTGATAATTATTGGATGGAGCACATTAATACGATGTCACATCTACGTGAAGGAATTGGGCTTAGAGGATACGCTCAAGAAGATCCTCTTCGTGCTTATACCATGGAGGGATTTGATTTATTTGATCAAATGTTACAAAAGATTGACAAAGATATTTCTATTTTCTTATTAAAAGCAGAAATTAGACAGAATATTGAACGAAAAGAAGTAGTAAAGAATAAAAAAACTAATGAAGGCACAGAAAAAAATACCAAGAAGCAACCAAAGCGTGTAAATAAAATTGGACGCAATGATCAATGTCCTTGTGGTTCGGGCAAAAAGTACAAAAATTGTTGTGGTAAATAGCTTATTTTATAAGCGTTTATAAAATCTTTAAAAATCATACAAGTAAAGTATATTAAAAACTAAGAATAAGTCGACCAATTTGATAGACTTATTTTTTTCTTAAAATTATATTTATTGAAAAAGATAATGAAAATAATTGTTAAAAATTGGAAATAAGTAATAATTATGTAAAATCTATCTAACCATGGTAATTTAAGTTTTAGGAATCTTAATTGATTCCTTTTTCTGTGATTTAATCATCTCATAGAACATTTAATTGTAAAAGTTCTAAATTTCAAACATAATCGATAGGTCGCCAGAATTAAATGACAGTTATGGTGTTTTAAATTCCATTTTTTGGTAATTTTTAGAGTTGTCAGATAGTAATTAGAAGTAAAATTTATGGAAAATTTTGGCAAATGTTAAAATCTTAAACAAGTAGTAATAATTAGCAAAAATTCATCCCTAAAAG
>CAJUCU010000064.1 GCA_910585335.1 uncultured Bacilli bacterium
TATCATGGGTATGATTATCTATTTTGTAGATAAAATATCGAAGGAAGAAAAAGAAATGACAGACATGAATTTAAAAGATGCCATTTTAATTGGATGCAGTCAAGTGTTTGCCTTGATTCCAGGGTTTTCAAGAAGTGGAACTACAATTACAGCAGCACGAATCTTAAAACTAGACCGTGAAAGTGCTGCCAAATTTTCCTTTTTCTTATCTGCCCCAGTAGTGTGTGGTGCTGTCTTTTTACAACTAATCAAAAAAGGAACCATTGATTTAATTATAGCCAATCTGTCTACTTTTCTTCTAGGTGTAGTAACTTCTTTTGTGATTGGTATAGTTTGTATTAAATATTTATTAAAATACTTAAAGAAACATGATTTCAAAGTATTTATGATTTATCGCATTATTCTTGCGGTCATAGTAATAATTACTTTACTATTCTAGTAACCTAAAACGTAAATTTACGTTTTTTTCTTTTGTAAAGTGATGTAAAAAAACTTATGTTTTAAAAAAAATATGCTATGATAATAATAGGAGGAGAATAAAATGAAACAAAAAAAGAATGGAAAAGCAGTTGAATTTATAAAAGAACATAAAATGGGGCTTTTTGTAATAGTAAGTGCTTTGGTTATGCTAGTAGGACTATCATACGCTTGGTTACAATTAACACTAAGAGGAGAAAAAGAATTAACATTAAAAGCAGGAACATTGGAATTAGCATTGGATGACAGCATGGGAGAAGGAATCACCATGGAAAATGCAGTGCCAGTGAGTGATGCGGATGGTCTTGCTGATGCAGGTTATACTTTCACTTTAAAGAATACAGGAACTATTGAAAGTAGTTATGAAATCTATTTAGATGATTTAGCGATTTTAGAAACAGACACAAGAATGTCAGACAGTTTTATTAAATATCAACTAACAAAAGATGGAACAGAAACAGCGCTAGCGCTATTAAATACAACAGGAACTCATCCAAACAGAGTACTAGATTCTGGAACAATCGCGCCTAATACAACACAAACTTACACTTTAAAAGTATGGATTGACAGTGCTACAAGCAATGAAGTAATGGGAACGGTTTCTAAAGGTCAACTAAGAATAGAAGCAATGCAAAAAGTAAAAGAAACTACAGAACCAGAACCAGAGCCAACACCAGAAACACCAGAGTCATAAGACAAAATTAGTTTTGTCTTTTTCTTTTTCCAGAAAGTATGATATACTAACAATAATTGAGAAGAGGGATGTTTTTATGAATGATAAAATGGTTGCGCTATTGATTACGTTATTGTTAGGATTATTTATTGTAATAGGCGCATCAATTGCCTTTCTTTTTCCAAAAAAAGAAAAGTTTATTGATTTTTCGCTAGCCTTTGCTTTTTCTGTTATTCTAATGCTTTTATTTACGGACTTACTGCCTGAAGCTTGTGAAGCATTAAGTGGAAAACATATTTTTTTATTTTTAGTTTTTGTGTTAGTGGGAGTGCTTCTTTTGCGCATTCTAGACTTTTTTGTACCAGATCATGACCATGAAGAAGAAAAATTATCTAAAAAACAAGTAAAAAATAATTTGGCACACATTGGCGTAGTCGCATCAATCGCTTTAGTTTTACATAATATAATAGAAGGAATGGCAATTTACTCTACGTGCACCACCTCTTTGCGTGCGGGTATCATGATTGCCTTAGGAGTAGGTTTTCATAACATCCCCCTTGGTATGGTGATTGCAGGGACACTTTATCAAAATAATAAAAGTAAAAAGAAAACAATTGCCATTATCTTAGGACTAATGCTATCTACTTTTATTGGTGGAATCATCATGTTTTTCCTAAATGGAGTAGCACTAAATGAAATATTCTTAGGAATATTGTTATCGATTACTATTGGAATGTTAATCTATATTTGTAGTAATGAATTATTCCCAAGGATAAAAAGAACCACTCATAAAAAAATCACTTGGAGTGGGCTTGTTTTAGGTATCGTACTGATTCTTCTAACTTGCGTTTTTTAAGGAGTTTATAATGGATATAATAAGAGAATGTCTACTTGTATTTTTGTTATTTTTCAGCTATGCAATCCTAGGATATCTAGTTGAAATTATTTTTTGTAGTATTCATGAAAAGAAAATAGTGGTAAATAGAGGTTTCTTAATTGGGCTATATTTACCAATTTATGGGTTTGGTGCGATTATTATTATTTATATGCTAGATCGCTATAAAAATGATTTAGTTGCACTTTTTGTAATGGGTGCAGTTATTTGTTCTATTGTAGAATATTTCGCTAGTTTGATAATGGAAAAACTTTTTAAGATTCGTTGGTGGGATTATTCTCATATGAAACTAAATTTAAATGGAAGAATCTGTCTTTCTAATTCGGTCTTATTTGGTCTAGGAGGACTCTTAATTGTAGAGATTATAAATCCTGCTTATATCAAAGTCTTAACCCATCTTCCTAATTTATGGATTTATATATTAGGAATCACATTTGGCCTTATTTTTATCATAGACTTTATCACAAGTATCGTTATATTAGTTCAGTTGAAATTAAATTCAAATATGTTTATGAATAAAGATGCCACCGAAGAAATTAGGAAAAAAGTAAAAGAATCCCTAGAAAAAGGCCGTTCTTTATCTCAAGAATTTTACGAGCTTTCCCTAAGATTACGCTAATTAATGATAAACAAGTAAAAGAGTTTAATGATTTTATAGAAAGAATAAGAGAAGAAAGAAAAATGAAAAAAAAGAAATAGGTTTTATTTATTTCTAATTAAAAAAGAATGTTGAGTATAAATTCAACATTCTTTTCGTTTATATACAATCAAGATGAGTATCACAAAGGAAGATACTTTATGATAAATGAATAATATCATTATCAACCCTTTATTATACTAAGTATACAGTAAAACGATATTCTTTTCAATGGTTAAAAAATAATTTTTCTTTTTCTTTTTATGCTTTTGAAAACTAAAGTTTTTATAAGCTTGTTTTTTTTAATTTTTAGTCAAAATTTGTCGTAATTTTAGAAGAAGTTTCAATAAAAATAGAGAAAATTCATTCGTTAAAAGCAGTCAAAATACTAGTCAAACTAATGAATGGTATTGAATTAGAAGGGAGAAATATAAAAACTCATAAAGTATCTTCCTTTATGATAGAAAAGTAAGAAGGAGAGTTTAAGAAATGGTAGAGAATATAAC